>CAYPQK010000048.1:0-22911 GCA_964412895.1 uncultured Spirochaetales bacterium
TCACTTTCCAGTATTGGTACTGCGTGGTCTCGGTGCGCGCCATCTCGAAGGCGGGGACATCGACCCAGTGGCGCGGCGTCTCGTCGTAGCCCCAGTCCTCCTTGTCGCATTCGGTGTCGTCGAGGGAGCACCCCATGAAGAAACCGCCCGCCGGTATCGCGACCCACACCAGTTCGTCGCCGGTCAGTTCCGGCTCACAGGCGGAAAGGAAAAAAGCGGCCAGCGTGAGGCCGAACAACGGGGATCGGTCAAAAACACTGTTGCCTGCCCGCATCCCTAGAACCTCCCCACCACCGTCAACCCCACCTCACCCGCGCCGCCGGGGATTATCGTCACCGGGAGATCGCGCTTCTTGGCGAGGAACGGGATGAGCCAGCCGGTGAGGCTCCCAGCGAGCGCCCCGGCAAGCACATCGGTCGGATAGTGCTTCCCGGAGTAAACCCGGAGGAAGCCGACCGTCGTCGCGGCGGCAATGCCCCCCGTCCAGACCACCCAGCGCCACGGTGAATCGGGATAGAGCTCCTGAAAGACCATCCCGCAGAAGACTGCCGCGTTGAATGCCTGCGCGGTATGCCCCGAATAGAATGACAGCTCGGCGTCACGGCTGGTCCGGCTCGCGAGCGGCGCCTTCTTCCCGTAGGTGAACGGCCGGTCGCGCCGGACGATCTCTTTGACCACATTTTTGAGCCCGTCGTTGATGAGCGCCGATTCAAGGTAGAGAATAAGGAAGTAGGCGGGATGCTCCTGCACCCGGCTGTCGAAATAGAAAAGGACCGGCGCCCCGAGCATGGTGTAGGTGATGATGTCGGAGGCGCTACCGGCTTTCGGTGACCAGCCGTAGGTAGCGATCCGGTCGAGCCCGTTGACCGACGATCGGTCGCCGATGCTCCCGCCGGGGATATCGAACTGGAAGTGGAGCGAGTAGTAGAGCCCTTCGAGCGCGATGCCGGAACCAAGAATGAGGCCGTCGCGGAGCGGATCGGACTCGAACGGAAAATCGTCGGCAGCGTGCGCCGTGAAGGAAAAAAGAAGCAGTAATGCCAGAAGAAACCGTCTCATAGAACGACAATACTCTTTTTCGTTTGATTTTTGTATGTTTTTTTGTTAGCGTGCGGAGAGTTAAGAGTCTCTACACCCCGGAGCCCGATGGAAGCAAGTCGCCCCAGTGCCCTCGATACCCCCGTCATGGAGCAGTACCGCTCCTGCAAACGCGAATACCCCGACGCGCTCCTCTTCTTCCGGCTGGGCGATTTCTACGAGATGTTCTTCGAGGATGCGGTCACCGCCTCCGAGATACTGGGTCTTACCCTCACTTCGCGCCACAAGGGATCGGGGATCCCGATGGCCGGAGTGCCGTTCCACAGCGCCGAAGGGTACATCCGCAAACTGCTCGACGCCGGGAAGAAGGTGGCGCTCTGCGAGCAGATGGAAAAGCCCGACAAAAAAAAGAAGATGATCGCGCGGCAGATAGTCCGCGTCTTTACCCCCGGCACGGTGGTCGAGGAGACGACGCTCGACGAGACGCGGCAGAACTACCTGCTGGCAGCGGTCAAAGGTCACGGCCAGACGGCGCTGGTCTGGAGCGATGTATCCTGCGGCGATGTCTACTACGCCGCGGTCGAAACGGCGCGGCTCACCGATATGGTGCGCACCATCGCCCCGGCCGAGATCATCGTCCCGGTGGAGATACCGGAGCTGACCGCGCAGACGGCCGACGCGGAGGACCTGCGCGACTGGGTCCCCTCGGCGCAAGCGGCCGATTATCTGGTCCGGCTCCCCGACGATACCCGTGACGACCGGCGGCTTCAGGATGCCTTCCGGCTCCTCATCTGGTACCTCGACCGGCTCTATTTCGGCAAGTTCCCGCCGCTGCGCGACCCGCTTCCGGGCCGCAGCGACGCCCACGCCCTGCTCGACACCAACACCATCGCGAACCTCGAGCTGGAACGGACCCTCATCGGCGGTAACCGGCAGGGGTCGCTGCTGTGGGCGATCGACCGCACCGCCACGGTGATGGGACGGCGGCTCCTGCGGAATGTCGCCCTCCTGCCGCTGCGCGACCGGGTCGAGATACAGGCGCGGCTCGATACCGTCGAGTGCTTTTTCGCCGACGACAGCCTGCGCCGCACGGTGCGCGAGAAACTGAAAGAGATAAAGGATATCGAACGGTCGCTCTCACGGATACTCGTGAAGCGCGGCGGACCGCGCGACATCGTGGGGCTTTGCCGCTCGCTCGCCTCCGCACTTTCCCTGCGCGAGATGCTCCTCCCCCACCGCGACCGGCTCCCGGCGCTCGCCCCCTACATGGCGGGCTACATCCTGCCGGGCGATATCATCGACCGCTGGGACAGGACCTTTATCGAGGAGGCGCCGCTTAACTGGCGCGACGGCAGCTTCATCGACCCCGCCCACGCCCCCGAGATAACGCGGCTCCACCGCATCGTCCACGATTCCAAAGGGATGCTCTTGGAACTGGAGGAGCGCGAGAAACAGGCGACCGGCATCACGAGCCTCAAACTCGGCTACACGAAGGTCTTCGGCTACTATCTCGATGTCACCAAGCGGTTCGCCGAGAAGGTGCCGCCCCACTACATCCGCAAACAGACCACCGTCAACGGCGAGCGGTACTTCACCCCCGAGCTGAAAGAACTCGAAGAGACGATCCTCACGGCCCGCGAACGGCTGACCGAACAGGAGCTGGCGATACTCGAAACGACGGTCCGCGAGATCGCGATGCACGAGACGGCCGTTCAGGCGATCGCCCGGTTCGTCGCCTGGTGCGACCACTTCGCCGCCTTCGCCGAATTGGCCCGTGAAAAAGGATGGGAACGGCCGCTCATCACCGACGAGGAAGGTATCGATATCACCGACGGCCGCCTTCCGGTGGTCGAACAGATACTCGGCCCCGGCCGCTATGTCCCGGCGACCCTTTCGATCGGCGGCGACTCCGGACGGCTCAACATCATTACCGGCCCCAACATGGGCGGTAAATCGACCCTCATGCGCAAGGTGGCACTCATTACGCTCCTTGCCCAGATCGGCGCCTTCGTCCCGGCGAAAAAGGCGCGCATCGGCATCGTCGACGCGCTGTTCACCCGCGTCGGCGCCTCCGACAACCTCTCGCGCGGCGAATCGACCTTTCTGGTGGAGATGAAGGAGACCGCCTTCATCCTGCGCAACGCCACCAAACGGAGCCTCGTCATCCTCGACGAGATCGGCCGCGGCACCGGCACCTACGACGGCATCTCCATCGCCCGCGCCATCGCCGAACATCTCATCAAGCGGATCGGCGCGACGGTGCTGTTCGCCACCCACTACCACATCCTGACCGAACTGGCCGACGAATTCCCCGGCGTGAAGAACTACCACATGACGGTCAAGGAATACCGCGACTCGTTACAGTTCCTCTACCAACTCGCCGAGGGGGGGTCGTCCCGCAGTTTCGGCGTCGAGGTGGCGAAGATGGCCGGGATGCCGGGTGAGGTGGTGCGGAGCGCCGAAGGGACCCTGCGGGAACTCGAACGGGCCGACCGTACGATGCGTCTGGCCAAGGGAGGATCGATGCAGCTCGACATCTTCGCGCTGCACGCCGAGATGGCCAAGGGGGACCCCCGCGAAAATGAAATTTTGCAAAAGGCGCGCGATATTATATCATCGCATCACCCGGACCGGCTGAGTCCGAAGGAGGCGCTGGAGTTGTACTACGAACTTTTCACCATTCTGCAATAGCGAGGGAACGCCATGACAGTAAAGGTCGCCGAGTACATCGAGAAGATCGCTCCCTACCGTCCCGGCAAACCGATATCGGAGGTCGAGCGCGAACTCGGCATCTACGATACCGTTAAAATGGCATCGAACGAGAACCCGCTGGGCCCCAGCCCGAAGGTGATGCAGGCGATCACCGAGGATCTCAAGTACATCCACCTCTATCCCGACGGGAGTGCCTACTATCTCAAACACGCCATCATGAAACATCTGGCCAAGTACCATCTCTCCATCGAAGAGGTCTGCGTCGGCAACGGCTCCAACGAGGTGATCGATGTCCTCATCCGCGCGCTGGTGACCTCGCAGGAGGAGATACTCATCTCGGCGCAGGCGTTCATGGTCTACGAACTCATCGCGAAGGCGGCCAACATCCCGGTGAACCTCGTCCCGTTGCGGAAGGATCACCATTTCGACATCGACGGCTATATCGAACGGATAAACGAAAAGACCAAGATGGTGGCGCTGGTCAACCCGAACAACCCGACCGGCACCTACTACACCAAGAAGGAATTCGAGAACCTTCTGTCCAATGTGCCGGAACGGTGCGTGGTGCTCGTCGACGAGGCCTACCGCGAATATGTCGACGCCCCCGACTGCCCCAGCGCGCTGGACTACCGCAAGGACTTCGAGAACCTCATTGTCTGCCGCACCTTCTCGAAGGCTTTCGGCATGAGCGGCATGCGGCTCGGCTACGGCATCACGACCCAGCACATCGGCGACACCTACCGCAAGGTGCGCGAACCGTTCAACACCAACGAACTGGCGCAGGTGGCGGGCATCGCGGCGCTCGAAGACGAGGAGTATGTGCGGCGCGGCGTCGAGAACAACAAAAAGGGCAAGGATTACTTCTATGCCGAGTTCCGGCGGCTCGGCCTCGAATTCCTCCAGACACAGGGGAATTTCATACTCGTCCATGTCGGCGGCGGCAACACCGGCGGCGTGGACTGCTATCAGGCGGTGCTCAAGGAGGGGATCATCCTCCGACCGGTCGGCAACTACGGCTTCCCCGACTGGATCCGCATCTCCATCGGCCTTCCCGATCAGAACGAGCGGTGCATGAAGGCGCTCGAACGGTATCTACGCCAAAAAGGTCTGGTGAAATAAAGATTATTTTTTTGAGGTCTTTTCCGTCGAGACGGCGGGTTCCACCGGTTTCTCTAAAAGCAGCTTGGTAGTGACGATGTACTGGAGCCGCAGACGCGCCTCTTCGGCGGGCAGTTCGAGCGCCGACATGTTCTCGACGATGAAGGCGGCGCGGTCGAACGCCTTCTTCTTCTCCTCGGCGGTCGGCGTGTAGCCCGTCTGCTCGATGCGGTTGCGCAATTCGATGAGATAGTCGAAATAGCGCTCCGAAAGGCTCATGGTGAGGAGTTTGTGGTTCTCCTCGAGCGCCGCCTTGTAGTCGTCCATCAGCGTGAGCTGTTCCTGCTTCACCTGCGTCAGTTCGGCGCGCAGCAACTCGTCCTCGGCCGAAAGGTTGAAGTAGAAGGCGGCGAACAGGACGCCGGCGGCGGCGAACAGTATCGCCGCCACCCAGATGCCGCGTCCCGAGTTATGCTGTCTGGTTTCTTCCATGATGCTTCGCTATCCTTCGGTTAATAAGCCAGCGAACAGCCGCAGCCGTCGTTCTCTTTCTTCGTCTCGGTATCGGGAACGACCACCGTATCGGTCGTGTCGTCGGTACCCGCGATCTCGTCGCCGGTGAGCGCATCCTCGTCGCCGGTCAGGTCGTCGTCGGTCACCGAGCCGACGGGGACGCAGGTGCCGTCGCTGCATTCGGCGTTCTCGTCGAAACACTCTTCGTCGGCGGTACAGGGACGGTAGCAGACATCCTCCTTGCCGCTGATGAGCTCATGACAGCGCATCTGTTCGCCGCCCATGCTGCGGCATTCGGAATCCTGCGTACACGGCGGAACGCACATGTCCATTTCGCCCATGCTCGGTATCGAGACATGGACGCATTTGGCGCCGTTCTCGCCGCAGTAGTCGTCGATGCCGCCCGAACACTGGACGAAGCAGAAGCCGCCCGGCACCTGCGTCACGCAGTAACCGCCGTAGAGGCAATCCTCGTTGCTGGAGCATTCGCCGCCCGGTTCGGAGGGATTGCGCTTGCAGTGCCCTTCGTCGTCGCAGAAGGAGTCGCCGGAGCAGTCCTCGTCGGTCTGACAGGTGCCCTGACAGTAGCCGAGGTTCTCTTCGGTGCAGTAGAACCCTTCACGGGTGCAGTCGTTATCCTTGTTGCAGTCCTTGAAGCAGTAGGAGCCGCCGTCGCCCGGGGCGCGGGTGCCGTCGGGGCAGTCGGTCTTGTTGGGGAGCGCGACGCAGTAGCCGCTCGCGACCACGGTGCCGTTCAGGTCGGTCAGGCACTGCACATTCTCGACCGCGAGATCGGCGGTGGCACAGTCGGCCGCCTCGACGCAGGGGCCGCCGACGGTCGACAGGTCGGGGGCGAACCCCTCGTCGACCCAGCCGTCGCAGTCGTCGTCGATGTTGTTCTCGGTCTCAGCCGTCACATCGGCCGCATCGCACATATCGAGTCCCGCCGCCAGACGCACCGCCTTATACAGGTTGGCGCGGCCGTAGCCGAACTTCGGGCTGTGGGCCTCGCCGGCGGGCACATCGGCCGTCGTATCCCAGAAACCGGTCTCGGGATGTATCTTGTCGGAAGAGGTCCGCAGTATCGTGACCGCCTCTTCGAGGGTAAGCGCCGGGTTGACCGAAAAGATGACGCCCATGACGCCGGTCGCGAAGGGCGACGCCGCCGAGGTGCCGGAGAACTGGTTCGAGTAGTCGGCGTCGAGATCGCCGTAGGTCTGGATATAGGTGGTGGCGATGCCCAGAAGCGGCGATTGGGTGAGGGTCGGGGTGACCACGGCGATCTCCTGACCGTAGTTCGAATAGGAAACGCGGTTGTCCCATGCGCTCGTGCCGCCGACCGACAGGACCGTCGCGACCACATCGACATTGTTGCGCTTGAACTTGAATTCGTAGCCGTGCAGTTCCATGTAGTTGGTATCCACGCCGTCGTTGCCCGACGCGTAGAGGATGGCGCCGCCCAGCCCGCCGCGGCCGTTCTGCAGGAAGTTGAGGTGCGACTCCTCCTCGGCGGCCGTTATCGGAATGGTCCCCATACCGGCCATCGGGCCGAAGGAGCAGTTGACCGCCACGATCTTCTCGTCGGCGACATATTTCTCGTAGGATTCGATGTAACCCTGATCGGAGCTGGCGGAACCGACGCCGCCCTCCATGAACTGGACCGGGTAGATGCCGCACCACGGGCAGACGCCGGTAGTACCGATCTGGTTCCCCTCGGCCGCCGCGACGCCGGCGCAGTTGGTGCCGTGCGAATAGCCGGCGGTGCCGTAGGGATCGCCCGCTTCTATCGTGCCGTAGTCGCCGCCCGCCTCATGGTTGACGGCGTCCCAGCCCTCTTCGAGTTTGTTGACGAGGTCGGGGTGGGTCAGATCGACGCCCGAATCCATGATGGCGACCTTGGTGGCGCCGTCAAAGCCGGGAAGCGCCGATGCGTCGAGCTGGTCGACGATGAACTGCATCGCCTGCTCGAAGCGGATATCGGCGTTGGCCAGCGTCGGCAGTTCGGGATTCGACAGACCGATGGCGGTGCCGGTGTTCTTGAGCGCCCACTGGTACCCTTCCTTATAGTATTTGTCCGGTATCGGCATGACCGGGTCGGCCCGCAGGACCTGACGGCGGATCATGTCAGGGAAGGCGAAGCCGTCGCCCGCTTCGACGATGCGCTGGGCGATCTGGGCGGCGTCCCCTTTCACGGTGAAGCGGTAAAGGTCGGTCGACGCATATATCTCCGTGAGCATCAGGCCGTACTTCTTGGCCAACACGGCAGCCGGAAGTGTGCCACGCCAGAATATCTGCGCGTTCATGATGCAGGGCTGACCGTTCAGACGGTAGACCGGGAGCGGGTTGACGGTGCTCTTTTCAACCGCCAGATAGCGCGAATCGCTTTTCCAGAGCAGTTCGGGAGCTTTGATCGTCGCGAGATCGGCCGCCTTCACAAAACGGGCGGTCAGCGCGGGATCCTTCTTGAATTCGACGAACGACCCGTCGCGGCGGTACATCTTTGCCGCGAAGAGTGACGAGCACACGATCGTCAGAAGCATGAACACGGCGATCCTTCTCATCGGCACCTCCAAAAAATATGTTCTATCCACCTCGTTGAACGGAGCCTAGTGGAGAGACTTGCTGTTGTCAAGTAGTTTTTCGCTACCGCAGGAACAGGAGCGCCACGCCCCCCACCGCGATGAGGGCGCCGGCCATCTCGCGCAGGCCGACCTTTTCCTTGAATAGGAAAACGGCAGGGGCGATGATGAGTACCGGGGTGGTTGACATGATGGTGGCGGCGATGCCGGTCGGGGCATGCTGGACCGCGAGCAACGACAGCGACACTCCGATGAACGGGCCGAAGAAGGCGCCGTTGGTGATGAGTCCCATCGACCGGATATCGCGCAGCGCCGTCATGACCCGGCCCCACGCGCCAAGGTAGCTGACCAGCGCGATGAACCCCACGACGCCAGTGATGACCCGTATCTGCGTCGCGGCGAAGGGATCGAAGTCGCCCATGCCGTATTTCGACAATATCAGGCCGACCGCCTGTCCGAACGCGCCGCCGAAGGCATAAAGCAGGCCCCGCTTTTGGTCGCGCGGCGACCCATCACCCTCGTCGCCGTTCTTTTTGAGCACCACCAGCGCGATGCCCGCTATCGTGACCGCCATGCCGGTCAGACCGAGCGGCGAGAGCGTCTCATCCATCAGAACATAGCCGATGACCGCCGCCTGCACCGGGACCGACGACATCACGAGCATCGAGGTGCGCGCCCCGACCAAAACGAACGCCTTGAACAGCAGCAGGTCGCCGAAAAGGAACCCCGCCACCCCCGAAAGCGACAGCCAGAACCATGCATGCGGTGTCGCGTCGAGCGGTATGGGCGCCCCGTGCACTATCGTCAGGTAGCCCGCAAGAAAGATAAAGCCGAGCACGATGCGGATGATGTTGACCGGCAGAGAGCCGACCTTGCGCCCCGCCGTCTGGAACGAAAGCGACGATATGACCCAGCAGCAGGCGGTGAACAGTGCGGCGATCTCGCCGATGAAGGGCATGGTCATCTGCCGTTACACTTCCCAGATCACGACGGCGACGGCGTGTTCCTTTTCATGGGATATGGAAAGATGCAGACGCCCCTCGTCGGGACGGTAGTCGAAATAGGGGCGGCCGTTCGGTTCGTGGAGTACGGCCACCCGGTTAAAGGCTATGTCGGTGCGGCCGAGCGCCTTGACCAACGCCTCTTTCGCCGCCCAGAAGCCGGCGATATGGGCCGACGGGTCGGCGAACTTGCCGGTGTAGTCGCGGTCGGCGGGGGCGAGGATACGGTCAAGGAGCGCAGGATCGGCTTTGCGGAACCGGTCGATCACCGCGATGTCGATGCCGACGCCGCGGATCATCGTGCGCTCTTCAAAAGTTCGAGCATCTCTCTGACCGCCCGTTCGAAGCCGACCATCACGGCGCGCGCCACGATAGCGTGACCGATATTGAACTCCTCAAGCAGTTTCAGCTCGACCAGCGGATGAACATTGTGATAGTTGATGCCGTGACCGACATGCGCCCTGAGCCCGTTGGACAGGGCGAATACCGTCGCCTGCCGGATCTTCTCCGCCTCGACCCCCGCCTGCTCCTCGTGCTCCGCTTCGGCATAGCGGCCGCTGTTGAATTCGACCGCGCCGGCCCCCAGTTTGCACGCCGCCGACACCTGCCGTTCGTCGGGATCGATGAAAAGACTCACCTCGATCCCCGCCTTATGCAGGTCGCCGATATACTTCTTGAGTCCCGCGTAGCCGCCGCCGAGGAGATCCAGCCCCCCTTCGGTCGTCACCTCGTGACGCTTCTCGGGGACGAGCGTGCAGCAGTCGGGGTGGTGATGCAGGGCGATATTCTTGAGATCGGCGGTCGGCGCCATTTCGAGGTTGACCTTTATCGAAATGCTTTTTTTCAGCAGTTCGAGGTCGCGCTCCTGCGCGTGACGGCGGTCCTCGCGGATGTGAAGGGTGATGTTCGCGGCACCCGCCTGTTCGGCGATGAGGGCGGCGAAGACCGGGTCGGGATACTTGGTGCCGCGCGCCTGCCGCAACGTCGCGACATGATCGATGTTGACGCCCAGTTTATGTTGATGCATGGCTCTCTCCCTAATCTATATGCGGGGGAATGCTATCGCAGCACGGCAAAAAAGCAAGCATTCGATGATGAGAAGGGCGTGTCAAGTCGAACGGCAGTCGCACCGTTCATGCGCTTTTTGTTGTCTTGGCAACCTCAATTATCTTTTCCTCCAGCTGCCGTATCGCCTCATCGCGCTCAACTTTGTACCGTTCTTTTTCTTGTTTTTCTTCTCGGTATGACTTTAAATGGACCTCGGCTTGCCGTATCGCCTCATCACGCTCGGCATACAGACGCTCGATCTCATCTGCGGCAGCGCACAAAACATGATGCCCAATTTTATATTTACCGGCTACTTCACGAAGACGATCTGCATGTGCGTTCATCGTTCGTTCCTATGCCGCGCGGGGAATTTTTGTTCTTACTCGGCAACCCGCACTCAACCGTGTCGACGAAATTCCAACATTACTGCGTCTCTCAAATATTCGCCGCGCCGCGTTGCATGCTCAAGTTGACGCAACAAATAACTCTTTCTGATTTCATATTATGCTGTTTGATTTCGATATTACAAGAAAATAAATCTTTCTTGGCTGATTCTCTTCCTAATAGGCCCTAATTGCTAAATAATATTTATCTTTAGTGCAAATCGGATGTTTTGACTTATAATCGACTCTAAAAGTGTTCTTTCACTGTGATTTTTTATGCGTTTTCTAAAACTTCTTAATCAAAAAGAATTATTTTCGCAATCAAGTTGAATTAACGGAGGTATCGATGGCAGACTTAGAGTTTAACAAGGCGGTTGGCAAGCGGTTGCGAGAATTCCGTATTGCCACTCTTCACGGAATGGGAACCGAAGCTTTTGCCGACAGTATCGGAATCACCCGGCAACATTACTACACGATAGAAAAAGGCAGACGTGCGCTTACGGCACCAATGGCATTGAAGATCAAACAGCTTTATCCGGCCTTTGACTTTAACTATATTTTTACCGGAGATTCTCGCGAAAACAGCGGTGAGGCATACCTGATTCGCGAACAGGTAGCGATTTATTCGGTGAATACCCCCGACACATCGCATGAAATACTCACAAAAGCAGTTTTGGAAGTAACTCGTATTTCGAAATCGGTCGAACTCACGCCGGATGAGTTTGCCGGGGCGATAGTACGGCTTTATGAAATGGCGATATTATCGGGAAAGACAGAGTCCATCGATAAATCGGCCGCCATCAGAGCCGTTGCGTCAAGTAAAAAAATAGGAAATCAACTGCCGGAAAAAACGAAGCCGCTTCATCCGTGATGTCATTTTTTTTCCGTAAGCCGGAACTTGGGGTTTCCTATGACCATACCATACACGCGGGCTTTTTCGGCCTATATTTTCGACTACTTCGGCGCATTGTACCTATCTGACGAACATGCAACGCAAGGCAGAGTAAAAACGATAGAGCTATCTTTGCTCCAAAACTATCCCAGTTCTTTCTTCGCGGTGTCGACGATGGCGGCGACGACCGCCGCGCACTTCGCCTCGTCCTCGCCCTCGGCCATGACGCGCAGGACCGGTTCGGTGCCGGAGTAACGGACCACCACGCGGCCGCGGCCGATGTTCTTCTCGCCGTCGGCTATAGCCTTTGTCGTCCTCGGGAGATCCTTGAGCGGTATCTTTTGCGCGACGGTGAGCTTTTTCATCACCTGCGGGAAAAGCGGTATCGCGGCGACCAGTTCGGAGAGTTTCCGGCCGCTTCTCTGCATGATGGCGAGTATCTGGAGCGCGGTGAGGATGCCGTCGCCCGTCGGGTTGAATTCGCTGAAGATGATGTGCCCCGAGTTCTCGCCGCCGACGATGGCGCCGGTCCGCTGCATCTCTTCGGAAACATAGCGGTCGCCCACGCCGGTCCGCGACATCGCGATCCCTTTGTCCTTGAGATAGAGTTCAAGCCCGACATTGGTCATGATGGTGGTGACCACGCAGTCGTTCACCAGTTTCCCCTGCTCCTTGAGGTAGAGCGCCGCCGCGCCGATGATCCGGTCGCCGTCCACGATCTCCCCTTTTTCGTCGACGAGGATGACGCGGTCGCCGTCGCCGTCAAGCGATATGCCGATGTCGGCGCCGTCATTGACCACTTTCCCGGCAACATTTTCGGGATAGAGCGCGCCGCAGTTGTCGTTGATGTTCTCTCCGTTGGGTGTCTTGGCATAGACCTTCAGCGCCGCGCCGAGTTCCGAAAAGATGGTCGGAGCAACGAGGTAGGCGGCGCCATTGGCGCAGTCGAGCGATATCTGCATGCCGTCGAGCGTGAGGTCGCGCGGGAAACTGGCCTTGAGGAATTCGACATAGCGCCCCTGCGCATCGTTGACGCGGTATATCTTCCCCGTCCCTTTGCCGGTCGGAAGATTCTCGACCGTATCTTTATGAAAAGCCGTCTCTATCTCAAGTTCCGCCTCGTCGGTGAGCTTGGTGCCGTCCTTGGTGAAGAACTTGATGCCGTTGTCGAAGTAGGGATTGTGGCTGGCCGAGATAACGACACCCGCGTCGGCCCGCATCGAACGGGTGATGAAGCTGATGCCGGGGGTCGGGAGCGGCCCGAGCAGTATCGCGTCGGCGCCCGCCGAACAGATGCCGGCCGCCATGGCCGCTTCGAGCATGTAGGAGGAAAGGCGGGTATCCTTGCCGACGACGATGCGGTGTTTTCCTTCGCGGATGGGGCTTGTCCGCTGGAAACAGCGGACCACGGTACGGCCGAGAATGAGGGCGTTATCGACCGTCACCGGGAAGGCGTTGGCCTTACCGCGCACGCCGTCGGTACCGAAAAGTTTGCGTGTCATGGGTTCTTCCTGCGTACCGTTAACTGTTTGACCTTTTCCATTTCGAGTATCTCTATGCCGGGGGGCATATCCTTGAAGTAGTAGCGGTCGACCACATAGAGCCGCGCCGGAAGGCTCTGCACGAACGCCTTGAGCCCGTCGGCGGCCACCTTTTCTATGCTCTCGACGGGACCTTTCACGCGAACCACGACATAGGCGGGATCGATCTCGGCGGGCAGTTCGCCGTCGACATACAGCGGCACGCGCGGCAGGGTCATCTCACGGATGTCGCGTTCGATGGCGACGGTGACCGAGACCTTTCCCTCCTCCCCCGCCGGAGCAACGCCCGGCTGACCCGACGATACCTGAACGGTGCGGGTGAAGGTGGCGGCGATGTCGGTCAGATCTATCCGTTCGGTCGGCACCGATTCGAGCGCCGCGACGATCTCCTCGGGGCCGGTCACGGTGACGGTCGCCGGCTGGCTTTTGACCGCCGCTATCCGGAAACCCTTTTTCGGCTGGCCGTCGAGCGTCGGATCGACCGCCACCGTCCGGTCCGCCTTCTTCGATACGGTGAATATCACCTCGCGCGGCAGTATCTGCTCTATCTTGAGGTAGCGCGACAGCGGTATCTCGCGCTCGTCGAGGAAGTAGACGGCCCGGCCCGGATCGCGGCGGCGGGCGTCGATGACCACCTCGAGATCCTCGTCGCGCACCTGCGCCGCGGCAAAGACGCTCCCCTTCGCCTGAATGTGTATCATCTCCACCGGATGCGGAGTGGTCACCACGCGGTCGGGTCCGGTGTCGAAACGGACCTTCACGGCGAAGTTTATCGGTTCCTCGCGGCTCGCGATGACGCCGACCCAGATGGCGAGGGTGGCCAACAGCGCCAGCACTTTCTCGCGGCCGTTGACGGTGAAGAATTCGCGTATCGTTTTCATGGCTAATCCTGCGCGAGGTGCTTGGTGAGCACCCGCTTTATCATCTCCTTGGTCATGTTGCGGGTGACGCGCCCCTCCTTGAGCATCGATATCTGGCCGCGCTCCTCGGAGACGACGAACACCAGCGCGTCGACGCGCTCCGATATGCCGTAGGCGGCACGGTGGCGGGTGCCGAAATTGGCGTCTATCTCGGGGTTGGTGGAAAGGGGCAGAACGACGCTCGCCAGCGCGATGCGGCCGTCCTTGATGATGACCGCGCCGTCGTGGAGCGGCGAATTCTTGCGGAATATCGAGATAAGGAGTTCCTTTTTGACCTCGGCGTCTATCGGCACGCCGCCGGTGACGAACGGTTCGGGATCGCCCTTCTGCGCGACGATGATGAGCGCCCCGTCGCGGATCTGCGCCATGTGGGCGAGCGCTTCGGCGAGTTCGTCGGCCATGACGATGCTCTCGTAGGTGCCCCCTTCGCCGGCGAGCATCCGCATGAACTCGAAACTCGAGAGGATGTTGCGTATCTCTTCGCGGAATATGACCACGACGATGAGTATGAAGTACTCGAACACGCCGCCCAGCAGCCACACCATCGCCTTCATGCCGATGAGCTTGCCGACGAAATAGAGGGCGAGCAGCATGAAGAAGCCGGCGAGGATGCGCATCGAACGGGTCCCCTTGATGAGCATCAGGAACTTGTAGACGAAGAACCAGACGAGCAGCAGATCGACCACCGACACGACGAGGGCAAAGGGATTGCCGCCCCAGATCGAATCGAGGACCGTCATGAGATGGTTCAGCAGCATTTCGCCTCCCGCACCGCGCGGTGCATGAGGGTAAGATCGCGGGCCGCGGCGACATCGTGGACCCGCAGGATCGCCGCCCCTTTGGACAGGGCGAGCGACTGTGCCGCAAGCGTTCCGGCGAGCCGGTCGCCGGTATCTTTCCGGCCGGTGGCGGCGCCGATGAACGATTTGCGTGACAGCCCGGCGAGGAGCGGCAGACGGTGCATCGCGAAGGCTTCAAGATGTTTAAGCAGTGTCAGATTGTGCGCTGCGCTCTTGCCGAAACCGAACCCGGGGTCGAGTATGAGCCGTTCGCGCTTCACCCCGGCCTCAAGCGCCCGGAGTATCACGGCGTCGAAGTAACCATTTATATCGGCGAAGAGATCGTCGTAGCGCGGATCGTCCTGCATGGTGCGCGGAGTTCCCTGCATATGCATGAGCACCAGCGGCACCTGCGCTCCGGCAACGACACGGCCCATCGCAGGGTCATTGAGCGCCGAGATGTCATTGACGATGTCGGCCCCCGCATCGAGCGCAGATGCCGCGACCGCCGCCTTGGTCGTGTCTATCGAGATGACCGCCTTTTTATGCACCGAACGGATGCGGGTGATGACCGGGACGACGCGCCGCGTCTCCCCGGCCGCGTCGACCGGAGATGCGCCGGGACGGGTCGATTCACCGCCGATGTCGATGATATCGGCCCCTTGTGCAATAAGCTCGTCAGCCCGCAGGACCGCCGCGTCGGCCGTCGCGTAACGGCCGCCGTCGCTGAAACTGTCGGGGGTCACATTGAGTATCGCCATGACCGCGGGACGGTCGCCCGGGATGCGGTCGTGCCGGAAGTCGTACCACGGCCCCTGTGCCGCACGGAATTTTTCAAGGGCATCGGCCAATTCGGGCAGGTGGAAACACTGCATCCGAAGTCGTTCGATGAGGGCGGGATAGCGGTCGGCGCGCAGGGAAAAGATGAGGTCGCATTTTTCCGCACCGCCGGTGATCGCGTGCTTCGGGAGCGCCGCCTCGCCGCCGAGCGACAGGAGATGCTGTTTCAAGGCGTTGGCGCCGGGGCTCGAAAGCCCCTTGACGATGAAAGAACGCTCCGCGAACCGGTCGCTCATCAGTTCAACGCCGGTATGTGATACCCCGTACCGTTCCATGATGCCGATGGCCTCGGCGCTGTCGGTGTGAAACGGAAAAATCTGCATCGGTGTCCCACGATGAATGCCGGTGAATACTAGAACAAAGGGATGGCTATGTCAAAATTATAGAGGATAAAGTTCAGTAGTCGAACGCCGAGCCGCCGATGAATTCGCGCAGGATTGAATTGAACGGGATGAAGGTCTCGTCGATCGGTTCAAAGTAGGAGAGGAACTTAAGAAGCCGCCGCGCCTCAAGATATTCGCGCCGGTCGGCCGGTATCTGCTTAAGAAGCGGATCGGCGTACTTGCGCAGGACCGACAGTTCGTAGACGAGCGACGAATTGAACATGATGTCGGCCCGCTCCTGATACGGAAAGATGTTGCGCTCCTCGCCGCGCCGCACCGACGGCCACCGGTCTATCGTCGCCATGGCGTCGTGACCGCGGGTCTGCGCGTCGCGGACGATGCGGCGGAGGAGCCGGCAGTCGGTGGTCGGGATGCGGTTGTGGTGATCGAGGTTGAGATTGGCGAGCGCCGACACATACACCTTATAGATGAAATCGTAGGAAAGATCGGTGTAGAGCTTCGGATTGAGGCCGTGGATACCCTCGACAATGATGACGCCGTTCTTGGGAAGGCGGTATTTCGTATCGCCGCGCGTGCTTCTGCCGGTGAGAAAATCGTAGCGCTGGAGGTTGGTCCCCTTCCCCGTGAGAAGCCGCGTCAACTGCTCGTTGAAGAGCGCCACATCGATCGCGTCGAGCCCCTCGAAATCGTGCTTGCCGCTCTCGTCCTTCGGCGTCCGGTCGCGGTCTATGAAGTAGTTATCGAGGCTGATGAGCAGCGGCCGGAAGCCGTTCACGCGCAGCTGTACCGCGAGCCGGTTGGCGGTCGTGGTCTTCCCCGACGAACTGGGTCCGGCGATAGAGATGATCCGCACCGTCTCGCGGCGGCGATGCATCTCGTCGGCGATGAAGGCGAGCTTCTTCTCGTGAAGCGATTCGGCCACCAGTATCACCTCTTTGGTCCGGCCGCGGCGCACCGCCTCATTGAGCTGGCCGCAGTTGTCGAGATCGAGGATGTCGAGCCACTTCTTGTTCTCGGTGATGATGTTGAAGAACTTCGGCTGATCCTTGAAGGCCTCGAGCCGCGTCGGATCGTTCGGATCGGGAAGCAGCAGCACGATACCGCGGTTGTAATATTGGAGCCGGAAATCGTGGACCGCGCCGGTCGAATAGGCGAGGTGGCCGTAGAAATAGTCGATAGTGTTTTCAAGCCAGTAGACCGATGAAAGGGCGTCGGCGCGGGTCGAGAGGAGCCGCACCTTATCGAGCATGCTGGCCTCTTTGAAGAGCGCTACCGCTTCGGCGGTCGGCATCTGTTTGTGGATAAATCGGATATCCTGCGCGATGATCTCGCGCATCCGCTTCTCCAGCGCATCGACCTCTTCGAGCCGTATCCATTCGAGTCCCTCGAAATAGCAGTAGAGTCCGTTGCCGATACCGTATTCGATGTGAAGTTTCGCGTGGGAGAACATCTCCTTCGATGCCTTGACGAGGATGAACAGCAGCGACCGGAGAAAGATAAGCCGTCCGTCGCGGTCGCGTATCGTCAGGAACTCGATGCGGCCGCAGGAATTGAGCTTCGCCTCCAGCGGTATCAACCGGTTGTCGCAGACCGCACCGAGTATCGGGAAATCGTAGCGATCGGCATAACGGTCGGCAACGGTCTTGAGAACGGCATCGTTCGACAGGGTCGCCTCTTCGGTCACCCCGCCGGGAAGAACTATCTGTACGGCATGTTCGGTCATCGCGGCTCTCCGTCACCAGTGGAAAGGCAGTATAGCACACCATTCAATGAATGTAAAATCCCCCTTCCATCCCCCTTTGACAAGGGGGACGATGGTAATCGGCCCAGTCCTTCCGGCCCCTTGTCAAAGGGGCCTTGACGGGATTTATCTTGCGGTGAGCCCGAGATCGGCGAGGAGTTTGATATCGTCAGCGGACTTGCGTCCTTTGACGGTGAGAAGGTCACCGGTGATGATCGAGTTGGCTCCGGCAAGAAAGACGAGCGCCTGCGAATCGCCGAACACTTCTATGCGGCCGCCGCCGACCTTGATGTCCTTGTCGGGCAGGATGAAACGGGCGAGGGCGATCAGCTTCACCGCTTCGAACAGATCGAACGGCGGCAGATGACCCACCGGCGTCCCCGCTATCGGGACGAGGAAGTTGAGCGGCACCGAATCGGGGGCGATGTCGCGTATCTCGAAGAGGAGGTCTATTCTATCTTCCACCGATTCGCCGACGCCGAAGATGCCGCCGACGCAGGTCTCAAGCCCCGCCTCCTGCGCCGCGCGGACCGTCGCGACCCGTTCGTCATAGGTGTGGGTGGTGCAAAGCTGCGGGAAGAAGTTGCGTGACACCTCGAGGTTGTGGTGATAGCGCCGAAGCCCCGCCGCCTTGAGCGATCTCAACTCGGCCGCCGACAGGATGCCGAGCGACGCGCACGGTTTCTGCGGTATCTTCTCGGCGGCAAACCCGGCTATCGTCTTCTCGACCGCCGCGAGTTCCTTTTTGTCGAGCGCACGCCCCGAGGTGACGATGCCGAAGAGCGTTGCGTACGGCGCATCGGTGCGGGCCACCGCCGTTATTTCCGTGTCGCTCCTGAGCGCCCACTCCTCGACCGCCGTTTTATGGTGCGCTGACTGGGCGCAGAAGATGCAGTTCTCGGAACACTTGCCGCTCTTCGCGTTGATGATGGAACAGAGGACCGCCGTGTCGCCCTTGAAATGGCGCCGCACCCGCGATGCCGCCTGCAAAATGTCGGGAAACGCGCTTTTCGGCAGGGAAAGGAATTCCCGCGCCTCGTCACGCGAAATGGCCATGCGCCGCAGTGCTTTCCCGGTTATCGCCGTCAGCATATCAGCCGCCGTGCGACAGATGGAACACCGTCACCTCGGCGCCGTCGGGAACGGCGAAGGTATCGTGTTCCTCTTTCGGGACGAGCGTCCCGTTGACCGTCACGGTGATGAGTTTATAGGAGTAGCCCATCGTCGAGAGGACATCGCGCACCGTCATACCGGCGCGCCAGTCGAGTTTGTCGCGGTTGTTGACAAGTATCATGGCCGTCCCTCGCTTTTCTGCATCAGCAACTCTATCGCTTTATTCGCCTGTAGCGCCGCGGCGAGCATCACCCGCGCCGCACAGAGTCCCATCACCATGTCCGATATCCCGTCGCCCACCATGTGGATGTTCCCCGCCTGTCGCACCGCCATCATCTCGCTACGGCCGTAGCCGCCGATGCCGCTCGCGCCGATGATCGGCCGGTCGGAATGGACGGCGCACCATGCCTCGATGAGCCATTCCTTCGCCTCGGCCCGGTCGAACGCCTCGATGAGGATATCGCATTCGGCGAAGGTCGCCGCCGCCGTTTCGCGGGAGAGCATCGTTTCGTGCAGGTCGAGCCGGATGGCGGGGTTGATGGCCCGCAGGTGGGCGGCGAGCGCGCTCACTTTCGGCGTCCCGATATCGCTGTGGAAGAAGTGCTGGCGGTTGAGGTTCGATTCTTCGACCTTGTCGAAATCGACGAGCACCAGACGGCCGATACCGGCGCGGGTGAGCAGCATCGCGGCGTTCGAGCCGAGTCCGCCGCACCCGGCGACACCGACGGTGGCCCGTTTCAGGAGCTCGGTCATTCCCGGCACATTGCGCACAAAGATCATCGAAGCCTCCTCGAAACATTGATTTTTCAAACATATCCGTGAAAATGGACTCCGTCAACCTTTTTTGGGGAACGCCATGCGTATCACGGTGAACGGGACGGAACAGCGGGTCGCGGCGGCGACGGTGGCCGAACTGCTCGCCGGGATGAAGATCGACGAGGCGCAGTTCCTCGCCGTTTCCCGCAACGGCGCGGTCGTCCGAAAAAATGAGTGGTCCTCGACACCGCTTGCCGAAAACGACACCATCGACATATTGACCATTGTGGGAGGAGGATAACGATGCCTATTCATCAGAATGTGCTTGAACTTATCGGCGAAACGCCGCTTGTGAAACTGAACCAGATGAGCGTCGAGACCGGGGCGGCCGTCTGCGCGAAACTGGAGTACATGAACCCGATGCATTCGGTCAAGGATCGCATCGCGCTCGGGATGATCGAGGCGGCCGAAAAGGCGGGGACCATCAAACCGGGAGCGACGCTCATCGAACCGACCAGCGGCAACACCGGCGTCGGGCTCGCGCTGGTCGCGGCGGTGAAGGGCTACAAACTCATCCTCACGATGCCCGAAACGATGTCGATAGAACGGCGGAAACTTTTGAAGGCGCTCGGCGCGCAACTGGTCCTCACCCCCGGGCCCGAGGGGATGGGCGGCGCGATAGCCAAAGCGGTGGCGTTACAGAAAGAGACACCCGGCGCGGTGATACTCCAGCAGTTCGAGAACCCGGCCAATCCGGCGTTCCACCGCAGGACGACCGCCGAGGAGATCTGGCGCGACACCGACGGCAAGGTTGACATCTTCGTTGCGGGGGTCGGCACCGGCGGCACCGTCACCGGCGTCGGCGAGGTACTGAAAGAGCGGAAACCGGCGGTCCGCATCGTCGCGGTCGAACCGGCCGACAGCCCGGTCCTTTCGGGCGGCACGAAGGGTCCGCACAAAATTCAGGGGATCGGCGCCGGCTTCGTTCCGGCGGTGCTCAACCGCAGTGTCATCGACGAGATACTCCTCGCACCCGCCGATAACGCTTTTGCCGAAGCGCGCAAGGCGGCGAAGGAAGAAGGGATCTTCTGCGGCATCAGTTCGGGCGCCAACCTCTGGGCGGCGCGCACCCTCGCCATGCGGCCCGAGAACAAAGGCAAACTCATCGTCACCGTCATCTGTGATACCGGCGAACGGTATCTCTCGACGCCGCTGTTTGAGGAATGACGATACTCCCGCCCTGTCAAGGGAGGGCAGGGTGGGTTTTCTCGCGTCGTGAGGGGACAAAACCCCCTCAATCCCCCTTGACAAGGGGATGATCACGCCCGAATATATGCGACGAGTTCCCGGATATTCTCTTTATCGGTGAAGTCGACCGGCGCGTCGAAGGAGTCGAGCAGCCCCTGCTCTTCGGCATTGCGCTCCTTCTTCTGCTTGAGTCCCCAGCGCATGATGGCCATCGGCGGTTTCAGGTACCACGGCAGGCGGGTGAAGTCGAAGCCGCCGCGCAGGTAGAAGAAGCGGATGACCTTCAGTTCTTCGGCGGTGAAGTTCTTGTCGCGCACTTCGGTGAAGACTTTGTCGCTCGCGGTCGAGGCGCCGGTGCCGAAGACGGCGATCTTCTTCCCGGCGATTCGGCCGAGGTTCTTTTTTATCAGGGCGACGCCGTTGATGCCGACGGCGTAGAGGCCGCCGCCGTAGACGATGGCGTCGTACTCGGCGAGTTTGTCGGCGGAAACTTCCGATGCGTCGAACAGGTCGGCGCCGAGTTCATACGCGATCCATTCGGCATATTTCCGCACGAATCCGGTCTTCGACTTGTAGACAACGATGGTTCTCATGGATGCATCCTAAATGTAAATAGTCTTTTTTATCTGCTAAACATTATCATATTCTTCAAAGAACTTTTCATGCGCCAGCGTTGAAAGCAACCAAGATTGATGCACGCTATATAGCCATGCCCCTGTTATTTTCATCCAATCAGGCCAATGTTTTCTCATTTCTTCTATAGGTACTCCTTGGCTTTCCCATAGAATTTGAGGACCGCTTCTCCGTAAAAGACGGTACGCCTTTTGTGCTATCAATTCATTAGAATGATTAAGGAAAGAAACGGGAACCAACAAGGAGCTGATTCTATTTGACAAATCAACCTTGCCCTTCCCTTTACTAATTCTACAAGCAAGTTCATGGATGTGCAATGCCATATAATAAGACGAAAGCGCAATACGATAATCTTCGTCAGAGCCAAAGATATGGGATAGCCATGGTTGTTTTTCTGTTAATGATACCAAAAAATTCCAAGCCATTAAACAAGAATCCTCTAATGAAGCAGGCCAGCCTACAAGCTCTGGCGATTCAATAAGTGGTAATATGGGTTGCCCATACCAATTGGAAACTCTTGTTTGAGCAAGCTGAATCACTAAACTAAGTTGATCGGTGTCTAGAAAGGTAGCCCCGCATAAAGCCTGATAAACGAAGATAAGTCCTCGGGGTATTTCCACAACGCTTGTACATCCATTCTTTTGCCAACCACTGGGGTTCAGCAACTCATCCATCAGAGATCGTTGGTCTCGGAATTTCTCTTGACCCGATTGAATCCCAGCCAAAGCAACTGCAAATAATGGGGCATATAACTCCACTGCTTCATTTAAAATTGATGGGGCCTCATTTTTTGCTCTCGCTTCGTCAAGGTTTCGTTTCTTGCGCCAATCTTGAAGTGAAAATGGGGTTGTTAATTTAATTTCTTTTATCATACGACGCCATGCAATCAAATCACCTTGCCGTGCAATTTCAAGAGCAGTGTCATATAGTTCGGTTACATTTTTATTTGCAACCAGAGATTGATTGAGTGGCATGAATGTGGGGAGATTTGCTGATGGTGCAACGGCAATGTGTTGGGCTGAAAAAGGATTTTTTCCGATGGGCGGTTTTTTTATAGCAGGCTCTTTGTGCAGTTCGCGAAGTAGATTTTCATATTGTTCTTTGTGTCTTTCCTGTGCACTAAGATTTACAAAAAAGCGTGCTCCCATAAACTTTGGAAGAATTGGTTTCTCTCCATTTTGTCGAACCACTGGAATGAACTTTGGAGTGCCCAAATTGTTTACAAGCTCTGCTGTTACGATCATGCGTTCATAAGCAACACCACCTATCCCAGCATCTGCTTTTTGAACATAATTCTCTGTGCAAATCAGCAAAACTCGATCTGACGACACCACGCCTTCTTCCATAAAGCGTGTGATGTCATCACCCAGAGAAAGATCCCATTGATCAAAAATGATATCAATTCCGTCCTTTCGCAAAGATGTTGCAAGATCAGCAACCCATCTTTTATGGTCAGAGGAATCGTGTGAATAAGAAACAAACACCTTGGGTGGTTTCTTTTCTTCCATTTTCTTAACCTATTTTTTGTTTGTCGACATGTAGAGACAATATGTGTTTTCCTCATACATCTATTTCCGTGCCCGGCGCCAACGCACCTCCCATCAACCGCATATTGTGTGTCTGCTTCTTATCCATTTGACAGATCGTGACTTGCCCTATCCCGCCAGTTCCTTTGTAATCGCTTGAAAAGTGAAAATGCTGTTCAGCATCTTTCTTTATCATTTTCAGCAACT
>CAYPQK010000049.1:0-22724 GCA_964412895.1 uncultured Spirochaetales bacterium
GGCAAGATAC
The DNA here is from genome assembly GCA_964412895.1 of uncultured Spirochaetales bacterium. GTDB lineage: Bacteria > UBP6 > UBA1177 > UBA1177 > JAKLFG01 > CALMRE01. The sequence continues at coordinate 11 of CAYPQK010000049.1, forward strand.
TCGAAGGGATCAAGAACTGCGGCACCGTCAACCCGGTCTTCATGCTCGACGAGATAGACAAGGTCGGCAAGGATTGGCGCGGCGACCCCTCGTCGGCGCTCCTCGAGGTGCTCGACCCGGAACAGAACTTCTCCTTTACCGACAACTACCTCGGTCTTCCCTACAATTTGAGCGAGGTCTTCTTCATCGCCACCGCGAACTGGGAAGAGACCATCCCCGCCCCGCTTAAGGACCGGATGGAGACGATCACGCTGTCGGGCTACACCGATCCGGAAAAGATACAGATAGCGCACCGCTACCTCATCCCGCGCCAGCTCGAGAACAACGGCCTCACGGCCGACGAACTCAAGTTCTCCGACGAGTCGATGCTCTTCATCATCCGCCGCTACACCCGCGAGGCGGGGGTCCGCGAATTGGAGCGCAAGATCGGCAGTCTCTGCCGCAAAAGCATCACCCTCAAGACCGCCGGCAAGAAGATGACCAAAAAGGTCACCCCCGAACTCATCGAGAAATATCTCAAACTTCCCCCTTTCTCCGAGGAGGAATTCACGAAAGAGGAGCGCATCGGCGTGGTCACCGGCCTTGCGTGGACGATGCACGGCGGCACGACGCTCAAGATCGAGGTCAACGGCATGGAAGGAACCGGCCAGCTCATCCTCACCGGTCATCTCGGCGATGTGATGAAGGAATCGGCCCGCATCGCGCTGTCCTACATCAAGAGCAACCGCGCCGAATTCGGCCTGCCCAAGGATTTTTCGCTCGAAAAGCAGGATATTCACATCCACTTCCCGGCGGGCGCGGTGCCCAAGGATGGCCCCTCGGCCGGTATCACGATAACGACCGCCCTCCTGTCGCTCTTCCTCAAAAAGACGGTCAATCCGGCCATCGGCATGACCGGCGAGATAAGCCTGACCGGCAAGGTGCTCCCCATCGGCGGCCTGAAGGAAAAGATGCTGGCGGCCCGGCGCAACGGCCTCACCGCCGTTATCGTGCCACAGGAGAACAAGCCGCTCTACGACAGCATTCCCGCTGAGATACGCGACGGCATCGGGGTCTCGTTCGTCTCCGATTACCGCGAGGTCTTCAAGAAACTCTTCAAGCGTTGACCCATGCTCGACAACCGCGAATGGGCCATCATCCGTGAACTCATGCCGCTCGACGACCCATCGCATCCCTTCATCGGCGACGACTGCGCTATCTGGCGCGACAAGGGACTGCTCGTCACCACCGACCACATGGCCGAAGGTATCCATTTCGATCTCTCCTTCATGCCGCCCGACGCCGTCGGCTGGCGGCTCATGGCGGCCAACGCGAGCGACATTCTCGCCATGGGATCGCGGCCGACCCACTTCACGCTCAATCTCGCCTTCCCCGCCGACAGGCAGGATACGGCACGCGGCATCATCGCCGGCATAACCCGCTTCGCACAGACCTATGGGATCGTCTGCATCGGCGGCGATACGACCGGCGGCACCGCCTTTTTCATCGGCGCGACGATGTTCGGCACGCCGCCCGCCCAACCGCTCCTCCGTTCCGGCGCCCGCCCCGGCGACCGGATATATGTCGCCGGCGAACCGGGACTATCGAAGGCGGGACTGCTTCGCCTGCAACGCGGAATGAACGACGATAACGCGGCGAAACAGCGGTTCCTCTATCCGGATCCCTTCACCCATGCGCCGCTCACCGGCACTCCGAACGCCGCGATAGACCTGAGCGATTCGCTCGTCTCGGAGCTTACCCTTCTTGCCCATGCAAGCGGCGTCTCGATGGAACTGGCGGTCGAGCGGATACCGGTCCACCCGGCGGTCGCCCGGACGGCCCGCGAACTGGGCCTACCGCTTACCGACCTGCTGCTCACCGGCGGCGAGGAATTTTTCCTGATAGCTACCGCCCCCGGCGCGATGCCGGGATGGCATGAGATAGGTCTGGTCACTGAACGGAGAACCGATGCGCTTACGATCCGCGACAACGGCGTGCCTGTTGACCCTGCTCGCCTGCCTGTGTGGGACCATTTCGGCCGCTGAGCCGTTCTGCGGCTACAAGGAGAAGGCGACCGTCACCCTCAAGACGACCGGCGGAAGCACCCTGTCGTTCCGTGCCGGCATCGCCGACACCACCCCGCTCCACCGCAAAGGGCTCATGGAGTGCCCCGCCCTGCCGAAAGAACGCGCACTGCTGTTCATATTCGAAGACCTGCAGGAACGCTTTTTCTGGATGCACCATACCACCATGCCGCTCGCGATAATCTATATCGGCGACGATATGCGGGTCGTATCGGTGAAAAAAGGAGAACCCGGTTCGGAACTCACACTGCCCAGCGGAAAACCGGTCCGTTATGCGTTGGAGGTGAACTGGCCGGAAGGAGCGGGCGTCAGGCCCGGCGATACGGTGAAGGTCTCGTTCGACTGATACCTAACCGTTCCCTTTCTCTATCTTCTCAAAAGCCTCGGCCAACTTGAGATATCCCACGATGCCGACGAAGGTCTCGACCGGCTTCCCCTTGTTGAAGAATATCAGCGTCGGGACCGCCCGCACCTTCAGCCCCGGGAGTATCTTCCCCTGCTTGTCCTGCTCGGTGTTGAATGCTCCCACCCGGATCCGTCCCTGATGATCGGTCGCGAACTTGATGACCGTCTTGGCCATTTGGCGACACGGCATGCAGGTCAGCGAATAGAAATCGACCAGCACCGGCACCGGCGAGTTCTGTATCGACGCGTTGAAGTTATCCACATTCAGTTCGACCGGCATGATGCGGCGCTGTGGTTTCAAGGCATCCCAGATAGCGGCGAAAAAACTCATTGCATCCTCCCGTTCAATAGAGCGGCCCGGTCAGTGCGCATCCCGTTTCAGCGGGTGCCGACGGCACCAGCGGGACATCGGTATCGGTCACTGTATTCATATTCTCGACGAAGTCAACCTCCGGGTCGACCGGCGCCACGGGGTCCTCATCCACCGGCGCCGCCCCCGCACAACCGTCGGCGCAGGCGGCCGTCACCGCGGCGAGCGCATTGATACGCCCGTAACCGTAACGCAAACTGAATCCGCTCCCGTCGTACCGCGCATCGCCCGGACTCACCTTGTCGGCGGTACCGGTGATGATGGCATGTACCTCGTCGCGGGTGAGTTCGGGATCGGCGGCCAGCAGCAGACCAACGATACCGGCGGCCAGCGGCGTCGCGCTTGAAGTGCCGCAGAACCCCGGCGTGTAGTCGCCCGCAGAATATCCGTCGAACCCGGTATTGTCGATCGTCCAGATGCCGTCGCGCAACTTCTCCATATCGAACGGATCGTCGTAATCCTCCAGATCGATATCGCAGCTCGGGGCAACGATGTCGAGGTCTTTCCCGAAATCGCTGTAAAGCGTCTTCACGCCGCTCGCATTGACCGCGCCGACCGCCATGACCCACGGGTTGGCCGCAAAGCCGTCGAGCGTGGCGGGATCGGAGATATCCTCATTTCCGTTGCCGGCGGCGAACAGGATGACGATCCCTTTGCCGTTCCGCTCCTTGGTCGCCGCATACTCGACGATCTCCTTGAGCGGCGCGCTCATGTCGAGCGGCCCGCCGTGGTCGACCGGCCCCCAGCTGTTCGAGATGACATCGACGCCGCGGTCCAGCAGATAGTTGAAGGCATCTATTTCGGTGGTGCCGTTGATGAGATCGGAACTTACCCGCACCGGCACGATGAGACATCCCGGGCAGGCGCCGGCGACCCCGATGTCGTTATTCCACCGCGCCGCCAGAACGCCGGTCACCGCGGTCCCGTGCAGGTCATCCTCGCCGATCATCGGCACCGTGTCGCCGTCGAACAGATCGATGCCCTGAAGAAAGGCCCCCGACAGATCGCCGTGCGCGAGATCGAAACCATCGTCAATGATGCCGACCTTGACCCCCACGCCCGGTTCCAGCCCGCGGCCGATGAGATACTCCCACGCCGTCGCGACCTGCGCATCCTCTCCCGCGATACCGGTCTGCCCGGTATTCTCAAGATGCCACTGATTCGGGAACAGCGGGTCATCGGGGCGATATCCCTTCCACTGCACCGGCCGGTAGAGATCGGATTCGACCCAGCGCACGCCGGGTTCGCCGGCAAGCCGTTCGGCGAGGGCCATTGAAGGGATGCGCGTCCGTATGCGGTAGACCTGACGGGTTCGCGCTATCGGAGCGATCGCGACGACATCGGCCCATCCCCGTATCGTCGTCAAGGCGGTTCTAACGGTCGATTCCTCGAAAGAGACGAAGATGTCGCGCCCCAGGAAGAGATCGTACGATAGCCCCGGCACCCGCAAGGCGGGCAGGAACACACCTTCTCGGATAACGCCGCCGCCGGTAAAAGTAACGGCCAGCGGAGTGCCGCCGCGCAGAAGCATCTCTGCCGGAAGGAGCGCGGGAGTGAAAAGAAATGTGAGGAGAAGTAAAAAAGAAAGGGAGGGCCCGAAGGCCCCCCCTATCGCGAATGAACTGAGCGTGAGATTAGATGAAGTACGCATACATCAGCGCGGTTCCGAACTGATCGGCGACGAAGGTATTCATCTGATCAAGGGTCGTCTCGATGACGGAGACCTTGTAGTTCGACGGATCGGACTGGACCGCACCGCCGGCACTCTGACCGCTGAGCTTGCTGAGGGTTCTGACCAGCCGGTAGGCGGGCGAGTAACGGGCGTAGGTATCCTCAAGGTACGCCTTGAAGGCCTCCTTGGTGGCATACTTCAACACGAAGTCGCCGCCGCCGTCGGTCGCGCAGGCCTTGATGGTGATGAGCGCACCGGCCTGATCGAACTCCGGAGCGGTCGCCCAGTCACAGAGCGCTTCGGCGTCGGTGGCACCGGCCGCCTTGCGCTGTTTCCACCACGAAAGGTCGGCCAGATCGATCGCGGACAGATCGCTCTGGGGCAGCTTCGCGCGGTAGTACATATTGCCGACCGAGTTGATGACCTCGATCTCGTCGATATCGGTCGGACGGACATCGGTACGATAGGTGCCGTAGGTGAAGGAACCGAACTTCAGAAGAACGCTCGTGTCGGCCGAGGCGTTCATGACATTGCCGATGCCCCAGTAGAGCGGCGACAGCTTGTCGAAGTAGACCCACCCGGCATGGACCGGCTCGAAGATCGCGCCCGGATCCTCGGAATCGACCGCACCGGCGCAGAGGTTCTTCGGAAGATCCTGAGCGAGCGCTTCCTTCCACGGGTTGCCCGCATCTTCGGGAGCGGTGGAGGGAGCGTAGAAGGGCGCTTCGCCGTTGAAGCGGTAGTAGGTATTGACCGGGATGTTCATCTTGATGATCTCGTTCCCGCCCTGTTTGACGCAGTAGGGAGCGAACGAAAGGATCGAATCCTCGTTGGCGATATCGCCGAACATGGCGAAGATCAGGTTGTCGACGCCGGGGGCCTGCTGGCCCAAACCGTTGGCCATCGATTCACGCTGATATTTGCCCGAGAACCAGCCCTGATTCGACAGAGCATAGATGGCGACCGCCTTCTCCTCGGAGAAACCGCGGCGGATGACCTTGTCGTAGTAGATCGAGGAATCTTCCTGAATGTCGTAACGGTCGCGGTGATAGCGACCGAAAACCGGGCTGACGATCATCAGGTCGTCGGGGCTGATGCCGACATTGACCGCGCCGTTCTCGATGGTCTCGCCGTCGATGACATACGGGTTCGGTACCCAGTAGCCTTCCTGACCGACCTCGACCTTCTCGTCGAGCGCCGCATCATCGGGACCGAGCTTGAGATATTCGCCCGCATCGGGACGGTAGAGCACATCGCTCACGAAGTAGTTGATGCCGATACCGCCGGCCACGAGGTAGTCGCCGGGGCCGAACGGGGTGAGGGTCTGCAGATCGCCGTTCTCGTCTATCCAGTACTCGACGCCGCGCATGGCGCGGAGATAATCGGTGCAGTACACATCGGGCACCGCGATCTTTTCGGCGTCAAGACCCCAGCCAAGCATGTATTCCTGCTCGCCGCAACCGGTCTCGGAACTCCACAGCTGGATGACATGGCTGAACCAGCCGCCGCGGATGGCGTTGTAGTTGAGGTCCAGCAGATAGTGGACATACTTGTACTTGTCGAGCAGGGTGTCGAGTATCATCTTGTACCAAGTGCGGCCACGGAATTCGCGGAACTTCGGGTTGCCGCGCTTGAAGAAGCGGGTGAAGTAGTAGGACTGCTCGGTGTTGGCCATGAAGCGAACCGAATCGGCGCCGCTGTAGCCGCCGTCGAAGACCTTGTTGATCGGTTCGTCGGTCTGCCGCTCATCCGAGAAGAAGATATACTTGTGAATGGAGCCGTCGTTGACGAAGTACTCCGTATCGACCGGCTTGTAGACCTCGTTGTCCTTATCGATGATGGGGAAACCGAGCATATCGCGCTTGACCGCGCTGACCATACGCATCGTCTTGCCGATGGACGGGTCGGGATCGACATAGGTAATGACCTGTTTCGGTTCGGTGAGCTTAATGAGCTCGCCCGTCGCGTTGTCGATGAAGGGTTTGTTGATAAGGACCGGGAACGAATAATTCGCGTCACGGAGCGGATTGGTGGTGTCCATCGCCACGAAACCGTCGTTGTCGGTCTTGTACTGTTCGACCGCACGACCGTAGACGAACTTGAGGGCGGCGTAGTCGTACTTGCCCAGACCCACACCGTGGATATACGCTTCGCGCTGATAATCCATGACCGAAGTGTAGGTGTAATAGTTCATCTTCGCTTCGAACGAACGCTTGACATTGTAGACATCCTCGCCCATCGTGGCGGGATCCTGCCCGGCGTCATACATCTCCTGAACCTTGGTCTTGACCTCTGCCATCATGGCCGGGTAATTTTCGGTGGCAAAGTAGCGATCCTGATAGTTCATCTGATCGGCCGAGCCGCTGAAGTTGTGGCGCAGACCGACGCTGTGGCCCATCTCGTGCTGAGCGACACCCTTATAGGTAAGCGGTTCAAGCTCATAGAAGATCGCAGAGGTGAATTCCTTAACATACGCTTCTTTCTGGGAAGTCTTGTAGTTGGGGTATTTCGCGCGCAGATCTTCCATCTTCCCCTTGAGGAAAAGAATAATGGCGCCATCAAGGAAAGTCTCGTCCATGTAGAAGTCCAGCTTCATCCCTTCGAGATACTTGAGCATCTCGATATTGAAGGCCTCGGGACCCGACACGAAACGGCCGAGAATGCCCTTTTCGCCGTCGCTGTAATTCCAATCCTCGGTCGCCCACGGAAGCATCGCGGTACGCATCGAGTAGGGTACCATCTCGGTTTCCCACTTGGTCCCTTTCAGCTTGCTGTAGTCGAACCGGTTGTAGGTGTGCTGAGAAGCCGCTATCTTTTCAAGAAGACCCTTGACCTTCTCGCCCTGCTGCTCGAGCTTGAGCGCCGGGTCAAGCAGTTCGTTGCGGGTGATCGCGGGCATGGTGGTCTTGGCGAAACGAGGCTTCATCTTTTCGGGGTTGTTCTGGAAGACGACCGACGGGCGGTTGCTGTAGTCGGGCGGGTTGATGATGTCTTCCCAGTCCCACGCCGCCGGGTCCTCTTCGTCGATGAGGATACGGGAAAGTTCGACGGTGCGGTTCATGACCCATTCAAGGACCGAGCCGGCGATGTTGGAACCGGCACCGAGCGACTGGCCCGTTTCGGGGTTGACATTCCACTGCGAAACACCGAGGATGCCGTATTCGGTCGGCTGATCGACCCAGTTGATGAGGGCGACATCAAGGCCGCCGTTCGTGTATTTGTGGCGAAGCTTGGGCAGCCCCTCGCCATTATCGTAGAACTTGCAGGTACGCGAATCGGTAAGTTCGCAGGCCGCCTTAACCTCGACATACCCGGCGGGACAGGTCTCGTCGGTCTTGAGGATCTTGCAGTCGTAGCGATCGCCCATCCATTCGGCGCGGCCGTATTGTTCCTCATAGAGTTCTTTCATTTCCGCTTCGTTGGTAAAGCAGTTCTCGAAATAGTTCCGTTTTCCCTCGACCGCCTTGTCGGCCTCGGCCTGAGTAACACAGATGAACACGGCGTTCTCGTTGTTCTCGCCTTTGTAGCGGTCGTAACCGGTCGCATCGGAGCGGTGTTTGCCGTCACGATTGGCGATATAGCCTTCGACCGGGTTCTTGACCATCACGACGATCTCGTTGATATACTCGTCCGCGACGAAGGTGCCGTCCCACTTCTGGACGAAGGCGGCGTCGTTCGAGAAGAAGCATTTATCTTCCCAACCCTCGGGAGCGTTGAGATACCATTCGTCGTTGCGGACCGTCTTGCCCTTGACCGTCTTGAAGAAATCGTTCTTGTAGTTGGCGACATACCACGCCTCGAAATCGCGGGTATCGCTGTCGGGATTCATGGCGGCGAAACGGGCGGCGAGCATCGCGTGGTTGTAATCCTTGGTGATGGCGCAGTTGGCCGGAAGCATCCGGAGCGGCGTCTCGGAGGAGGAGGTGAAAACCATCTTTTGCTGATACTTGAGGTCGGCAAGGCAGGTGTTGTACTTCGACGGGACGCCCTGTCCGGCGGCGCAGGCAAAATTCCAATCCTTCGCCGTGCCGGCGGTGTCGCCCGCCTTGGCCCACGCTATGTTGAAATAGTTGGCCAGCTCGTGGTAATCTTTATCCTTGTAACCGGCTTCGGGATCATAACCCCGGAAGAGGTTCGTGAAATAACCGAACTCGCGGAACAGTTCGTCGCGGAATTCCAGCGGACGGAAACCGCTGTCCTTGTCGCCCGACTTCCAAGTGAACTGCTGGGTCGACGGATCGTAATGCCGTTTGCCGACCACATTGCGGTTGACCTTCTTGAAGGTGTGTTTCTTGACGATGCGGGCAGGTTCGGTGTTGATGAATTCCTGCACATCTTCCATCGTGTAGATGCTGTTCCAATTGTTGTAGGAAACAAGGTATTCTTCCGAACGGTAGGTGAACAGCTCCACCTCTTTGTCGATCGCGGCATCGCCCGCGTCGGCGATCATCTCGGCGTACTTCTTGGGCGGGATGTAGGAACCGTCATGGGCATAGAATTCGACATCGGTGGCCGCGGTCACGACGCTCGTGTAGAAGGGATTGTCCCATTCCTGCGTCATCCACAGGTACTTGAGCTCGGCGTTGACGATGGCGTTGTTCGACTGGTCGATGATGAAATAACGCCGTTCGTTCCACGGACGGTCATGGTTCGGGACCAGCATCGGCATCGCTTCGCCCGTCGTCGGGTTCTCCTGCGGCAGGATGTCGAAGTGATCGAGGATGGCGTAGGCCAGTATCGGCGTTTCGTTGGCCGACATCTGTTCCGCCGAATCGACGATGTTGATCGCATCGTGAATGCTGTAGGCGATCAACCAGTTCTGGGTGATCTTCCACTTGACGATCTTGCCGTCGTTCGACTCGCCGATGAAGGCGTAGTCGGCGGTGTAGGGAAGTTCCACTACCGTCTGACGGTAGAAGAACTCACCGTCGAACAGTTTCTTGTCAAGCGCGAGCTCGTCGGTCTTGTCGACCGCCGCGCGCTCTGTCGTACAGGCCGCGATGACGATCATCGCGAAGAGGGCCGACAGGACCCAAGCGATCCGTTTGATGTTCATGACTGATCCTCCGTCCTAAAAACTATAATTGTAGCCGATGGTAGCCGATATCTTCGTGTACTTCCCCGAGAACGGCGCGGTAAATCCGGCACTTGTCTTATAATTCAAGAAACTTTCCCCCTGCGGAAGTTTAGCATCCGCGAAATTACCATCTTCGAATTCCGGACCAGCAGTGGTAAATCCGAGACCGAACACGAACTGGTCGTCGTCGGTGAAACCCTTCATGCTGTAACCCACCGCACCTTGGAATATGACCGAATGATTCCACAACTGATGTTTCGAAAAGGTGGCCTCTTGATCGAGTTCGCCGTAGAGCAACGAACTTTCATAACCTGCCCCCAATCTGATCGAGAATCCCTTAAAAGACCAAGACACATTCAACATATTGCTGATAGACATCTGCGTATTGATATCTATTATCTCGTTGGTCGAATCATCAATCGCAGTATCATACTCGGCAAAATTATAAGCATATGCGCAAGTATAGGAGACAGCAAGGGTCATCCCCTCCATGAGTTTGAATGCCCGGTCGATAGTGACCGCAGGAGAAAGAGTCGAGCGGAGAGTATAAACCTCCCAGAGCATCCGATTGGTAAAAGGAAGCGACCAACCAATGACCGGCGTTACTCCTATCTCGACGACCGGAATAGTGAATTTGCGACTCAACTCGACATTGAGGGGAATCCCGTCGAAATTATAATGGTTCAATATGCCCGAGTCCGTATTACCTGGCACTGCCTCATAAACATTTTCGAAATCCCGAGCATAGGCAAGATTGTAGGCAAAGCCGATCGAGGCTCCGAGGTTGAGTTCCCACGGCATCGTATAGCTACCGGCAAGGGTCAGGGCATACCCAAAATTAGGACGATCTCTGTTGATGTTCTGCGACAACTGATTGGTCAGACCGATGTTGTACTTTTTCGGTTCCTTTTCCTCTTTCTTCTCCTCGTCCTTCTTCTCGCCTTCCTCCTTCACCTCGGCGACGACCTCTTCGGTCTTGGGTGCCTCGGTCTGTTCGGGAGCGACGACGGGCGCCGGTTCAGCGACCGGAGCCGGTTCAGCGACCGGAGCGGGCTCTGCAACGGGAGCCGGAGCGGGCGCCGGTTCGGCGACCGGAGCCGGTTCGGCGGCGGGAGCGGCTTCTTCCTTTTCAGCCGTCTGCTCGTCAGCCTTCTTTTCCTCGTCCTTCTGATCAGCGGTCGCCGCCTCTTCCTGCGCGTCGGCGGGCTGTTCTACCGCCGCTTCTTCCCCGCTCTCCTCGGCATCCTCTGCGGACTCCTGAGCAAAGAGAGGGAAGGCCGCCAGAAGTGCGATGATCCACAATGCCTTCAGCGGATTCACCACGATGGCCTCCTTCTTGGTGTATGATAACCTGTGTGTTCTACTTAACCGGAACATGAGCCCCCGTTGGGTCTGCACACGCTAGTGTGTCAACCCTCGTTTGTCAATCTTTTTGCCACGGTCGGCAACCGCTTAAAGGTCAGCAACCACGGCGCCATACTTTTTTTTCCAACCATTTCGAAGGGTAAAGGATTCAGACATCAAAAGGAGACATCGAGGACATCAAACTCCTCTTTGCCGGTGTAGGCGAAACGGGTCATGACCGACTTGAGTTCCCGCACATTGCCGGGCCAGTTATGTTCCTCAAGGGCTTTTATCGCTTTTTTGGTGAACGGTACCTCGCGCCCGGTCAGCGAAAAAAGAAGGTGTTTCGCCAGCGGCAGTATGTCCTCGCGCCGTTCGCGGAGCGGCGGTATGGCGAGAACAAGCGTCGAGATGCGGTAGAACAGGTCCTTGCGGAAACGCCCCGCCGCGATCTCTTTGGCAAGGTCGCGGTTCGTGGCGAGGACCATCATCAGGTCGACCCGCTTGCCACCGGAACTCTCACCGATGCGGCGGACCGTCCAATCCTCGAGAACGCGCAGTATCTTACCCTGCAGAGAGAGTGGCATCTCGGCTATCTCGTCGAGGAAAAGCGTACCGCCGTCGGCCTGCAGAAAGGCGCCGGAGCGCTCCTCGGCACCGGTGAAACTACCCTTGCAGGTGCCGAACAGTTCGCTTTCGGCCAGCGTTTCGGGTATCGCGGCGGCGTTATAGGTGACGAACTCCCCCTTGCGGCCGCAGATGCTGTGGGCGAATTCGGCAAAGACCTCCTTCCCCACCCCGCTTTCGCCGCTGAAGAGGATGATGGGATGACCGCCGAACAGGTCGGGCTTCTGTATCCACCCTTCGACCTTTTCGAACAGCGGCGCCAAAGAACCTTTATAGAACGATTCGGCGAGCCGTTCACGCACCACCGTCACCGTGACCGGATGTTTGCCGGCGATGAGGAAGCGGTATTTCCCCTCCTGCAGTTCGCCGTTCTCGACGCGCATCCCGTTTATCCAGGTGCCGTTCTTCCCCTTGTTCCAGAAATAGATGCCGGAGCTTTTCATGACCAGCAGGAGATGCTCGGAGCTCACATCGGGCTGTTGCATCGTGATGTCGGCCTTCTTCCGGCCGACAAGCACCTCGCGCCCGTCACGGAACATGAAGGTCTTCGCGACGCCGTCCGATTCGACAAGCAGACTCTTATAGGCGGTCTGTTCCGTATCGACGACTATAGTGTTCCCTTGGTCCTGCCTGCCGCCGGCCGCCGGCACGGCGCCGAGGTGGGAGAACTGGGAGAAGGAGAAGGAGAAGTCGCGGATCGACACCACATCGCTGACCGAGAAGGGATCGCCCGGCTTCACCTCTTTGCCGTTGACCGAGAAGCCCTTCGACGAGGGATAGAGCGCCCAGAGGTACTGGCGCGTTTTGAAATCGAATTCCCGGCGCAAGGACAGCTCATGTCCGTGCATGTCGGGCGGGAACAGGATATCGCCCTCATCGCCGCCGATGACGATCTTCTTCTTGGCGCTGTTGATGTAGAATGAGAAAATATGTTTGTTGTCGCGATAGATCAAAAGGTACATGATGCCCTGCTCCTCTTCGTCGGCGCTATCCTATAACAAAGAGGTTGGTGAAAGCAATTTTTCACGGAAGATGCGCGGCGCTCTTCAGAGCTTTTTGTCGACCACGGCGATCACCGCGTCGGCACCCTGCTCGGCCGCGGCAAGTAGCTTTTTCATCTGGGCCAGCGTGCCGCTTTTGAAGGTATCGGTGTCGGCGAAATTCTTGAGGTTGATGCGGACATTGAGCGCCGCCGCATGCGCCGCCGCCTTGACGAGGTGCGCACCGACGCCGGCATCCGACACCGCGTGCTCATTGCCTTTTTCGGCGACCGTCTTCAGGAGTTCGCTCAGCGCACCGCTCCGTTCAAGGCACTTGAGCGGCACCAGCGTACCGTACTTCAGCGCCTCATATTCTTCGGACGCCGCCCGTTTCTTTTCCTCGTCACTCCCCTCTTTTTCCACCTTTTTCTTCGCGCTCATCGCCGCCATCATACGATTGAACGCAAATGTATCCTCATCAATGAGCAGGAGCAGTTCCGCTTTGCGGGTCTGGGCCTCCTTGGCGGTATCATTCATGAGTGCGTTGTGCTGGGTGTAGCCCTTCTTGCCGTGGGTCAGGTTGGCCACCATCGATGCGAGAGAGGCCGCCATCGCGCCGCAGAGCGCCGCGACACTGCCGCCGCCCGGCGCCGGGGCGTCGCTGGCCAGCAGGTCGCAGAAGCCCGAGACGGTCAGATCGACCAGCCCTTTCTGCTCGCGGATGAGATACTCGATGACCTTTTCCTGCGGCTTGAACGGCGCGACATCGGACAGGCCGAGCGACTGGGCCGCTATCTTGATGAGTTCATCGTCCGACTGGCCGGCGCATCCTCCCTGTTTTTCAAGGTAGTGGATGCCCGCCTCGATGAGCGCCTGCTTTGGAACCACGCCGACGATCTCACTGCCGGTGACCCGCAGTCCGGCATCGCGGGCCCGCTCCGAGAGTTCGTCGAAGACCTGATGCATCGAGGTCACTTTATAGTTCGTCAGGTTGATCGATATCTGCGCCCGCTTGTAGTCATCGACATACCAGCCGATCGCTTTGCACGACTTGAACTTGCCGGGCACCATGACCTTCTCGCCCTTGTCATCCTTGATGAGTTTGCCATCCTTGTCTTTCTTGGGATAACCCTGTTCGCGGATGAGGAGCGCCAGATCGTTCGCCTTCTTTTTATCGGTGGTGTTAAGGTTCACATTGTAGGCGATAAGAAATTCGCGCGCGCTGACCGCCGTCGCCCCCTTGGTCGGACGGAACGCGGCGGGACCGGCGTCGGGCTTCCAATGCGGATCTTTCAATCGCGCCTCAAGTCCTTCGTATTCTCCTTCGCGGACCTTGGCAAGGTTCTTCCGCTCCGGAGAAGTGGCGGCATACTCGTAGAAATAGACCGGGTAGTCGAGCTCTTCGCCCAGTTTCTTCCCCAGCCGGTGTGCTATCTCAACGCACTCATCCATCGTGACGCCGCTGACCGGGATGAGCGGGCAGACATCGCAGGCGCCGAACCGGGGATGAGCCCCTTTGTGTTTGCGCATATCGATGAGTTCATGCGCCTTCTTTATCGCGTTGAAGGCCGCTTCGATGACCGGCTCGGAATCGCCTACCATCGTGACAACGGTCCGATTGGTGTCCCAGCCCGGATCGACATCAAGCAGCTTCACCCCTTTCACTTTCTTTATCTCGGCCGTGATCTGGTCGATGACCGCGCGGTCGCGCCCCTCACTGAAATTCGGCACACATTCGACTATCCGCGTCATGGCATACCTCCCGCTACACTTATTGCACAAACATCGACTGAACTTATGGGGAGAGTGGATTTATGTCAAGAAATATGGGAGATGAGTCGCTTCAGCTTTCCGTGCCGGGTTCTTTGGGCGCTTCCGGTTTTTCCAGAGGGCAACAATTATAGGCCGTGTACAACGCCTCTATGGCATCATAGGCGCCGACATAGGTATAGCAATCAACTAGGCCGTAATCCTGACCTATAAGGCAACCAATAAGATGCGATGTTGCGAAATCACAGAAGGTGAGCATGGTATCATATATCTCTTTATCGCGATCGTACTTTGCCTGCTCCTGATCGGCGGGAAGCGGATATTGGTCGTCTATCTCTTCGTCGGTAGGCCAATTGCCGTCGGGGTAGATCGCGCCGGCACGGACCATATCGCCGTATACCGGTACCATTTTGAATTTCAATTTATTGGTGTAGATCGTATCGCCACCGCCCTGCTTCTCGCCCTCAGCCTGTGCGGTGACGATGATCGGGTAAGTATCCCAATCGAAGGTCTGCCCCATCGCGGCGAAGCTCGAGAATATCGATATAAGATCGGCGTGCTGCTCCATGGTAAATATCTGGACCGCGCCGGCCACCATGCCCCCGTCGTTGTCCACTACCGCTTGAGAAACGACCTTTCGTTTTTCCCAATTGGCGGGATCCATGACGGTGGGAGGGAAATTCGAAAGTATCGGCGGCAGTTCGAAGTCAAGGATCATATACTTCAACTTCCACAGATTCGCCTCGGCCGAATCGATAGGCGCCTCGTTTACTCCCGATCCGGCGGTCGCCGAGGTCCCCATCTCATTGACGATCTTGAAGGGAAGATAGTACTCATCGGTGAAATAGATGTCGATATAGCCGGTATCGTACCAGAACTTCGATTCCGGCGTCACCGCGCACTGAGTTTCGGGAGACAACGGAATAAACTTCTCAAGAAAGACCGACTGATCGCTGTTGGCACAGGAAAAACCCAACAACCCTGCCATAATAGCGGTCAACAGTACGCTCTTCATGGCTTTTTCTCCTTTGTATCTCATGTTTATTCCTCCTCCGATTTGAGTAACGGCATGGAGGACTTCACCTTGTTCATGATGCGGGGTGTGATGAAGATGAGCAACTCGGAGCGCTCTGCCCGTTCGTCAACCTGTTTAAAGAGCCAGCCCAGTATCGGGATATCTCCCAGCAACGGGACCTTGCGGACCGTTTTACTGACCTTGTTGGTGTACACGCCGCCTATAACGACCGTGTCGCCGCTACGGACCAGTATCTCGGTCTGTGCCTCTTTCTTCAGGATCGCCGGCTCGCCAAGGTAGTTGGTATTCGAATAATCGGCCTCCGACTTGTTGACATTCAGTTTCATGAGAATGGAGCCATCGGAAGTGATATGCGGCGTGGTTTTCAAGATAAGTGTCGCATCAACGAATTTGGTGCTGACTTCGCCACCGCTACTTCTCGTGGTTATCGGCACGCTGACACCCTGCTGGATCATCGCTTCGCTGTTATCAAGCGTCGCCACCTTGGGCGAACTGACGATCTTAATGCGGCCTTCAGCCTCCATCACATTGAGCGTCAGATTGAGATCGGCAACATTACCGATACTGCCGAAAGAAAAACCCATGCTTCCCGAATGGTCGGCCGGACCGGGAACACTGACCGATCCGCCGATCCCCAAGTTGTAGGGGAACATCGCGCCGGTCGGGTTACCATGCGCCGCATCGGCGGTGTACCCGGTACCCCACTCGACGCCCAGACCGATAGCCGACTGGGTGGTCGCCTCGATGATCTTCGCCTCGATAAGCACCTGCGGCGTCTGCGTATCGAGGTAGGCGATCAGCTGTTCGACCTTATCGAGTATCTCTTCGACATCCTTGACTATCAGGACATTGGTCCGTTCGTCGGTGGTCACCGAACCGCGTTCCGAAAGCAGATCCTTGACCTGCGGCATGAGCTTGCCCGCCATCGCATAGTTGACCGCGATGAGACGGACCTTGACCGGTTCAAGTTTCTGATCGGCCTTTATCTTGGCAAGCTCAGCCTCTTTCTCGCGCTGTATCGTCGACAGCGTGGCAACGCGGATAATGCTCCCCAACCGTTCCTTGCCCAACGACTTACTCTTGAGTATCACATCGAGCGCCTCATCCCACGGAATGTTGATAAGGCGGACCGTGATAGTGCCTTTGACATCGTCGCCGGCGATGATATTGAGTTTGCTGATCTCCGACATGAGACGCAGCACATCAAGTATGTCGACCTCCTTGAAATCGAGACTGATCTTCTTGCCGCGATAAACTTTGGAGCCGCCCGCCACATCGACCGATGTGACCGTTTCCCGTTCTTCATCGGCACCGACCGCGACATTCCGGACGAGTGCCGCCGACTGAGTATCGCTGAACCCGGCAACCTTTTCGGGAACCACCGGCAACGGCGCCTTTTTGGCAAAAATGAACTCCGCGCCACCGGCATCGTTCTTCATATCCATCGCAAACTCACCTTTCTTCAAGGTGGCCACGATCTTGACATTCCGGCCTTCGTTGAAGATCGCCATTTCCTTGACCGGGCCCGCGAGAGATCCGGCATCTATCAGCTGTTCTTTTTCCTTGGTGATGAAGGCGTCCCTCACGAGGATCTCGACCTTTTCGGCCCCTATGTTCCTAGTTATTTCCAGAACATCCGGGGACGATATCTTCAGTATCTGCGGATCCTCGCCGGCGAACACAAACCCTTCTATCTCGTGTTGTTTCGCCACCTTCTCGGCTGCCGGGGCCTTCTCGGGAACCGAGCTCTCGGCAATAGCGATGTTCTTCACCGCCTTCTCTTTGAACTCGGCGAACTGCCGCGCACGGTCGGTAGAAGCAAAGACCACTTCGTTACGGCGCACATCCAGCGTGAAGTAGATCGGAACGGCCCGCTCAAGAACGATACGGAATCCCGACGGGTGATTGGCATACCGCACGCCATCCTGTTTTTTCATTTTCCCTTTCAGTCCCACCAGATCGAACACCAGACGATCGGGTTCGGCCAGCGTGAAATAGCGGACCGTCGAGGGCGTCTCAGTCGATGAAATAAAGATACCGCCGTCGGTCTCTTTGATCGCAACGGTGGCATTCTTCAACTGACCTTCTTCTTTGAGCGAGGTGATGGCCTCGATATCTCCCACCTTGAGCGCCAGCGACTTGCCCGACCGTTCGACGGCATATGCCCCGCCCTCAAGGTCGAGTGACACCATCGCCACATCGCGCGAACCGGCCGTGCCGGCAACGATCTCGGCCAGCGTGCTGAGCGGTGCTTCCACCGCGCCGGGAACAAGCACCTTGACCAGACCGGTTCCGGGATAAAATACCGCGGAGCCGTCAGCACGGCTTTCAAAGGATTCCGAAACGCCGCCTTTTACGATCATCAGGGTACCGGCGTCCGTTTTTGCCGAAGCGATAGACGCTACCGACAACACCAAGGCGAGTAAAACCGTCATTGTCGCGCTTTTCATCGTCAGCTCCATTATTCCCGATCTTTATCCATTATTCTTTACCTGCCGGGTTTGGCGCAACGGCGCCGTCACCGGGTTTAGGCTGTTCCGCTCCCTCTTTTCCGGTTTCCTCTTCAGCTTCGATATCCTTGATATCCTGCTCATTCTCGCGGCCTTCGCTCAGAACGGTCTTTACCGGAAGTTCAAGATAGAGTTTGTTCAGTATCTTTCTGCCCAGCGGATCCTTATAGACCTCGACGATCTCGATCTTATCCTGCAGTATCGCGCTCACCTTGCCCCAGTTCTTCCCGATGAAGCTGCCCCGCTTCACAATGATGCTCTTTCTCTCGGGCGTTACGATGATGGCGCGCGGTTCGGTGATGCCCCATACTATCGCCGTCATCGTAAGATCGGTGATGTCGTATCGCTGAAGCTCACTTACCGGTTCGCGATCCTGTTCGACCGCCTTCATATCGCCGAAGTAGCTCCGGAAAGGATCCCTTTTACCGACCGCCGAATAGATATAGGTCGACCGTTTCTTGATTATCTCGGTGATATCCTTTTCGACGCTGGTCTGCGGGATCGCCGCGTTGGTCTTGCTGACGCGGTCATATTCGGCCTTATAATCGAACCGTTCGATCTCGTAGTCGCTCGCACAACCGATCAGGAAAAACGCTCCAACGACAAGAGCGAGAAGAAGCGCATGAGCGTATTTCATTTGCCGCCTCCACCCATTTCGGTCTGACTGAGGAACCGGTATGTGGTCGCCCGGAAGGAAACTTCAAGTTCCGTTTTGTTGGGCTGGAATGCCGAAAAGGCATCGGCCGAGGAGAGTGTCTTTTTGTTCTTCTCGCGATTCCGCGCCGCTTTCTGGGCGCTTGCCGGATCGGCCTTCATGGATATATCGCTGATGTTGACGATGCGGGCGAACTTGTTCACCGAATCGAAGAAACTGAGCACTTCGTGGAAACTACCCTTGAGCTTTATGGCTACCGGCACCGCCGCGATGAAACCCTGCACGCTCTCCCCCTGCGGCTCGAAGTAGTAGACCTCAAGACCGAACTTCTCGGCTTCTTCCGAAAGCTTCTTGAGGAGCGATGGGATCTCCTTTTTATCGGGAAGGACCGTGATGGCATACTTAAGTTCGCGGTCGAGATGTTCCACCTCTTCCATATACTGACCACGGTCACGGACCAGAACGACCATTTTGGAGAACTCGGCCCGTTTCTGGCTGAACTGCTCGGCCATCTCCTCCATACGCGACTGATGCGGCAGAAAACTCGTCACGAAGTAAGCGACCACGATGGCCACCATGACCACACCGATGGCACCCCACCGATACAGTGCCTTCTGTCTGCCGATGATGACGAGCACCTTATTGAGATTGATATTCCCCATATCGCGCTCTCCCGGTTAAGGTTGTTTTGCCGGCTCGGCAGGTTTCGCTGCGGTATCGGTCGCCTGTTTTCCGGTCAGCAGCACATCCCCCGTCATATTGTATTTCAGTACCACGACATTGTTCACCGCCGAATCCTTCAGTACCCGCTGCAATTCGACCTTGGTGAAGAACATTGAGGACTCCAACTGCTTCATGAAGTTCGCGACCTCCTGATTCTCTAGGCTTTTCCCCTCCAGTTGCATACGCCCACCGGAAAGGCCGATACTTTCGATCCATATTTTAGTGGATGGCAGCTTAAGCGAAACCTCATCGAACACGCGGACCGGACCGATATTCTCTTCCTGCAGTTTGATGATCATGTTGATCTTTTCCTGCAGTTTCGTCTTTTTTTCCTTCAGTTCGTTGATCTTGCCTATGATCTGCTTCAAGTTGGCGATCTCGCGGTCGGCCTCGTCGAGGCGATCTTTGCTTTCGCGCTCCCGTTCCGCAAGGACCTGACTGTTCGCAAAGATGATCCCCAGAAGGATCAACAACATGACCGCAGAGAATATCAGGAATATCCGCGCTGATGCGAGGAATTTCTCTTCGCCGGCCGGTAGAAGATTTATCCGTATCATTCTTCGTCCAACCTCCGTAACGCTAACCCAAGGCTGATCGATGCGATGTGGGCGTTCGATTCCATCTGTTCATGATCCATGACATTCGGCGGGACCACGATCTCCTTGAAGGGATTCATCTTCTCCACCGGTATCTGCATGAGCGATTTGAGCGTGGTGACGAAGGTATGGCTGCGGGTCGTCCCGCCGGTGATGAATATCTTCTGTATCTTGTCCTCGGCATTGATGTTCGCGTAGTAATCGAAGACGCGCTGGATATCGCTCACCATGTTCTTCGCGACATCGGCGACCACCTCTTCCACCTGATTGGGCAGTATCGAGTCGTCGGAGGTCTGTTCGCCCGATTTCAGGCTCTCGGCCTGCTGGAACGAAACCTTGAGGCGACGCGTGATCTCTTCCGTGATGAAGTTCCCGCCGTTAGGCACATCGCGGAAAAAGCTGATGGCCCCCTTCGAGAGGACCACGACATTCACCTTCGAGGCGCCGATATTGAGCAGAGCGACGGTGGTATCCAGCTCCTCGGGATAGTTGACCTCGAAAACATTCGCGAGGGCCGAGGCATCTATCTCGACCGACATCGGGCGCACGCCGGCATTCTGCACTACCTGCATGAAATCACCGACCAGGTCCTGACGAGCGGCGATAAGGATGGTCCGCTCCTTATTCTCCTCGAAAACACCGGTCCGAATACCGTCATAGTATATTTCGTTGATGTCATGGGGAATGTGCGTTTCCATTTCGACGCGCAACGCCTTCTTGAAATCCTCGGGCGGGACCTGCACCATGCTGACGATACGGCTGATGATGCCGTGACCGGCTATGCTGATGGCGCAATATTTATCGTTCAAACGGTCCTTGGTAAGCAGGGTCTTTATCGCATCGTTCATCTCATAGGTGTTCATGATCGAGCCGTCGACCACCGTGTTCACCGGTATCGGGATGACGCCGAATTTCTTCAGATGGTACTTCCTGCCGCTTTTCGCGACGCGGGCGGCCTTCAGGAAGAACGAACCCATATCGAGTCCGAGCAGTTGCTTGTTGAAGAACATCATCTCCTCCTTGCGTCACTCCTCTTCGTTGGAGAACACCTTCGCCTTTTCATCCAGCGAAAGCCCGAGCGCGATAAGGATCTTGCGCTTCGTCTCCATGCGACACTTGCCGCCCCGTTCCACGCGATCGACCGTCAGCACCGAGACCCCCGCCTTGCGGGCCAGCTCCGATTTGCTGAGCAAGAGTTTTTCGCGATACTTCTTAAGGTTGTTTTTTCCCATCGGCCTCTCCATTGAGAACTATCCTCTTTACCCGCCGATGCTAACATGAGCCCTCTCGAAAATCAAGAAAATTTTACTTAGTTTTATATCATTAGTGCATAACTATACTTAATTCATGCAGAACTCATAGTTATTTCAATGCACAACGGTCTATAGTTATACCTATCTTTGCCAGTTTCTTCTCAATATGCTCGTATCCGCGGTCGATCTGGCGCACATTGTTGATCCGGCTGCGTCCCTTGGCCGCGATGGCGGCGATGAGGAGCGCCATACCGGCGCGGATATCGGGCGATTCAAGCGTGGTGCCGTACAGTTGCGCGGGACCGCTGACGACCACCCGGTGCGGGTCGCAGAGGATGATCTGCGCCCCCATCTCGATGAGACGGTCCACGAAGAACAGCCGGCTTTCGAACATCTTCTCGAAGAACAGGACCGTTCCTTCCGACTGCGAAGCGGCGACGATGGCGATGGACATGAGATCGGAAGGAAAAGCCGGCCATGGGCCGTCATCTATCTTCGGTATGGCGTTATGCATCTCTTTTTTCTTGGTAAGGCGGGCATGGCGCGGCACGAAGATATCCTCGCCGCGCACTTCCGCTTCAATACCAAGCGTCGAGAATGCGTACAGCACTTTTCTCAAATGGTGCGGTGCCGTATCTTTAATGGTGATCGAACCTCCGGTGAGCGCGGCAAGCGCGATGAAGCTCCCCGCCTCGATGTAGTCCGGGCCGATTATATGGTCGGTCCCCGACAGACTCCGAACGCCATCTATCTCCAAGCGGTTGGTACCGATCCCTTCTATCTTGGCGCCCATGCTGTTGAGGAAACGGCACAAGCCCTGCACATGGGGTTCGCAGGCGGCATTGTAGATCGTTGAGCGACCAACGGCCCGGACGGCGGCCATCACGATGTTCTCGGTCGCCGTGACGCTCGCCTCGTCAAGGTGGATGTCCGCGCCGGTGAGCTTAGGCGCCTCGATGTGGTACCCGTTCGCGTCGGTACGGTAGTGCGCTCCGAGCTGTGAGAAGCCGAAAAAATGGGTATCGACACGGCGACGACCGATAATATCGCCTCCCGGAGGCGGCAGAAGGACCCGGCCGAAGCGGGCAAGCAAAGGTCCGGCGAAAAGGATCGAGGTCCGGATGCGGCTGCAGAGCGCGCGGTCGAGCGGTTTGTCGGTGATCGCGGCGGCCGTTATGACCAAAGTATTGGGAGCGGGTCGCGCGATCGTCACGCCCATGACCTCCATGATCTCGAGCATGACGCGCACATCGAGGATATCGGGGACATTCCGCAGAGTGACCGGGCCGTCGGCAAGGAGGGCCGCCGCCAACACCGGAAGCGCTTCGTTCTTGTTCCCGGAAGGGGTCAATTCCCCTTCGGCGACCGCGCCGCCTTGTATCTCGAAATATTCCATTTCCCTACCTTGTCAGAGGGTCAACAATGTTGGGAAATGATAATAAGAACGGCAGGGAAGTCAATTTTAGCTGAAAAATTTGATTTTTTACTTTTTGCCACTAGAGTGAGGGCGGATTTTTGGGGCCTATAGCTCAGTTGGTAGAGCCCCCGGCTCATAACCGGATGGTCGGAGGTTCGACTCCTCCCGCGCCCACCATTGTTGATGGAGGCGGGCGATCTGGCTTTTTCATACAGA
>CAYPQK010000050.1:0-22643 GCA_964412895.1 uncultured Spirochaetales bacterium
TTTCAGCCAATCGCATCCATCCCGGAAAATGAGGTCCCGGTCGGACAGCGTGCTGAATCTGCCTTGAAACACTTTCCCAGTCAATTTTTTTCTTGAGGTGGTCGCAAATTCGGACGCGATAAATCGGGCCCAGTTCGGAATGGGTTAGTTTAATTTTCGTCGCAGGTGATCTCGGCGAGCGTGCCGCACTCCATGTGCGACGCCACCGCCGATCCGTCGCCCACATTCACATGGACGCCGCTGTAGACATCGTCCATCTCGTCGGGGATGATGAATTCGGGGATCGTCACGCGGGCGCTCTGATAGGTCGTACCGCTGAAAGTGAAGTCTGGCAGTACCTGATCCCAAGTATTGTTCTGAACCCCAAGCGTCCCGGCGGGCACCAGCCCGCAGAAGGTGCCGGAACAGGTGACATTGCCGATGCTCGATATGTTGTGACCGCAGCCGGGGCTGTCGAGGGCGTCGCCGCTGACCTGCGCATCGGTCGAGGTCCAGTTCATCCGGTCGTTATTGGGGGTGGTGGAGGTGCTGGTGTGGGCGCCGGGATAGTCGGCGACATCGCAGACATCCCAAGTTGCGGTGGTGCCGGTGACCTGACCGATCGCGACCCCAACGCACTGCCGGTCGAGCGAGAGGGCGTCGTTCTCAGGCAGACAGGCATCGGCGTTCAAGAGACA
Organism: uncultured Spirochaetales bacterium; assembly: GCA_964412895.1. Lineage (GTDB taxonomy): Bacteria > UBP6 > UBA1177 > UBA1177 > JAKLFG01 > CALMRE01. The sequence continues at coordinate 678 of CAYPQK010000050.1, forward strand.
GCCCGAATCGGTGGTGGCGAGAATGCCCATCGAGTGATCGACATTGGTCGTCACATTGGTCCCCATCGTCGAGACAACGAACTCTATCGGCAGGTAGTATTCGATGATCTGCACGGCCGGATCGGCGGCGGGGGCGGTCCCCGCAGGATTCGCCGTGAAGCGGAGGCGGATAAAGCCGCCGGGCCACTCGGAGGTCGAGTTGAAGGGGCCCGACTGACTGCTCGACGAACCGTTGATACCGGCGTTCTCCATCGTATTGCGCGCGCCGGTGCCGGTCTTCACATTGTGGAAACGGCCGAGCGGGGTCGCGCCGTCGTAGAAGCGGTAGACCACATCGCAGAACTTCTCTTCGACCACCGTGTCGATATCGGGAGCGGTGTCGACATCGTCGGTCGCGTCGTCGGTCACGGTGTCGTCGGTGACGATGTCGTCGGTGACGGTGTCATCGGTCACGGTGTCATCGGTGACGGTGTCATCGGTCACGGTGTCGTCGGTGACGGTGTCATCGGTGACGGTGTCATCGGTGACCGTATCGTCGGTGACGGTGTCATCGGTGACGATGTCGTCGGTGACCGTGTCATCGGCATCGTTCTGCGCCGTGTCGGTGTCGAGCGGCGCGATGTCATCCTTCGTCGAATTGGTGGTGCCGCTCTCGCAGGCGCCCAGCAGCAACGCGACGGCAAACATCAGGAACATTGTTCTGGTCATGAGACTCATGATGATCTCCTCCTTGTTTCAGTGACCGTAAAAAACAAGAAAGGTATACCCGGTCGCGCGCCGTTTGACAACTATTTTCGCAAGAAAAAGCGTGCGATTTCGCACACATGGGCGGACCATTGGGTAAAATGCGGGCGCGATGAAATGCGGGCGTGCCGTTAGCGCGCCCCGGTTCGGATGATCAGTATCTGTTATTTGAAAAAATCTGTGGATGAAAAAAAATGGTCGCGGGGCTTGGACTTGAACCAAGGACCTTCGGGTTATGAGCCCGACGAGCTACCATCTGCTCTACCCCGCAACCTTCGGAAGCTCGGAAGCAGGCCCAGTATATGTTGCGTCTGCCGTTTGTCAACCTAAATTTTATCTCTTGCACGCGAATTCTTCCTCTTAACTTGATTTCGCGTACCTATTTTACTATAACTGGCCTGCACTTATTCGCGTATCCGAGGAGCGCACATGGCCACTATCGACATCGTCATCTCCGAATTGAGATCGCTTTTCCCCGACTGGGAGAGTACCGTCCCAAGCAAGACATGGCCGGTCATCGAACAGACCGCCTACGAGACCTCCGTGGACGAACTGGAGGATTTCCTCGTCAAGTACCGCACCGTCGGCAAGGATTGGGGCTTCCACCCCTACGCCCCCTTCGCTCGGCGCATCCTGAAGAATGTCCTCTATGTCATCACCGATCCGGTGCTGGGCGGGATCGGGAATCTTGAGAAAGGTCTCGACATGGTCAAAGAGGGAAAGGCCGACCGGCTGATACTCCTCACCAATCATCTTGCCTACGCCGACGCCAATCTGCTGGCGACCCTGCTCCAGCCAACGCTCATCGCCAAGGGGTTCGGCGACGATTTTTCGGTGGTGGTGGGGCCGAAGGTCTACAATCAGCGGTTCAAGGCGTTCTCGTCGCTCCAGTTCAATTCGCTCCTCATCGCCCAGTCGCTGACGGTCGCCACGCAGGAGGCCTCGCTTTCGCTCCGCGAGATAGCGCGCGCCGCCAAGAAGGTGATGGCCGACATCAACGAGCGGGTGAAGGTGCTCCTGATCTTCCCCGAGGGTGGCCGCAGCCGCACCGGGAACCTGAACCGGTTCCTCCCCGGCGTGATCAAGCTCATCGAGGCGGCGGGGAACGCGGTGGTCGTCCCGGCGTCGATCATCGGCGGCAATGTACTGCTCCCCATCAACGACAGCACGCTCCACTATGCGCGGGTCGATGTGACGGTAGGCGAACCGATACTGCTTAGCGATATGCACGCCCGCTACGGCACCGCTGATCAGGCGAAGCCCGATATCATGGACCACTTCGGCCGCTGCGTGGCGGCCACCATGCCGCCGGAGCGGCGCGGTCACTATGCGCAGGTGAACGGATGACCAAACGGCTCGACGCCCTGCGCCAGCAGTACGAAAAACAGCCCGACCTCGCGTCGCTGACCGAGTATCTGGAGCAGGCCTACAAAGAGAACGAGTGCCGGATCATCATCGACACGGTCGGTTCGTGGCAGGGCGGTTCGACCCCGGAACTCGACTTTTATGTCGGTGCGGCGCTCCTCACGCTCGGGCGCAAGGCCGAGGCGCTGATGCGCTTTCAGGCGGTGCTTGAGGTCAATCCGAACCATTTCCGCGCAAAGAAGAAACTGGAAGAGGCCGGGTCCACCGAGACGGCACCCGACGGCGCGGCGGCTCCGAAGGAACTGCGCCAGATACGGCTCCCCGATCTCCAGACGCAGGAGACCGAGCACTATCAGCGCATCGGGAAGCGCAACTTTATCATCGCCGCCGCGCTCATCGCGGCACTTGCGCTCGCGGCGGTCATCCTCGTAGGCGAAGCGAAAAGCGGCATCGAAAAACTGCTCCCCGACCCGCAGGCGACGCTGTGGCCGCTGACCTACGCCGATTTCGAACGACGCGCCGAGGAACTGCGCATGACGGAACAGCGGTTCTCCAGCGAGGACGCCCCGCGCAAGGCGCTCTTCTTCCTGACCGCCTTCGCCCTCCTCGATTACAACCTGTTCGACCGCAAGGAGGTCGCCACGCAGGCGCGGTTCTACTTCACCCTCACGGTGGAGAAGGACGAATCGATGGTGCGGCTGATGAGTTATATCGACAACAACGATCCCTCCTCGCCGCTCGCGCAGGGACACCGGCTCGACATGGCGTGGCCCGGCAACAAAAAGGAGCTGGCGAACTATACCGCCAAGCCGCGCGACAAGGTGACCGACGCCGATCTCCGTGCCGCGTGGTACGATGCGCTCCTACTCTACCGCGGCGGGAAATACGATGAGTCGCTGAAGCTGACCGACACCCTGCTGGCCGAGTTCCCGATGCTGGAGTTGCCCCAGAAACTGCGGGTGGCCGCCGCCTCACGAAAGGCCGAGGAACAGGACGCCGCCGCCGATTCGATGCGGTCGTTGACCGACGAACAGATAGCGGCCTTCACCGCAGTACTTACGCGGTGGAAGGTCGAGAGCGAGGAGCGGTGGCTGCTGGCCGAATCCTATGTGGCGCTCGGCGCGGCGGCGCACGATCCTCTGCTGGAGCGCGAAGGGTTCTACCTCGGCTGTCCCGGACGGTTCTTCTGCAACGATATACTTGAGCGCTTCATGACCGGCGGCCGCACCGAGGACGCCAAACGGATGGCGCTTTATGTGAAGGAAAAGAAAGGGAACGCTCGCGAGGCGCAGGATCTGCGGATGGTGATGCGGGCCAGTTATCTCGACCGCGACTGGGGCAACTGCTATTTCTCGTTCAAGGAGCTCCAGCAGTTCTTCCCCGGCAGTATCGACCGCACGGTGATGCTGGAGGGGGCCGAGTGCTGCGAGAAGGAGAACTATCTCGAAGAGGCGCTCGAACTCTACGAAAAGACCGCCGACCCGAACGGCGACCCGGCGCGGGCCGCCAAGATAGCCGAGATGCGCTACCTCCTGCGCCACGATGTCGAAAGCGCGAAGGAGTTGAAGGCGCTCGCCGATAAGAACCCTGAGTTGGCCCCGGTGCTCGATTCCTACCTGACGGTCCTGCTCAAGGCCGACAATCAGGCCGAGACATCGCCGGTGCTCGACCGCATCTATAAGCTCACGCCGCCCGAGAAACGGCTGGCGGTGATCGACCGCTACCTGCAGGCGGGGCTGGTGATGCGGGCGGTCGAGCTGATGAACGAGAACCGCGACCGGCGCGAGATGCGCGAGCGGCTCTACAACCTCTACAATCATTATTTCCTTTTCGACGAGGCCGACGCGGTCGCCGGGAAGGCGGAGTTCACCACCACCCCCTTCTGGAAGGCGCTCCGTACCGAATACGACCGGCTGACGGCCGAAACGGCCGACTCGGTGGCGGTGAAGCTCGAAAAGATGGAATCCGAGATCCAGCAGAAGTGCTTCTCGCCGATACTCTACCTCAAGGCCGAGGCGTTCCGCCGCGCCGGGAACACCAACAAGACCTTCGCGATGATCGACGGGATGCTCGAATGCGACCGCACCTATCTGCCGGGACTCGTCTTCGCCGCCGAGATATCGTACTATCAGGGCGACAAAAAACGCGCGGTGGTGGGGATCAAATATCTGCTGGAGCGGGAGAAGTTCCTGTCGCCGGGACGCCTCGTCTACCACAACTACCTCGTGCTACTGCTCGCCGAGCTCTACATCGGTTCGGGCAACGAGGTGCGCGGGCTCAATTTCCTGATGAAGAATCTCGACCGCACGCTCCCTTTCGGCAAACGCGAACGGGAGAAGGTGCAGGATATCTACGACAAATCCAAGATCGTACTCAAGAAGCGCATCGAAAAACTCATCGTTGAGCGCTTCCGCTAGATCCACAAGGAGGCAAACCCCATGGAGTACCGTCCCGCAGAGATCGAACCGAAATGGCAGAAACGGTGGGTGGACAACCGCGTCTTTTCCTACCTCGGTAAGAAGAGCGACAAGCCGAAATACTATATGCTCGAGATGTTCCCCTACCCGTCGGGCCGCATCCACATGGGCCATGTCCGCAACTACTCCATCGGCGATGTGGTCGCCCGCTACTTCACGCGGCGCGGCTACAATGTGCTCCATCCCATCGGCTGGGATGCCTTCGGACTGCCGGCCGAGAACGCGGCGATAGAACATAAGACCGCCCCGGCGATCTGGACCTACAAGAACATCGACAATATGAAAAGCCAGCTCAAGAAGCTCGGCTTCTCCTACGACTGGGAGCGCGAGATCGCGACCTGCCGCCCCGAATACTACCGCTGGGAACAGCTCTTCTTCATCGAGATGTGGGAGAAGGGGCTGGTCTACAAGAAGGAGTCGGAGGTCAACTGGTGCGACAAGTGCGCGACGGTGTTGGCCAACGAACAGGTCGAGGACGGCATCTGCTGGCGGTGCGATTCGACCGTGACCAAAAAGAAGATAGATCAGTGGTTCTTCAAGATAACGGCCTACGCCGACGAACTGCTGCGTGAGCTCGACAACCTGCCGGGCTGGCCCGATCATGTCAAAGAGATGCAACGCAACTGGATCGGCAAGAGCGAGGGGGCATACATTGACTTCGCGACCGAGGAGGGCGGGAAACTGACCGTCTTCACCACCCGCCCCGACACACTCATGGGGGTCACCTTCGTCTCGATGGCGGTCGAACATCCGCTGGTGGAACAGATATTGGCAGGCGCAACGGACAAAAAGGAGATGGCCGCCTTCATCGAAGAGGTGAAGTCGTTCCACGCCGCCAATGTCCGCGACGACAATTACGAAAAGAAAGGATTCTTCACCGGCCGGCACCTCATCCACCCGGTGACCGGCGCGAAAGTGCCGCTCTACCTCGCCAACTTCGTGCTGGCGGGCTACGGCACGGGCGTGGTGATGGCGGTCCCGGCCCACGATCAGCGCGATTTCGAGTTCGCGCAGAAATATAAGCTCCCCGTGCAGGTGGTCATCGAGCCGAAGGAAAAGAAGCTCGACCTGCCGCTCACCGAGGCCTACACCGAACCGGGCATCATGATCAACTCCGGGGAATTCACCGCGACCCCCTCCGAAGAAGGGAAGAAAATGGTGTCGCAGTGGCTGGTCGCCCACGGCAAGGGTTCGGTCGGCATCAATTTTCGCCTCCGCGACTGGGGCATCTCGCGCCAGCGCTACTGGGGCTGTCCGGTCCCGATGGTGAAGTGCGACAAGTGCGGCATGGTACCGGTCAAAAAGAGCGATCTGCCGGTCGTCCTGCCGGAGAATATCCGTTTCTCGGGCGTCAATTCGCCGATAAAGTCGATGCCGTCGTTCTACGAGACCACCTGCCCCAACTGCGGCGGCAAAGCGGTGCGCGAAACCGACACGATGGACACCTTCGTCGAATCGTCGTGGTATCACCTGCGTTACTGCGACCCGCACAATGATAAAGCCCCCTTCGATAAAGGCGAGGCAGCCCACACGATGCCGGTGGACCAGTACATCGGCGGGGTCGAACACGCCGTGATGCACCTCCTCTACACCCGTTTCTTCACCAAGGTGCTTTCGGACCTCGACTATGTGCCGTTCCGCGAACCGGTGAAGAACCTCCTCACGCAGGGAATGGTCTGCATGGAGTCCTACAAGGCGGGCGACGAATATCTCTACCCCGAAGAGGTCGAATGGCGCGACGGGAAGCCCTTCAGCACGAAGGATGGCAGCCCGGTGACCGTCGGCCGCATCGAGAAGATGTCGAAGTCGAAGAAGAATGTCATCGATCCCGATAAGATGGTGGCGAAGTACGGCGCCGACACCGCGCGCATCTTCATCCTCTTCGCCGCGCCGCCCGAAAAGGACCTTGAATGGTCGGCCGACGGCGTCGAAGGATCGTCCCGTTTCATCATCCGCGTCTGGAACATCGTCAGCGGCAACAGCGACCTCATCCGCGCATTCCCCGACGAAAGTTGGGGTCAGGCAACTGGTGCGCCTGACCCCATGCCTCCTTCGTTCGCCGACCTGTTCCGCAAGACCCACCAGACGATACAGAAGGTGCGCGACGAAATAGAGCGCTTCCACTTCAACACCGGCATCGCCGCCATCATGGAACTGGTGAACGCCGCTTATAAGGTGAAGCCCGAGACCGACGCGGAGAAACGCGTGTTCGCCTTCACCCTGCGGACGGTCGTCGATCTCTTGAATCCCTTCGCCCCGCACATCACCGAAGAACTCTACCAGCTCTGCGGCGCGCCGGGGGCGACGCTCTCCCAGCGTCCGTTCCCCGATTTCCGCGCCGATGCGCTCATCGGCGACACCAAAGAGATCGTCGTACAGGTCAACGGCAAGGTGCGCGACAAGATAACGGTCCCCACTGCGGCCACCAAAGAGGAGGTCGAGGCGGCGGTCCGGGCACTGGACTTCTCGAAATTCCTCAACTCCGGCTCCATCAAGAAGATCATTTATGTTCCCGATAAACTCCTCAATGTGGTCGGCTGATGGCCGGTAAAACCGCATTCCCGCCCAAGGCGACCGACTTCATCGACTTCAAGAAAGACGGCGGGGTGCAGATATTCTACTCGACCGAACGATTCCTCATCCGCGAGATAAAAAAGAGCGCCGTGGCGGCGACGCAGGCGACCGGCGCCGAGGCGGCGCTGTTCGACGCGGCCGAATCGGGACATACCCGCGAGGCGGTCGGATCGTCGCGTGAGATCGGCTTTTTCGGCGGCCGCAAGGTGGTCATTCTCGACTACGCCGAGGAACTGCTGGAGAAGAAGAACGAGAAGGGACTGAAGCTCGTCGAGGCGGCCATCGCCCAGCCCGAACCGGCGAATCTGTTCATCGTGCTGTTCAACGATATGGATAAGCGGACCAAATTCTACAAGGAACTTACCAAGAATAAAACGCTCTTCCACGAACTCCCGCCGCCCGAGAAGCCGGAGCTCTCTGCTTTCATCGCGGCGCAGTTCGGCCCGGTGAAGCCCGATCAGAAACTGCTCGCCCACTTCATCGCCAAGGAGAACAGCGACCTCTTCTACATCGAATCGGAGGTCGCCAAACTGCGGCTCTGGGCCGAAAGCACGGGAAAGAAGTCCCTTACGCTCGCCGAGGCCGACGGCATTCTCTCGTCGTTCGGCGAGGAGAAGATATTCCGCATCATGGACCTCCTCGTGAAGGGCGACAAGATGCGGGCGATCGAACTCTACCGCGACCTCAAGGTGGCCGAGGGGGAGATGAAGATACATCCGGTCATCATCACGCTGCTGCTCAAGCATTTCCGCATCGTCCTCGACGGCCGCGTCCTGCAGAGTCGCAAACACGACGCCGACATACCGGCGCTCATCCAGTCGAACAACGCCTTCTATCTGCGCTACAATTTCGCCGAGGTCTTCGCCCGCTACAAGAACCGCACCATCGTGTCGGCGCTCAACGACGCGGCGAAGCTGGAACTGGGGATGAAGGGGGTGTACGGCGTGAAGATGCCGGATATTTCCGCCGCCGTCGAACAATTCATGTTGAAGTATTTCTAACCTCACCCCGACCCTCTCCATCGTGTGGAGAGGGAGTATGCGGAACCTTCTCCGCTCTACGGAGAAGGGGGACCGCTTGCGGTGGATGAGGTTGCGTGGATTTACGCCTTCACATTCACCACGACATTCCTGAAGCGGGCGGGGGCGGTCTTGTGGGAGAGTTGCATCGCCTGTCCCGGTTCCCCTTTGCCGCAGAAGAAGGTGCCCCAGTATTTCCATTCGCTTTCGGAACAGACGGCGTCGCACGAATTCCAGAATTCGGTGGTGATGCCGTAGTAGGTCGGCTCCTTGACGATGCCGGTGATCTTCCCCTGCTCTATCTTCCAGCCTATCTCGGTGGTGAACTGGAAGTTGTTGCGGCTGTCGTCTATCGACCAGGTCTTGGTGAAGTCAACGAGGTAGCCCTTCTCGGTGTTCGCGACGAGGTCGGCAAGTGCCCCCGCTTTCCCCGGCAGGAGGTTCAGGTTGTTCATCCGGATGAGCGGAATGTCGGCGCCGTGGACCGCGAGCATATTGGAACTCGGCTCAAGTCCGAGGAGCGCCGCCGTTTCGCGCGATGTCTGGAGATCGACGAGCAGACCTTCCTTGATGAGGGTCGCCTTCTTCGCCTGGGCGCCGTCGTCGTCGACAAGGTGAAACCCGATGCCCGTTTCGTCGGTCGAATCGGCCACCACCGTCATCTGCGGCGAGCCGTAGCGCAGCTTCCCGATATGTTCCGGCTTCACGAAGGTCTTCCCGGCGTAACTGATCTCCATCCCGAAGATACGGTCGGCCTCGGTGGCGTGCCCCACCGATTCATGCAGCTGGAGCGCCAGTTGCGAACCGCCGATGATGAGATCGGCCCGCTCTTCGGTTATCCGCGGGGCGTCGAGCAGTTGGTCGGCCTCTTCGATGATCGTGGCGACATGCTCGGGGAAGGCGAAGCCGCGCATCACCTCGAACCCGCCGGCGCGCGCCCCCATCATCCCGGGCCAAGTGCGCGACATGACCGACGAGCCATCGGAGGCGAGCACCGACATCTCGGGGTTGACATGATAGCGGGTCGTCTCGACGAAGGTCCCTTCGCTGTTGGCATATATCTTGTACTGGCGGCGGAATTCGACCTCGAAGCGGCTGTAGATGGTCCGTTTGCCGCCGGTGAGTCCCTGCACGACGGGCATGAACCAGCCGATCTTGTGGGCGTAGGACATCGCGAACGGGTCCTCTTTCGGCGCGATGACGCGGCTCCCCACCACCGCTTTCTGCGCCGGGAATTCGATGGCGCTTTTGCGGAACCGGCTCGCTTCTGAAGCGTTGCGGAAGGCGGCCGTTATCGCGGCGTCGATGCTACTCTCCGACAGGTCGTTGGTGCCGGCGAACCCGAACATCCCGCCGACCAGCACCCGGATGCCGACCGATATGTTATCCTGCGACAGGCCGTAGTCCTTGAGACTGCCGCGCTCGAAGGAGAAACTCTCGCTGTCGGTGACCGTCAACCGCACATCGGCGAACTGCACCCCGCGCTTCGTGACCCGGTCCAGTATGTTCTGCACTCTTTTTTTCATCGCCGCCTCCTATATCGTCCGGGTGGAGGAACTGATCTTGAAGCCCTTCGTGAGGATGTGCGGCACGAGCCCCGCCGAGATGTCGAACTCGAAGTAGTTGTCGGAGTTGGGCACCACCTGCTGTGTGTTCTCGACCGCCGCGATACCCTCGAAAACCGACGATATCTTCACGGTGTAGCGGAGGTTGTTGACCACCTTGACGATCTTCCCTTTTTCTATTAGGAAGGTGCCGTCGCGGGTCAGCCCCGTCACCGATGTCTCCTTACGGTTGATGAAGTTCATGTAGTGGAGATTGGCGATGTAGAGGCCGCGGTCGACCCCCGCGATCATCTTTTCGAGTGACTCATTCCCCGGTTCCATCACGAGCGCCGATACGCCGACCGATCCGTTCTTGGGCCGGTTGAGCTTATGCGCATAATAGTGGTTCATCACGAACTCGCGGAACACCCCTTTGTCGATGAAGGAGAGCGGCCGCGCGATGTGGCCGTCGCCGTTGTAGGGGAACGGGATGAGGCGCGGATGGTCGGGGCGCGACGCGACGGTGAGCGCCGCCGGGAAGAGCGTCTGCCCCTCCTTCCCTTCGAAGAAACTGGTGCCGTTGTCGAGCGCCGGGCCGTAGGCTGCCGACAGGAGATACGACAGGAAGGTATGGACCGCCTGCGGGCCGAGGATGACGGTGTAGTCGCCCGGGTCGACATCGGTGACCGGAAGGGTCGCCCACTTCATCTTGCGGGCGAGTTCAGCCATGAACGCCGCCGGATCGAAGCCGTCGAGCGAAGTGCCACCGAAGGAATTGATGACGGTGACGCCGCCGTCGCGCTTCACCGCCTTCATGTCGAGCATGAGCGGCGAGACGAAGATCCGCTTGTCGAGCCCGTTGGACTGGAGCAGGAAGCCGTCGGAGTTGACGGTGATGAAGGTGCCGTAGATATCGAAACCAAGCGGACCGGCCGCCGCGGCCGCCTGTTCAAGGATGTCAAGCTTGCGCGACAGCGGCGCCGAATCGGCCGCCTTGGTAAAGCCGTGGTAGTCATATTGCGTCTGGTCGTCCTCGAAACTGGTAAAATCGGGATCGGGCGGCAGATCGCCCAGTAGACTCACCGCCCGCTCGACCATCGCTTCGACCGCTGAGGCGTCGGGGTTGGCAAGCTGGAACGAGAACTTCCGCTTCTCGCGTTCCACCGTGCCGCTGAGCACCACCGTCCGCTTCGAGATGTTGTAGTTCGCCTGACTGCGATAGAACCGCAGGAAATCGGTCTCCCAGTCGAAATAGCGGAACCGGAACCCGTGGCCGGGGAACCGCGCCATGATCCGTTTGAGTTCGCTTTTGAGCCGCTCCATATCAACCTCCGTGAGAATAAGTCATCTTCATCGGCCGAACCGGTATCTGGCGAGGCAGTAGAGGGCGCGCAGGCCGTCGCGAAGGCCGACCTTTTTCCCTTCGGCGTAACTGCGGGGCTTGTACGATATCGGCACCTCGGCATAGCGCAGACCGTCGCGTTTGGCGAGCCGCGCCAGTTTCAGCGTTATCTCCGGTTCGATGCCGAACCGCTCTTCCTGCAGATCGAGGCTTTTCAGGAGATCGGCGCGCACCAGTTTGTAGCAGGTCTCCATGTCGGTTATCGGGAGACCGGTCAGCATCCGCGCGGCAAGCGACAGTCCCTTGTTCGCCGCGATATGGACCCATGTCGCCCCGTCGTTGCCGGCGATAAAGCGCGAACCGTAAACGATGTCGGCGCCGTCACGCACCGCCGCTACGAGCAGCGGGATGTCGGCCGGGTCGTACTCGAGATCGGCATCCTGAAAAAGTATCCAATCTCCCGCCGCCGCCGCGATGCCACTGCGGAGCGCCGCCCCCTTGCCGCGATTCTTGGGATGAGTGATCAGGCGTATCGTTCCGTTGTCGGCGAATGGTTGCAGCAGCGCGCCGGTACCGTCGGTCGAGGCGTCGTTGACCACCACTATCTCCACGACGGCGCCGATGGCCGCCGCGACGCCGCGCAGACGGTCGATAACCGCCGCGATGGTCGCCGCTTCGTTGTAGGCCGGTACGACGAGGGAAAGGAAGGGGCGCGTCATCGTTCTTCCCGCCGGCGGTTCATCTGTTCAAGCCGCCCGCGCCCCGAAAGCCGGTCGATATCGTAATAGTAGACCGTCCGTCCGGGGAAGGCCGCCTCAAGTTGCCGCAGGGCCATGAATTGTGGGACCATTTTCCCGTAGACGATGCGGTCGCGATGGTCCGGATCGTTGCGCACATAGAAGGAGGGATCGAAGGTCGGCGCGCGTTTCAGCAGGACGACGGCCCGTTCAGGCGACGGTATCAGCGACTCCATCTCGTCGTAGATGGCGAAACGGCGGTCGATCTCCTGCCCGATGCTGCGACATTTTTCGTCTATCTGCGCCTGAAACGGTACCGTCACGGCGATGAGGAACAGCAGGTAGAGGAAGGCGCCGCGGCCCCTCTCGAAGCGGCGGGCCAGATAGTGTATCAGCGCGGCGGCGGCATAGAACCAGCACCAGAGGACCGGGTAGTAGTAGCGCGCGCCGTAACTGTCGCCCCCCATGAGCGGATGGAACGCATACCCGACGATGAAACAGAGCGGCAGGAGCAGGACCAGCCGTTCGAAACGCCGCACCTTCCGGTTGCGTATCAGCATATAGAGCACCGCCAGCACCATCACCACGGCCGACGACCAGCCGGCCTGCCGCGCAAGCCAGCTCAGCGCGATCTCGCCCAGTCCGCGTCCGAAGAGCTGATCTGCGGTCAGCGTCAGTTCGGCCATCACCTCGCCGCTCATGTCGTAGATGCGGTAGGGCGACAGGAAGAAGGAGCCGGTATAGAGTTTCTGATAACCGAAGAAAAGGGCCGCGCCGATGCCGCCGCCGACGGCGAGCCCCAGCCATTCGCGCCACCGTGCCGCCCACCGCCGCACAACGGCACGCCGAACCGGGCCGCGCGCAAGGTCCCACAGATGGTACAGCGCGACGGCGAGCGCCGTGAGCGCCGCATCGAACGGGCGGGTCAAGAGAAGCAATGCAAGAAAAAGCCCCGCCAAGAGGGCGAAGCGGCCGCGCCGTTTCGGGTCGATGTCCCTTTCGCCCAGCAGCAGCGCGACGAGTGTCGCCAGCAGGAAGAGCATCGCCGCCGGGTGGGAGAAATAGCTCGCCGCGTGGAACAGAACCGTGGTGGAGAACAGGAACGGCAGTACCGCGAAGACCGGCACCGTCCAGCCGCCCGACAGCAGGCGGCCGAGCCACAGAAGAAGGATGAGAGAAAGCGCCGTCACCGCCATATTGAACGCCCGCCCGTCGCCGAGCCGGATGGCAAGCGCGGTGATGAGCGATGTCGCCGGCGGATACTTCGAATATTCGCGGCCCCCCTGCACCACCACATGATGGCGCGGGAAGAGTCTCCGCAGTTCGGGGGCGGCCGGTTCGTTCCAGAGTTTTCCGGCGGCGAAGATCTGCCCCTGATAGTACATGCTCGCCTCGTCGCCCGATATGGCGTACCCCTTGAGGACCGCGCGCTGGACGAAAAGCGCCGAGAAGACGATCAGCAGTATCGCGACGATGGCGGCGTTGCCGATGAGCGCCAGCCGGATGGCGGCCGATATCCCGCGGATGCGGAGCGCCAGAAGGGCGAACAGGGCGCAGAGCGCCGTCCCCGCCAGCAGTATCCAGTATATCGTCCGCGCCGCCTGTCCGATGTCGGTGATATCCAGCATCGCGCACCCTACTCTAGTGGAACTATCGATCTATTCGTGAGCCGCGTGGCCGTTGTGCCCGTTGCGGTATTTCTCTTCGAACTTGCGGAACACATCGCGCTCGACGAGGAATTCGAGTATCTTCCCGTCTATGTCGCCGTTCTCGACCTGTTTGCGCAGGATGGCGATGGTCTGTTCGTAGGGCATCCGCTCCTTGTAGGGGCGATCGCGGGCCGAAAGTGCCTCGTAGAGATCGGCGATGGCGAGTATGCGCGACTGGAACGGTATCTTGTCGGCCCCCACGCCGGTGGGGTAGCCCTGCCCGTTGAGTTTCTCGTGATGCTGGACCGCATAGAGCGCGACATTTTTGAGATGGTCGGGGAACGACAGCTTTTCGAGCATCCGGGTGGTCCAGACGGCGTGCTCCTTGACCTTCTCGATCTCCTCTTCGGTCAGCGACCCGCGCCGGATGACGAGATTGCGCAGTTCGTCGTCGGTGAGCATCCGCGTCTCATGGCCCGCCACCGGCAGGCGGCGCCCGGCGATCTCGCGCAGGCGGCGAATATCCTCGTCCCGCATATCCTCCACCGGGCGGTTCTTGTCGCGGATGAACTGCAGGTCGGCCATCAGCCGCTCCGCGTCGTCCTTTTTCCCCGTCTTCGCCAGTTCCTCGGCCGCGCGGGTGAAGCGCTCTTCGATGAGCAGTATCCGGTCGAGCACCACCTTGAGTTTCGTATCCTTGTCCATCACCCACTCGGGGGTGGTCACCTTGCCGATGTCGTGGAGCCAGCCGGCGAGCCGTATCTCCTCCAATTCGTTCTCGGTGAAACGGACATCGGGGAATACCGCTGTGTCGTCGTGTATCGCCGTCGCTATCTCGATGTTGAGCTTCGCCACTTTCTGGATGTGGTTGCCGGTATAGTGCGATTTGGCGTCCATCGCCACACCCAGCACCTCGATGACCGAATTGAACAGCGCCCGCGTATCTTCGAGCAGTTTGGTCTTCTCTATCGCCACCGCCGCCATCGAGGCCATCGCCTCCACCAGCGCCACCGATTCGCCGTCGAAGGGGGTCACCTCGTGCGTCTCGCGGTCCATCGCGTTGACGAGCTGGAGCACGCCGGTCACCGCCCCGAGGTGGTTCTTCATCGGGATGACCAGCATCGAGCGCGAACGGTAGCCCGTTATCGCGTCGTATTTGCGCGGGCCGGAGAAGTCGAATTCCTTCGACTCATAGACATCGTCTATCGTCACGGTCTTGCCCAGTATCGCGGCGTAGGCGCAGACATTGTCCTTCTTCAGTTCGACCGATTCGAGATCGATGCGGTGGCCGCTCTCGCCCCCCAGATGGATATCGAGCGTCGTGTTCTGGATGATGGTGAAACGGAGCCGCCCATCGGCCAGCAGATACAGCGTCCCGCCGTCGGCGCGGGTCAGTTTGCGGGCGTGGAAGACGATCATGTCGAGCAGGCGGTTGAGGTTGTTCTCGGCCGACAGCGACACCCCGATCTTGACGAGCGTATCGAGTTGGTATTTGAATTGTGTGGACATCTGGCGGTAATCGTGTGTCATCGCGCGCGGGCTCCCCTTTTAAGACACGCGACTATAGCAAACATCGCCGGATGAAAGCAACATTTTCTTCACAAACGAAAAGAGCGGCGGTATAGTGCGTCGTTATGGACCGAACGGGAGCACCGCCATGCCGCGCCTCATCCTCTTTTTTCTTTGTGCCCTGACACTCGCCGCCTGCGCCTCGACCGGCGGGAAACAGCTCGACACCTACCTGCGCCCGAAGGCCGACGATGTCAGTATGTGTTACATTCAGATCCTGCACGAGAACCCCGCCGCCAAAGGCGCGATAGAGCTGTCGGTCACGGTGGACGGCGCCGGAAAGGTCATCGCCGCCGATCTCACGAAGAACACCTTCCCCGACGACCGGGTCGGGAAGTGCGTCGCCGATATCATCAAAAGCGTTGTGTTCCCGCCTAATAACCAGAACAAGACCGTCACCTTCTCCTACCCCGTCGAGTTCAACACGGAAGGACCGGGTCAGAAACAATAAAGGGGGGTTGCCATGTACCGCATCGTCCTGTTCCCTATCATCGTCGCGCTGGGTCTCCTTTCCTGCACCGAGGAAACGATGTCGCAGGCCGAGGCCGAGAAGTATGTCCGCGAAACGGTGGCCAAGATGGTCCCGCCGCAAGTCACGGTCTACATCGGCGCGATGACCGACATGAGTTATGTCGCGACCTACCGCAAGATAGCCGCCGACAAGAAGTATCTTAACTTCGAGGAGTCGGTCTACATCAAAGAGGCCGGCCGCGAGATGCCGCGCATATCGCTGACCGAGGAGGGGAAGAAACTCTTCACCTGCGAGAAGAACCGTTGTACCGCGCCGGTCTGCGAGCTCGTCATCCAGAAGGTCGATCCGCCGCTGGCGGTGGGCAAGGAGTGGCATATTTCCTATACCGTCGAGACGAAATGCGACGGCCCCGCCCACACCTCGCTCAAGGCGCTCGCCGACCGCCAGTTCGTCAAGGCGGAGACCCAGAACGCCAAAATACTTCTCTCCAAAAGCCCGACCGGTTACGATGTCCGTCTTCCGTAACCCTTCGTTGTATAAAAAATTGCTTTTTAGGGCACCGGAGTAGTATAGCGGGCAGTCATATAGTGCCCTTGGAGGCGACGGGATGCTGCAATTCGACCTGACGGTCTTTCTTGCCCAGTGCGCCCTCTTTCTTTTCTTCCTGTTCTTCTTCGACCGTTTTGTCCTTTCGCCGATATTCGCGGTGCTTGAACGGCGCCGGAAGATGCTCAACACCGAGAACGAACACGCCTTCGAATCGCGCCGCACGGGCGCCGAACTCAAGGAACGCTACCGCCGCGAGATCGAAGAGGTCCACCGTCAGGGCGGCGTACTGCTGGTCAACACCAAGGCGCGGGCGACCGCCGAGGCGCAGAACTATCTCGAAGAACTCCACAACCGGATGCGCGATCTGGTCGAATCGAAGAAGAGCGACATTGAAGAACTCCGCCTGTGCACCTCCGACGAATTGGAGGATAAGCGGCGCGAGATGCTCGATACCCTCACGCGGACCCTCTGGGGACGGAGCGGCTCATGAGGCGGACGGCGCTCTTCCTGCTGATACTGCTTCCCGCCGCCGCGACGGCGGCCGAACACGGCGGCAGATTCAAGCCCGAGATCATGCTGCTGTTCGCCCTCATCAACTTCGCCATCTTCGCCGCGATCCTCGTCCGGCTGACCGGCCGGAAGCTCGGTTCGTTCTTTTTCGACCGGGAACGGGGCATCGTCGAGGAATTCGAGAAATATAAGCACACCTACGAGGACGCCGAACGCGAGATACGCTATCTGCGGCAGAAGGTTGACGGTCTTCCCGCCGAGAAGAAACAGCTCATGGAACACTACGAACGGCAGGCGATCCAACTCTACGACGATATCATGAACAGCGCGCGGATACAGGCCGAATTCATCCAGAAGGAGGCCGAACGGACCCTGCGCGACGAAATGGACCGGTGCCGCGCCAACATCGTGAGCAACTTCATCGCATCGCTCCTTGCCGAACTGGGAACACAGGCGGCCGCACTCGACCGGACGACGCGGCGCGGGCTCCTGCGCGACTTCGAACGGCTGGCCGGGAGGACGCCGCAATGAGTCAATCGACCATCCGCTACGCCGCCGCGCTGAGCGCGACCCTGACCGCACTGCCGCCGGCCGAAGCGTCGGCGCTCCTCGCGCAGGGCCATGCAGCGGGACGGCTGATCGAAGATTCCGGGGAACTCTCCCGCTTCTTCGCCTCGCCCGCCTTCACCATCGAAGAAAAGAAGGATATCGCCGATGATCTCGCCCGGCGGCTGGAACTTGCCCCGCTGTTGCGCAACCTTCTTTTTACGCTGGTCGAACAGCGCCGAACCGCCGAACTCGGCTCCATCGTCGCGGCGGCCGAACACCGCTACCATGAACAGCAGGGGATCGTCGAAGTGGAACTGCGCGCCCCCGATCCGCTGACCGACGACGATATCGCCGACCTGCGCCCCACGCTCACCCGCCTGTTCGGCGAACGGCTCCATATCCGCCACGCGGTGGACCGCGCGCTTCTGGGCGGGCTGGTCGTCCGTACCGGGACCCTGCTCTACGACGCGTCGCTCGCGGACCAGATACATCATTTGCATACCCATCTTAATAAAGGAGAACGGCACGATGCATGACCTGCCGCTCAAGAACGGGGAGATCGGAAAGATACTGCGCGAGAAGATCGCGCACTTCGAGAAACGGCTCGAAACGCGCGAGGTCGGATCGGTCATATCGGCCAGCGACGGCATCGCTCGGGTCTACGGTCTCGACCACGCGCTCGCCGGCGAGATCGTCGAATTCGCCGACGGCGGCAACGGCATGATACTCAACCTCGAGGAGGGATCGGTCGGCGTCGCCATCATGGGCGACTACGAACACATCCGCGAAGGGGACGAGGTGAAGCGGACCGGCCGCATCATGTCGGTACCGGTCGGCGACACGATGATCGGCCGCGTGCTTAACGCGCTGGGCGAACCCATCGACGGCCGGGGCCCCATGCCCACCGACAAATTCCGCCCCGTCGAGGTCAAGGCGCCCGGCATCGTCAAACGCCAGCCGGTCAAGGAACCGCTCCAGACCGGGCTCAAGGCGATAGACGCGATGATACCCATCGGCCGCGGCCAGCGCGAACTCATCATCGGCGACCGGCAGACCGGCAAGACCGCCATCGCGCTGGACACCATCATCAATCAGAAAGGCGGCGATGTGGTCTGCATCTATGTCGCCATCGGCCAGAAACAGTCGACCGTCGCGCAGGTGGTCGACAAACTGCGCCAGCACGGCGCGATGGACTACACCATCGTCATCGCCGCAACCGCAAGCGACCCGGCGCCGCTCCAGTTCATCGTCCCCTACTCCGGCGCAACCATCGGCGAACACTTCCGCGACAACGGCAAACACGCCCTCATCATCTACGACGATCTTTCCAAACACGCCGTCGCCTACCGCCAGCTGTCGCTCCTGCTGCGGCGCCCCCCGGGCCGCGAAGCCTATCCGGGCGATGTCTTCTACCTCCACTCGCGGCTTCTCGAACGGGCGGCGAAACTGTCGGCGGCCGAAGGGGGCGGATCGATGACCGCGTTCCCCATCATCGAAACTCAGGCGGGCGACATATCGGCCTACATCCCGACCAATGTCATATCGATAACCGACGGCCAGATATTCCTCGAAGGCGACCTTTTTTATTCGGGCATCCGCCCGGCGGTCAATGTCGGCCTGTCGGTCTCCCGCGTCGGCGGCAACGCCCAGATAAAGGCGATGCGGCAGGTGGCGGGACGGCTCAAACTCATCCTCGCGCAGTACCGCGAACTGAAGGCCTTCGCCCAGTTCGGGAGCGATCTGGACAAGGCGACCCGCGACCAGCTCGACAACGGCGTGCGGCTGACCGAGGTTCTCAAGCAGGGGCAGTATCAGCCGGTAACGGTCGAGCATCAGATAATCCTCATCTACGCCGCGGTCAACGGACATCTGAAGCGGTGGAAGATAGAGGACCTCCGCCGCTACGAAGAGGAACTTTACCCGTTCCTCGACAACCGGCACCAGCCGCTCCTGAAGACCCTCCGCGAACAGAAGAACATCAACGACGATACCGACCGCAGCATCCGCGAGGCGCTCACCGCCTTCGAGGAATACTTCCGCAAGGAGGTCCTGCGCGAGGTCGACGACGACGGGACGGAGGCGTAAGGACGGCCGATGGCGGGACTCAAGGAGATACGCAAGCGGATCCAGAGCGTGAAGAACACGCAGAAGATCACCCGCGCCATGAAAATGGTCGCGGCGAGCAAACTGCGTAAGGCCCAGACCGCCATGCTCAACATACGCCGCTACTCCGACGAGATGCGCCATCTGGCGGGAGTGCTGGCCGACAAGGTCGACTGCGTCCATCCGCTCATGGCGCCGCGCAAAAATGTCCGCGTCGAGGCGCTCATCGTCGTATCGGGCGACCGCGGGCTGTGCGGATCGTTCAACGCCAATGTCGCCCGTCACGCCCGCCGCCGGGCCGATGCCCTGCAGAAGGAGGGCATCCGGCCGGTACTGTTCTTCATCGGCCGCAAGGGTGCCGAGGCGCTGCGCAATCACCCCGCCGGCAAGGATACCCGCTTCGCGGGACTGCTCGGCGACCTTTCGTTCGACGCGATGTACGATGTGGTCGACTTCCTCGCGCAGGGATACCTGTCCGGCGACTACGACCGCGTCACGGTGGTCTTCAACCGCTTCAAATCGGCCGTCGCGCAGGAGGTGGCCGAGGAACAGATATTCCCCCTCACCGAGAACATCTTTGACACGCATGAGCTGTCGGGCGATCAGGCGGGGCGCGAGATCGTCTTCGAGCCGTCGGCATCGGCGCTGGCCGACTATGTCGTGCCGCGCTTCGCGGCGACCGAACTCTACCACGACCTCATGGAATCGGCCGCCAGCGAACTGTCGGCCCGCATGAACTCGATGGAGGCGGCCACCAAGAACGCCGCCGAGATGATCGGGCGGCTGGTGATATCGTATAATAAGGAACGGCAGAACGCGATAACGACCGAACTCATGGAGATCGTCGGCGGCGCCGAGGCGCTCAAGGGATGAACTTTCGAGGGAGAAAGATATGATCGAGAAGGGAACGGTACTGCAGGTCATGGGACCGGTGGTCGATGTCAGGTTCGAGGGGGCGCGGGCCGGCGACCTGCCGGAGATATACACCGCTCTGACCGTCACCAATCCCGCCATCGACGCGCGGCCCTTCAACCTCGTGCTTGAGGTGGCCCAGCATCTGGGCGAGAACAGCGTCCGCGCCATCGCCATGGACGCCACCGACGGCCTGATGCGCGGCGCCGAGGTACGCAACACCGCACAGCCCATCACCGTGCCGGTCGGCAGCGCGGCGCTCGGCCGCATCATGAATGTCGTAGGCGACCCGGTCGATGAGGGCGGCCCCATCGCAGCGGAACAGCGCCTCCCGATACACCGCAAACCGCCCCCCTTCCGTGACCAGAATGTGAAAATGGAGACCTTCGAGACCGGCATCAAGGTCATCGACCTGCTGGCGCCCTACCTGAAAGGCGGCAAGATCGGCCTGTTCGGCGGCGCCGGGGTGGGCAAAACGGTGCTCATACAGGAACTCATCAACAATGTCGCGATGCATCACGGCGGCTATTCGGTCTTCGGCGGGGTCGGCGAGAGAACCCGCGAAGGGAACGACCTGTGGCTCGAGATGAAGGAATCGGGCGTCATCGCCAAGACCGCGCTGGTCTACGGCCAGATGAACGAACCGCCGGGGGCCCGCGCCCGCGTCGCCCTTTCGGCGCTCACCGTGGCCGAATACTTCCGCGACGAGATGAATCAGGATGTCCTTCTGTTCATCGACAACATATTCCGTTTCACACAGGCGGGGGCCGAGGTGTCGGCGCTGCTGGGCCGCATGCCCTCGGCGGTCGGTTACCAGCCGACGCTCGCCACCGAAATGGGCGAACTGCAGGAGCGCATCACCTCGACGCGCAAGGGTTCCATCACCTCGGTGCAGGCGATCTATGTCCCGGCCGACGACCTGACCGACCCGGCGCCGGCGACCGCCTTCGCCCATCTCGACGCGACCACCGTTCTCAACCGCGACATCGCCGCGATGGGCATCTACCCGGCGGTCGACCCGCTCGACTCGACCTCGCGCGTGCTCACCCCCGAGATCGTCGGCGAAGAGCACTACGCCGTCGCGCGGCAGGTGCAGTCGATACTCCAGCGCTACAAGGACCTGCAGGACATCATCGCGATACTCGGCATGGACGAACTTTCCGAAGAGGATAAGATCGTCGTCTACCGCGCCCGCAAGATCCAGCGGTTCCTCAGCCAGCCGTTCACCGTGGCCGAGGCATTCACCGGCATGCAGGGAAAATATGTCAAACTGCAGGACACCATACGCGGCTTCAGGATGCTCGTGAACGGCGAACTCGATAAATACTCCGAGTCGGCGTTCCTGATGGTCGGCACCGTCGAAGAAGCGATAGAGAAGGGCGAACAGCTCATGAAAGAGTAGCGCGATGCTCAATGTCCGCATCCTGACACGGACCGGCGAGGTCTTCAGCGGCAACGCGACATCGGTGGTACTGCCCGGCGCGCAGGGAACGATGGAGGTTCTGCACCGTCATGTCCCGTTCATATCGGTCCTCAATACCGGCCTCATCACCGTTAAACGGGACCGCATCACGCGTGAATTCACCCTCTCGTCGGGTATCGCCTTCCTCGTGAACGACGATCTCACCATATTCTCCGACGCCTCCGAGACCGCCGACCGCATCGACATGGCGCGCGCCATGGCGGCGAAGAAGAAGGCGCAGGAGGAGATGGATCTCTACCGCACGACCGACCCCCTCCTCTACCGCATGGCGCAGGATCACCTGCGCCGCGCCGACAACCGCATAAAATTCGTCCAGAAACAGAAAATGCGCCGGGGGGCTTGACCGATATGCGGCCGCTGCACCGGAC
>CAYPQK010000051.1:0-22146 GCA_964412895.1 uncultured Spirochaetales bacterium
CGTGAAATCAACCGCACCTCTACCACCATCCGGCTCGCGACTTAGATCAAGATCTTTTGCTTCGCATTAAGAATCAGCGATGCCATAAAACAAGCGTTGCGGAAATCGTTCGTGTCTAAGTTTTCCATTCTCATAGAGTAACTCATTGAGACCACCATATTCGACAAGCCTCTTGAACTTCTCACATATTTCAACAACTACAGGCATAACATCTTTTTTTGCTATTGACTTTAGGTTCAAAAGATCTAGCGGATTATCTTCCACATATTTTTTTGATATGTCATACCAAATTAACAATCCTTCAGGGTCTTGCTTAAAATCATACTCCTTGCCTTTTTTCTCTTCATATAATCTAATAAGATTTTTCAGCACATTAGGATAGTTCAAGATGGCATCTTTTATTTCTTTCTTATTATGCTTTGCTTGCGCTTCTTTCCATGTCTTTCCAATCATTGAATTTACACGATGTCTCAGTTCGTCATTATATGAGCATACTGTGTCTATCTCGTCCCAATCTAAAGCCACGGGAAGATGCCGTAGAACATCTTTGGGAATCATGACTATCGACCTTCCCGTTTTCGGGTTATAAGGTATCAAGAAATCAGTATCTCCCAGTCTTTTCTTATATGTTTTCATTTTAAGATTTCTTGCAACACGCTCCGAAAAAACAAGCAAATCAATGTATATTATCTTTGCTGTCATATCGCTTATTCTATCCGCGCCTATTCCCTCTTCTAACAATCCAATTAGTTCAAATATGGTGGGGTCCTTGACGCCAGCATCTACAATCTTCTTTGCATCAGTGGCGATATTTTGAGCCAATCCCGGTCCGATCCCCTTCCCGGGATTCGACTTGTTACAATATCCCAAGTGGATATCATCTTTTTCTTTAAATATAAGTCTCTTTTTAGCTTCTCTGAAAAATCTGTCATGGCTATCAGTAGAATGTTCGAGTAGCTTTATAACCTCCTTGAAATGCGCTTTGAATCGCGCATATGAGTCTTTCATTTCCGGAGTTTTTGTATGCCGTAATAAGAATGGATCTATGTGAAATTGCGAATCAAGATCGACAAACCCATCAAACGCGCCTTCTTTCTGAAGTTGTTCATTGCTCACACCCAATAGGTCACTGATTCTCAAGGCCATAATTCCGTCTCCCTACCTTGTTTTTACCCCCCCCTATCGCGGCGGCGATCATAGCGACCGGCCACAAGCATCAGTATCTCCTTGAACAGCCGGCGACATTGCCTTTGCGCCCGACAACCACCGCCAGCACGGCAACAAGGATAAAAAGGTGTCTGGTCATGGTCACCTCCTACATCCTAATCGCTTGTTATTTAAACTTCAGTTGGTCGAATACCTTTTCCATCTCTCTTGTCAGCACCTCTTTATCATCCGCCATGAAAAAAATGTACCCCTCGCCGCAGTCGTTTTTGTGGATCATGACCAAACAACACCAAGTATAGTCTCCCCCGAAGACCTTATTTGACGCGACGGTGATGACCGCTCCCCAATCAGCGCGAAATTCTTTCTTCACCACATCGGGAGGAAACAAAACCGTTCTCTCAAGATCGACATTCATCCCTATATTCAAAGCCGCAACTTGGAAGAAACTTGGATATAATTTATTGGGAGGTATCATCACCATATTCTTGTCGTTCTTTTTCGCTTCATAGTCTTTAAAATAATCATCCAAGGGACGAACGGCGAAACGAACCTCAAATTTTTCTTTTTTATGTTTATAGGCGACATCATAATTCATAGCACGATTCTCTTTCGGCGCAACCGGGACCATTTCCGCCGGGACCTTGAATGTCATCTTCGCCCGAGCAAGGAGAGCGGTGAATTCTTTTGGCAAGGGAGAGGCCTCGGCAAAGGAGAAGAAAAGCAGAGACAAGAAAACAATCATTGTGCGCATGACAAATCCTCCTTTAGATAAATGCCCGACCAGATAAGCCCGACGAAGAACAAGAGCACTAACATCTTATGCCAATTGTCGAACTTCATTACTTCGTCTCGCTTTGATTCCTATCGTAAACATCCTTGACGACCAACACGGCACCATAAATATCTTCGATCCTCTCCGGAAAATCGAATTGAGTTATGATCAATCTGCTGAGCTTCTCCCCTCGCACATAGACGATGTGAAGTTCGTGGAAGGTGTCATTACCGACGACATTGTCAACCAGTTCGACTCGTTTGACATCTTGCCATTTGATGAATTTGTTCATTGCCCCTGTTCTTCGGGTTATCCCTAGATCGGTCACCGAAAGGTGCCAAAAGCGGATAAAAATCAGTTTGACAAGGGATATCCCCGCGCAAAACAGCATACACGGGGCAAGAGCATATCTGGCAAGTCCATAATCATTCTCAAAAAAGGACCATAGCGGCAGGAGATACAGGATAACGGCGCAAATCAGGAATACTCCCGTAAGCACAAACGATAGCGCCCTTTTTTCATGAAAAATCCTTATCGCTTTATTCGTTTCGTTTGTTATCATTCGGCCGATGGTTCCTACCCTTTCTTCCGCCGTATTTTGCGGTACACGATAATGCCGACACCGATGAGGATGAAGACCCACGCGTAGGTGACACCCACGAGGATGCGAAGGAAGCCGTCCCAACCGACTCGGAACGCATCGCGTACATCCTTCATGAAAGAAAATACCGTCTCGCTCCGTTCATAGTACGAAATCGTGAGGGTGCTGTAGGAGGTCTGCTCCTGCATGAGCCGCAGACGCCCCTCGAGCGACTCTATCTCGCCGCGCACCTCGCCGAGCAGTTTCTGGACCGCGAGGGTCTCCTCTATCGTCTTTGCCCGCTCAAGGATAGTCAGATAGTTCTTCTCGACCTCCTTTTTCGCCTTGATACGCGCCTCGGTATCGACGAACTCGGCCGTGATGTCCCTCACCCCGATGGTGCGCGAATCGAAAGAACCGGCAAGCGTTTCCAGCTCCCCGACGAACTGATCGAAGGCATTGACGGGAACACGGGCTACCACGATAAAATTCTTCACACCGCCGTAGCCGTGTTCTTCCTCACGCGCCACGAAACCGTTATGCTTCTGGATCATCTGGCGTAGTTGCTGGGTCGTCTCGGCCACCGCGTCGGTCTGGAACCCGACCTGACCCTCCTTGACCAGCCGCCGCTCCACCGTCTGCGCGGATATCTCTCCTCCACCGGCGTCACCCGGCTTGTCGGCCGCCGCTTTCTCTTCCGCCACGGCACGGGCGAATGCCGGTGCCTTCGATTCCTGTTTTGAGCATGCACCGAACAGCGTCAGGCAGAGCACCAGACCAAGCAACAATAACGATCTTATTTTCATAACCACCCCTCCTGCGATTTACACCGTTATTATCTGGAATCCTTTGTCGACATAGCTGTTCATCGACACATGGCCGTCGACATCGACATCGCCGACGAGCTTTATCTTGCTCGCGCCGCTGATGGCGAACAGCGCCTCGGTCTTTACCGCGCAGGCCCTGCAGACCACCACCATGTGCGCCTGCACCAATTCCTCGAACATGGCCGAAAAAAGCCGCGTCGTATCCTTCATCTCGAACAGCAGCGCCGTCCCTTTATCCTCAAGGACGATCACCACCTCTTTCCCCGCCTTCACCATCGCCTTGGCATTCTTCATGGCAAGGATGAACGGGCCGAGTTCCCGGTTGAACACGAAAAAGGCAACCTTATTGTGATGCATGGACCGCCCCCGAGGTTATACGGTGATTATTGTGAAGCCCTTTTTGAGATAGGTCCATACCGACACATGTCCATCCAGATCGCCGACGATCGGTATCTTTTTCTCCTCGGCGATGACGATCGCCTCGGTCTTCACCGCGCAGGCCCGGCAGATCACAACGACATTATCGCGCGCCAGTTCCGTGAATAGAGTCGAGGCCAAACGGGAAGAGTCGGCCAACTCGTATAAAAGAGCCGTCGCCTTGTCCTCGAGTACGATCTCGACCTTATTTCCTGCAGCAAGGATCTCTTTCGCATACCTCATCACATGGATGAACGGCCCCAGATCCCTTCTGAACACGAAAAACACGATCTTGTCTTGCATGGAATGACCTCCGTTTTAATATATCGGGACTCGTGCGGCCCCATTTTCCCGAATTCCACCTTGAAAGTCAAAGGAAAAGTTCCCGAATAACCTCATCCCAACCTTCTCCTTGGAAAAGGAGAAGGAGTGAGCGATATCGCCCTCGCCTTTTTCAAGGAGAGGGCGGCGTAGCCGGGTGAGGTATTAAGACTTCCTGATATTTTCCTTGATGAACTTAATGAACTGTTCGCTCGGGGTGCCGGGGGTGAAGACCGCCGCAATCCCCTGTTCTTTCAGCCCCGGGATGTCGTCCTCGGGGATGACGCCGCCGCCGAACACGAGGATGTCGCCCGCCCCTTTCGCCTTGAGCAGTTCGACCACCTTGGGCAGAAGCGTATTGTGGGCGCCCGACAGTATCGAGAGTCCCACCGCATCGACATCCTCCTGCACCGCCGCGTTCGCTATCGATTCGGGGGTCTGCCGCAGGCCGGTGTAGATGACCTCCATCCCGGCGTCACGGAGCGCCCGCGCCACGAATTTGGCGCCGCGGTCGTGCCCGTCGAGCCCCGGTTTCGCGATGAGTACCCGTATCTTCTTTTCGCTCATTGCCGCCTCCCTTACAGTACGACCGATTCTTTGTGTTCGCCGTAGACCCCGACCATCTCGCCGACTATCTCGCCGAGCGTCGCGTAGGCCTTGACCGCGTCGAGTATCTTCGGCATCAGGTTGTCGGTGCCGCCCGCCGCCTTCTTCACCTCGGCCAGACGCCGCTTGACCAGATCGTTATCGCGCTCGGCCTTGATCGCGTGTATCTTCTTTATCTGCGCCACCTGTATCGAGCGGTCGACCCGAAGCAGGTTCTTGGGCGGCTGTTCCTTTATCTGGAACTTGTTGGTGCCGACCACGATCCGTTCGGTCGATTCGATCTCTTTCTGGTAGCGGTAGGCCGCATCCTGTATCTCCTGTTGGGGATAGCCCTTCTCGATGGCCGCGACCATGCCGCCGAGTTCATCGATCCTCTTGATATAGGCCGCCGCCTTTGACTCGATGCGGTCGGTGAGCTCTTCGACATAATAGGAACCGGCGAGCGGGTCCACGGTATCGGCAACGCCGCTCTCGTAGGCGACTATCTGCTGGGTGCGTAGCGCGATGCGGACGCTCTCTTCGGTCGGGAGCGCCAGCGCCTCGTCACGGCTGTTGGTGTGGAGCGACTGGGTGCCGCCGAGCACCGCCGCGAGCGTCTGGATGGCGACGCGGACGATGTTGTTGTCGGGCTGCTGGGCCGTCAGCGTGCATCCTGCCGTCTGAGTATGGAAGCGAAGCATCTGCGACTTGGGACCGGCGTTGAAGCGTTCTTTCATCAGTTTCGCCCAGAGCCGCCGCGCGGCGCGGAACTTCGCGACCTCTTCCAAGAGATCGTTGTGGGCGTTGAAGAAGAACGACAGGCGCGGCGCGAACGAATCGACCGGAAGGCCCGTCTTTATCGCGGCGTCGACATAGGCAAGACCGTCGGCCAGCGTGAAGGCGACCTCCTGCACGGCGTTACTGCCCGCCTCGCGGATGTGGTAGCCCGATATCGAGATGGTGTTCCACTTCGGGACCGACTTCGAGCAGAAATCGAAGATGTCGGTGATGATCCGCATCGACGGTTTGGGCGGGAAGCGGTAGGTGCCGCGCGCGATGTATTCCTTGAGGATGTCGTTCTGTATCGTGCCGTCGAGTTCGTCGGGCTTGAAGCCCTGTTTCTCGGCGACGGCGACATACATGGAAAGGAGCACCGAGGCGGTCGCGTTGATGGTCATCGAGGTCGAGACCTTCCCCAGCGGAATGCCGTCGAAGAGCGTTTCCATGTCGCGCAGGGAGTCTATCGCGACGCCCACCTTCCCCACTTCGCCGTCCGACATCGAATGGTCCGAGTCGTAGCCGATCTGCGTCGGCAGGTCGAAGGCGACCGAAAGGCCGGTCTGCCCCTGATCGAGAAGGAATTTATAGCGTTTGTTCGATTCCTCGGCGGTGCCGAACCCGGCGTACTGGCGCATCGTCCAGAATTTGCCGCGGTACATCGTCGGCTGGACGCCGCGGGCGAAGGGATATTCGCCGGGGAAGCCGAGTTTCGCCTCGTAGCCGGGGTCCTCGAAGCCGGGAACATAGACCGGCTCCACCGTATCGCCCCACGAGCTCTTGAACTCTTTTTTCCGTTCGGGGAACTTCTCGATGGTCTTCTTGTAGGCGCCGTCGCGCCATTTGCCGTGCTTTTCCTTGAGCGACATAAGTATCTCCTATGCTAGTGAACGGTCATGCCGGGGCGAGTGTAGATTGGTCAGAGGAAAAAAGCAATGAAAAGGAAAGCGGCCCCGGCTAATACTCGCAGATGCCGCCGTAAGTGGTGTAGGCAGTGCAGGAATAATCCCACCAGTTCCTGTAAATGGCCTCTGGGCGGTAAATAACACAATCCGAGGCGGTGCTGTTTGGCTCGCCGCTCCCCCAGTGCGTATATCCGTATGCCGTGCCTGTGGTCCCGCTGTTCCCGTCCCAACAGACCTCGCCGTCCTGCCATGTGTGGATATTATCTGTCGCGGACATATTGGCTAACCCGATATACTGATTGACCGTAGCGTAGATGACGAAGGGCCAGATAGCGTCCTCTTCCAGCTCACTGTTGACGCTGACCAGATGACCGTCGTTGTTGGCGCAGGCGGTTTCGTTGTCGGCGGCAGTCCCGGTGACACCGCTGTACGAATAATCGCGCTTCTCGCAGATATAATAGGTGGCATTGGCGCATCCCCAATCCCACCATATCCAATTACCCAGATAATAGTATAGAAGCCCGCAGTTCAAAACGGAGGTGTCGCTGGGTTTTACCATCGCCTTGCTCGCATCGAGCGCCCAATCGGTCCATGTAGAACCGTATCCGGTATAGGTACCGCTCCACGCCGGCAACCCGTTGACCCAGTTCCAAGTCCCTTCGGTCGTCGGTTCGTTCAAGCCTATCCAGTAATAATAGGATGTAGAGGGAATAAGGCTCTCGATGAGATCGGCTTCTTTCTGCGAGGTGATCACCGCAAGATCCATGTCCAGTGCCGCGCAGGCGGTGCGGGCATTCGCCCATGTCGCCGTCGAGGTGGAAACAAAGTAGCGATCGGCGACGGTGTCTTCCCTGATATCGACCGTCAACTCGGCGTAATCGACGGCGATGAGCGGATCGCCGTTACTGCCGCAACCGGCCTTGTCTTTCGCCTCGATCTTGAAATAGAGTTCCGATGCCTCGCCGTTGAGGAGTTTCTGGATGATCTCGGGCTTGTTGACCGAGAATTTAAGTTCGGTGACCGCCGTGCGCGCCGCCGGACTCTGATCAAGCAGGAGCCAGCGGTCGTTCGCCCATCCATAGAGTGTCACGCCGTTGGTAGCGGTGCAGGTGGTTCCGTACACCGTCGCGCCGGCATAAACGCTCAAGGATATCGACTCGATATCGCGCCACGCGTATCCTTCCGCGAGTCCGGCGGCATCGAGACTCACCGTGAACAATTGCGAAGGATATTCCGACGCGCCGGTACGCAGAACATTGGTCTTGCTGTACTGGACCTGCGAATCCTCCATCCCGATGACGCCGCCCCAACTGGCGACCTCGCCCTTGTTCGCGTCATAATAACCTTTGTGGAAGTAAAGGATGGATTTGTCGCTGAACGCGTCGCCGTTGATCACATCCAACTTACTCCATGAGGTGGCGGCACTGTTATATATCCATGTATCG
The DNA here is from genome assembly GCA_964412895.1 of uncultured Spirochaetales bacterium. Classification (GTDB taxonomy): domain Bacteria; phylum UBP6; class UBA1177; order UBA1177; family JAKLFG01; genus CALMRE01. The sequence continues at coordinate 7,797 of CAYPQK010000051.1, forward strand.
GAGATGGAAAGATAGTTCCCTTCGCTCCAGTCCTCGAAGATCATGCCGCCCGACAGTACGGTCCTTCTCATGGTCGGATCATAGACCATCATCTGTCCCCAGCGCGGCATGGGGCTCTGCGTCACGGTAAGGTTCTCCCAGCAATCGGTGTCGTTGAACGGGCAACTGGCATAACTGCCCCATGTCCACGGATTGGTGATGGCCTTCGTCCATGCGTAGGTGGCACCGTTATACTCCCATGTGTCGCCGTAGCCGGTGTAGTAAAAAGCGCCGGATTCCTCACCGCCGAAAACTATGATCCTCTGCTTCACCGGATCGTAGGTCATCCCGGCATGGATCCGCGCCTCGATGGTCGAATTGGTCTGATAGTACCACCAACGGGTCGCGTTATCCCATTCGTACAACTGCCGCGTATAATTACCCGCATTGTCCATACCGCCGAATATGACCATCCGGTTCCTCACGCTGTCGTAGGCGGCGCTGTGGTACATTCTGGCACCCGGCGTAGAACCTCCGGCCACACTCCGCAGAGACCAGTCGGTCCCGTTCCACTGATAAACGCTATTGCTGTACGCCTCGCCGCCGTCCCTGCCACCGAACATCAGGAGGGTATTGTCGGTGGTGTCGAAAACCAGCGAATGGCCGTAACGGTAGACGGTCGTCGCGGGGGCAAGCTTCTTCCACGCATAGCCGTTCCATTCCCATGTCTCGCCCGAAACGACGGCGCTCGAGAATTTGCCGCCGTGCAGTATGGTCACATTCCGGGAGGGATCGTAGGCGACGGCATAATGGGTCTTCGCGGTCGGATAGGTCGCCGCGATATCGGCCGCCGACAGACGGGTCCACTTCGTACCGTCCCATTCCCATGTATCGAAATAATAGGCCGAACCGCTACCGATGCCGCCGTAGAGGATCACCGTCTGTCGCCCTTCGTGATACGCCATGATCCCCTGACTTCGCGCCGCCGGGATATCGCCCGTCGGCGACTTCAGCGTCCAACTCGTCCCGTTCCACTCGCGCAGTTCGTTGTACGGGGTCGTCCCCACCCTGCCGCCGAAATAGACGATGACCTTCCGCTTGGCATCATAGGCCATCATGGGGAGATCCCTTGTCGGGGCCCCGGCGCAGCCGGTCGTGCCGCCACAGACCGTTATCCATTTCTGCCCGCTGTACTCAAGGGTCTTGTCGCCGAGGTTGCTACCGCCCGCGGCGACCATCACCCGCCGGTCGCGGTCGTACGCGATCCTGACGCCGGGACCGCCGGGGGAATCGCTCATACGGGGCATTTCGCGCCAGCTTTCGCCGTCGTACTCATAGACATTCGAGTTCGCGCCGCCCGACGCACCACCCGCAAGGACCATCACGCCGCGGTGGATATCGTACGCCATAGCGCCATAACTTATGCCGACGGGATCTCCGTCCCCTTCGGGGTCTGAGGGGGCTATCCGTTTCCAGCTTCTCCCGTTCCATTCCCATGTGGTGTCCATATACACGCCGGCGGCATCGGAACCACCATAATAGACGCAGACCCCTCTCCGGTTGTCGTACGCCATCTGCCCGGCCGATATCGGGACCGGCTCGCCGTCCCCTTCGGGATCATCGACCACCGCGACATTCCACTTGCCGTCGTACCATTCCCATGTCTCGTTGTACAGATACAGATACTGGCCGCCGAACAGGACCAGTTTGCCTCGTCCCGCATCGTAACACATGTTCGTACGCCAGGAGGCGGAGGGATGGACATCGGTCGGGAGTTGTATCCATTTCGATATCGTGCCGCTTTCCTGCGATGAAGAATCCCTTCTGTTCAAATAGGTACCACTCACCGGCTGCGAAGTATTGATGCCGGGAGCGATGAGCGATGTCCCGGTATTCTTGGCCAGAGACCATTCATGCGGGTTGGCCAGATCGCTGCCCGCCACCTTGTAACCCATGGTCGCGATGTAACGGGTATTCTCGACCGGTAGCAGATCGGTCGCCGGCTCGAAGCCCGCCGCGGGCATCATCGAAGCACCGGTCCTGCCGATCGGGTTAAGGTAGACCGTCTCGACATTGCCGGACGACATGTTCGACATATAGAAACTGTCGTCGGCGTTCACCGCTGTCTGACCGGCGAAACTGCCCGAAGCGGTATAGGCGGTGACCATGACGATATTGCCGTCCAGTCTCGCCCCCGCAGCGCCCTCCAGTTTATAACGCGGAAGTCCCGCGGTCTCTTCCGAGCCGTAGGGTATGCGGATGAAACGGACCAGTTCCATGTCGATATCGGCGGCGTCGGTCGGGGTCTTGTCTATCGCCATCTTCCATGAAAGGCTGCGGGTCGCGGCGTTGCCGAGCCGGTCGGACCAAGTGACACTGAGGGTGTAGGTCCCGGCGGCATCGGCGTCGGTGAGCGTCCGGTAATAAACGACCTGATCGGTACTCACGGTGGGCGACCCCAAATTGAAGCCGTTGAGCGTCACCGTGCCGTCGGCGACGACCTCATCGGCATACAGGGAGAGGAGGACCGACACCAACTCGTTGGTGAGCGGATCACGGATACTGTAATTCTGTATCTTGCCGATCGCATCGCGGGCGTAGGAGAAAGCGGGGATACGGTCGAACAGGTCACTGACCAGCCGCGGGCCGGAGAAGTCGTAGACGACCGCCTGCAACTGGCTCTTGACGGTGATGTTCCCGGCGCGATCCTCGGCGGTGAGGGTCACGAACTTGTTCCCCTCCCCTTCGGTATCTTCAACCGTGTGGGTGTAGCAATACTTGCCCGCCGCGGGCACCGCACAGGCGACCTGCGTCATCGCGAAGCCGCCCAGATCGAGCACCGGATCGGCGGCGAGCGGTTCGGTGGTGGTTATGGTCACCTCGGCCGAAACGATATGGCCGTCGGCGGCCGCATACCGGCCGTCAGGGTACTGCACGCCGCTGTTGGCCGTGACCGTGATGCCGGTGACGGTGATGGTCGCCGCGGTACGGTCGACGGTGGTCGATCCGATGGCGAGATAGCCGGTCGTGTTCCCGGCGGCATCGGTCGCCGTCGCGGTGAAGTTGTAGGTGGTCTGCGTATCGCCCGCCAGCACGGTGTGGGTGCAGGTGTAGGACTTGTTATCGGAAGTAGTACAGGAGGAACCGCTGGTAAGGCCGTTCCAGTTGAAGGTCATGTTGGAAACCGTTTCGGAATAGTTGAAGGTCGCCTTCACCACCGCACCGACCATGGCGTAGGTCGGGGTGACCGTCGGACTGATGAGTGTCGGGACCGTCACATCGAACGGCGCGGTCGAGGCGGCGGTCACGGTGTTCTGGTTAGCCGCGCGATCCTCGAGTTCGGTCGTTATGGTCTTGCTGCCGTCGCCGTCGGTCGACTGCACGGTGTAGCAGTAGGCATAGGCCCGGGTCCCGGTGCAACCGGTCGCGGTCATCGTACTACCGCCGATACGGACCACCGGCGTCCTGCCGAGCGTGTCGTTCACATCGAATTCGTAGCGCACCTTGTCGCCCGCCTTGAGCGGCGTCTTGAAGGTCACGCCGTCGGAAGCGAGGAGATAGAGCGTTTCGGCCGTTATCGCCGGGAGAGTACGATCGACAGTGAAGGTACCCAGCGTCGTGGCCGACAGCGTGTTGCCCGCCGCGTCGACCGCCGCCACCGCGAGCGTGTAGGCCTGCTGGGCATCGGTCGAACCCACGGTGTGGGTACAACTGTAGACCACATTGTCGCCGCTCGTGCAGGTGAAGGTCAGCACCCCGTTGCCGCTGATGGTCACATTGCCGCTCGTTATCGGTTCGGTGAAGCTGAACGACGCCGTCACGACGGCCCCCTGTTTCGCGTAGGCCGGGCTCACCGTCGGATTGAGCACCGACGGAGCGGTCACATCGAACGGCGCGGTCTGAGCAAGGATGGTGTTGGTGCTGTTGTCCGACTGGTCGACCAGATAGACGCGGATCTGCTTCTGCCCATCGCCGTCGGAAGCCTGCACGGTGTAACGATAGGCGTAATTGAGCCCGACCTTCGCCGTCTGGGTCATGATCTGGCCACCGACGGTGACCACCGGATCGGAACCGAGCGTCTCGGAAGCGGTGAAGGTCACGACCACCTTGTCGCCGGTCGTTATCGAGCTCTTCTGGACCGTCAGAGCGGCGTTCCAGAAGGTGGCATTCGGTGAATCGGCGGTCGGCGCGATACGGTCGATGGAGACCGCGCCGATGATCTCGTCGGTGAGCGTGTTGCCCGCCGCATCGGTCGCGTCGACGACGATATCGTACCCGTTGTTGTCGGCCAACTGCACCACTCTGCCGCACACATACTGTTTGTTATCGGAAGTGGCACAGGAGAAACTCAGTCCCCCGGCGGAACTGACACTCATGTTCGCGAGCAGTATCTCCTCGCTGAAACTGAACCTCACGACGATGGTCGAAGAGGCGTTCGCCTTCGTAGGCGCAATGATCGGATTGAGCACCGCCGGTACCGTCACATCGAACGGCGCGGTCGAACCGAGCGTGGTCGCCCCGGTGTTGTCGGATTGGTCGGTCATTTCGATGCGGACCGTCTTCTGGCCGTCCCCGTCGGATGCCTGCACGGTGTACTGGTAGGTGTAATCGAGTCCGGCCTGCGCCGTTTTGGTCATGAGCTGGCCGCCGATCTGCACCTGCGGATCGTTCTTGAGCGTCTCGGAGGCGGTGAAGGTGACCCGCACCTTATCGAGCGCCGTCACGACCGTCTTGTTGGCCGTCATGCCGCTGTTCCAGAGGGTCAGCACCGGGTTGTTAGCCGTCGGCAGGACGCGATCTATGGTGAAGGTGCCGAGAAGCGAATCGGTCAGCGTATTCCCCGCCGCGTCGGTCGCCGACACAAGAATGCCGTAACCGGCGCCGTCGGCGAGGGCCACCGAACGGGTGCAGAGATACTGTTTATTGTCGCTCGTAGAACAACCGTACGCGAGACTCTGGCCATCATTGGAACGCACCGTAACGGTCGCCGGGAGTATAGCCTCGCTGAAACTGAAAGCAACGCGGATAAGCGACGAGGCGTTCGCCTTCAGCGGCACGATGACCGGGTTGAGAGCCGCCGGGGCGGTCACATCGAACGGCGCGGTTGACGCCAGTGTCGTCGAGGAATGGTTGTCGTATTCGTCGGTAAGTTCTATGCGGACCTGTTTCTGGCCGTCGCCGTCGGTCGCCTGCACGGTATACTGGTAGGTGTAGTTCAGTCCCGCCTGAGCGGTCTTTGTCATCGCCTGACCCGCTATCTGAACGACCGGATCGTTCTTGAGGATGTCGGACGAGGTGAAGGTCACGCGTACCTTGTCGCCGGCCGTGACGACCGTCTTGTTCCCCGTCATGCCGCTGTTCCAGAGGGTCAGGATCGGGCTGACGACCGCCGGATCGATGCGGTCGATGGCAACACTGCCGATCGTTTCGCCGGTAATGCTGTTGCCCGCCGTATCCTCGGCATCGACAAGGATGTCGTAGCCGCCGCCGTCGGCGACCTGCACGGTACGGGTGCAGACATAGGTCTTCTGATCGGGCGTCGAGCAGGTGAATGCCAGCCCGCCGTCGGAGAGGACCGTCATCTTGAGGGGGTCGATCTCCTCACTGAAGCTGAAGCTGGCGGTGACGACGCTCGTCGCGTTCGCCTTTTCGGGGCTGATGACCGGGTTGAGGATCGCCGGGGCGGTCACATCGAACGCCGCCGTTTCGGTGAGGGTGGTCGAAGAATGGTTGTCATATTCGTCGGTCAGTTCGACGCGGATCGCCTTCAGACCGTCGCCGTCGGCGGTCTGTACCGTGTAAAGATATGTGTAATCGAGGCCATTCTGAGCGCTCTTGGTCATCGGTTGGCCCGCTATAGACACCACCGGATCGCTCCCCAGCGTCTTGGTCACGGAGAAGATCAGTTCGACCGTGTCTCCCGCCTTGACGACCGTTTTCGCAAGCGTCATCGCGGCGTTCCAGAGATTGAGCGTCACGGTGCCGACCAGCGGGTTGACGCGGTCTATCTCGACGGAGCCGACCGCAAGGCCGGTCGCGCTGTTCCCCGCCGCATCGGTCGCGGCGGCCACTATCGCGTAGCCGGCCCCGTCGCCGGCGGTCACCGAACGGGTGCAGGTATAGGATTTATTGTCGGTCGTCACGCAGGCGAACAACAGGCCGCCCGCCGAAGCGACGCTCATGGCGCCCGGCAGTATCTCCTCGCTGAAGGAGAAGGTCACGGTGATGGTGCTGGTCCCGTTCGCCTTCTGCGGCGTCACGATCGGGTTGAGCAGCGCCGGATCGGTCACATCAAAGCGCGGCTTGCCGGCCAGCGTCTTGACCATGATATTCCCCGCTTCGTCGACCGTCTCTATGCGCACCTCTTTCTCACCGTCGCCGTCAGCCGCGTCGACCACGATGCAGTAATCGTAGGTGGCAGGGCCTGGGCAGGCGGTAGCCAAACGACCCGCGATCGATACCAACGGGGCGGTCGGAGGCGTTTCGTCTATCTCGAAAGAGACGCGGACCGCATCGCCCGCCTTAGATATGGTCTTGGGCGTCGTGCAGTCGATGCCGGTGCACTGCGTCACCGCCTCGCCCGATATCACGGGACGCTTGCGGTCGATCACGGCATTGAGGCCGAGCGCTTCTCCGTTCGTTTCATCGGCCGGGTTGATGTAATTGCCGGCAAGATCGCGGCCGTTCACCCAGAGTTCGTACACGGCGATCTCCCAAGTGACGCCGACCAGCGACGCGGTGCATTTCCAACTCTTGGCGCTTCCCTGCGCCGTGCAGGCAAAGTCGCCGGTGACGGGCGCTCCGGCATCGCCTGAAAGTTTGTTCCCGACGAGCGTCACCGCTTCGACATCCTCGGGGAAACTGAAACGGACATCGATGGCGGTCGTCTGACGGTTCGCCGTTTCGGGCGATACGGTCGGATTGAGCGGCGCGGGGGAGGTGGTGTCATAGGTGACGGTATCGGCGAGGTCTATCGAGGCGCTGTTGCCGGCCGGGTCTTGAAAGGCCACCGTGATGAGCTTACTGCCGTCGCCCTCTTCCGGGGCGGCGGTATGGCGATATTCGTAGGCGTTGCCGATCTTCTGCGTGTACGCGCCGAGCTGGAGCGCCCCCACCTTCACGATGGGATCGCCCTCGAGCGTTTCGGATGCGGTGAACGAGATGATGAACTCGTCGCCCAGTTTGAGCGTCTGTGGCGCAACATCCTGCGCGATAAGCGTCGGTATCTCGCGATCGATCGAAACGGTGCCGATGATCAGACCGGTCGCGTCGTTGCCCGCCTTGTCGGTCGCCGATACGGTCACCGGATAGTCGTTTACCTGCGTGTCGCCGACGGCGAAGGTATAGTCGCAGACGAAGTCGCGGCGCGGCACGCCGTTGAGCGGGCAGTTCGCGCCGGCAAGGCCGAGCCCGCCGTCGGAAAGCGCCGTCATGACGACCTCTTCGGTGAAGGAGAACTTCACCTCGACCTTCAGGGTCGCCTTGTTGCTCTTCGTCGGGAGGATGATGGTGTTGGCCAATTCGGCATCGGTCATGTCGAACGATACCTGTCCAACGGCGTAGGTATCGGCATTGCCCGCCTCATCCTTGAGTTCGACCGTGATATCCTTCGCCCCTTCGCCGTCGCTCTGCTGGACGGTGTGGGTGCAGGTGTACTGCTGGGTGCCGTCGTCGAAGGTACAGCCGGCCACCTCGATGAGGCCGATGCGGACGGTGTGTTCGGCGATGGTCTCGGCCACCGTGAAGGAGATGGTGACGGTATCGCCCTCCTTGGCAAGGCTCTTGTCGGTGTCGCCGTTGACCGCGACATCGGGTCCGCTCAGGGTCGGCGCCGTATTGTCTATCGCCACACTACCGATGGCGATGGTCCCCGCTATCGGGTTGCCCGCCATGTCGGTCGCCGCGGTGATGGTGACGGGGAAACTTCCCTCGTCGTCGCTGCCGTCGACGGTATGCTTGAATATGAAAAGCCGTTTGTTGGTGTCTTCATTGAAGCGGGTGAATTTGCCGTCGAGGAGGCCCCAGTCGATGACCACCCCTTCGACATCCTCGGTGAAGCTGAAGCGGACATCGATCACCGCGCCGAGATTCGCCTTCTCCGGGGCGATGACCGGGTTGACCACCTCGGGCGCCGTCACATCGTACTCTATCGTCACATACTGGTCGGCCGCATCTTTCAGCGTGCGGCCGGTGGTGTTGCCGGCCAGATCGGTCAGTTGCAACGCTATCTGCTTCACGCCGTCCCCTTCGTCGGCTGCCGCGGCATGGGTACAGGTGTAGTCGAGTCCGTCGACGGTGCATTCGCTGGAGATGTTCTTCGCGCCGATGAGGACCGTCGGAATGGTTTTGAGTTCTTCGGTCACGGTGAAGCTGAGAGTGAACTCGGCGCCGAGTTTCACATTGGTCGCCGAAAGATCGTGCGACGCCACATCGGGCGGCGTTATGTCGACCAGCACCGATCCGATGGCGACCGGATCGAGGGTGTTCCCCGCCAGATCGGTCACCGACGCGGTGAAGTTGTAGGTCCGCTCTTCATCGGTACCGGCCACGATATGGGTGTAGGTATGCGAGAGGCCGTCGGGCGTCACTTCGCCGGTAAAGTCGAGACCGTCGCCATCGAAATCGTAGGAAGAGGGTGTTTCGGAGAGCGAGAAAAGCACTACCAATTTTTGTCCGAGTCCTACGCGGTCGGCCGGGTTGACCAGCGCGTTAATGAGGACCGGATCGGCGGTGTCGTAGATGACCGGATCGGCGTAGGGTTCCCGCGTCAGGTTACCGGCCAGATCGACCGCCGCCACCGCGACATGCTTGGTGCCGTCACCTTCGGCCGGGTCAACGGCGTGGCTGCAGGTATAATCAAGGCCGCTCGCAACGCAGTCGGCGGCATCGAGCCGCACCTGCAGTTTCCCTATTTCCAGAAGCGATTCGGGCTTTATCTCTTCGCTGACGGTGAAACTGACGGTGAAGGCGGTCCCCGCTTTCACCGGGATGAGCGGGTCGATACCGCCGATGGTCAGATCGCTCACGGTCGGCGCCGTCTTATCGATAACGGTGTCTCCCACCTCTTTCTGGTCTTCCGCTATTTCGTTGCCCGCGGTGTCGGTCGCCTCGACGCGGATGGTGTAGTTCCCTTCGAGGTCGAGGTCGTCGACGGTGTGGCTGAAGCTGAACGACTGATCGTCGACGCTCGGTCCGGTCAGGGTGAACGCTATCTCCTTGGTCGGGTCGTCGTCGAAGACCGCGATGAGCGTCACCTTCGCCGGGTCGACCGGTTCGGAGAAACTGAGCACCGCCTCGATAGGGATCCCCTTCTTGGCGCGCGCCGGAGTGGTCTCAACACCCATGAGGAGCGGCAGGATGTTGTCGAAGATGGTCTGCCCGATGCTGACGGTCGCGTCGTTCTTCGCCAGATCGCGCAGTGATGCCGTTATTGTCTTGATGCCGGTGATGTCGCCGCCGGTCACGGTGTAGGTATAGGTGTAGTCGAGCCCATCCTTGGTGTCGAGGGTAAGCGTTTTGTCGTCGATCTTCACCACCGGGTCGGCCGAAAGCTCTTCGCTCGCGGTGAAACTCACGGTGAGTACATCACCGCTCCGTAGCGTCTCTTTCCCGTCGGTACCGGCAACGGTGATGCCACTGATCGACGGCAGTGTCCGGTCTATGGTCACTTTCCCGAGCTCGAATGCCTCGGTCGCATTGCCGACGCCGTCGCTCGCGGTCAGGGAGAAGGTGTACTCCTTCTCGTCGTCGGTGTCGGTCACGGTGTAGGTGTAGGTGTAGCTCTTATTCGCCTTGTTGTCGGCGAGAGTGAAGGCCAGCCCGCCCCACGCTATCTCAAGCGCCGCCGGATCGACCTCCTCGTCGAAGCTGAAACGCACTTCGATGGTGTCGCTCAGTTTCGCTACGGTCGGAAAGGGGGTCACATTGGGCACCGGCGCGGTGGTATCGAGGTAGACATCGGCCCGTTTCGGGGCGCTTTCGTACCCCAGCGTGTTCTTCGACTTGCCGAAGACCGAATAGAGGGCGTCGCCCAGATCGGTCCACCCTTCGGTCACATCCCAGTCGGCCAGTTCGTAGGTCGTTTCGTCTATCTTGGTCAGTTCGGTCAGTTTCTTTTCAATTATTCCTTTCTCGAAGTTGAGGTCGTTGGCGATGATGACGGTATCGGCGTTCTTCACGGTGAGTCGCAAGGTTACGGTCGGCTGGCCTACCCGCGTCGCTACGACGGCGCCTTGCCGTACTTCGATGGCAAAGCTCCCCCCGGTCCCATTCTCGTCCACACCGGCGTTCGCCTGCAGTTTCATATTGACCGCGACCGCCTTGTTCCGGTCGCTCGCCGAGAAGTTGAAGAGTTCCGAGACGCCCACATAGAGCGGGTCGCCGCTCCGTTCCTCGTTGTCCCAGATGGCCGCGCGGACGAAGCGGTTATCGCCGTAGGTCAGTTTCGTGAAGTTGAGATCGTCCCCGCTTCCCAGTTTCACCGGGCCCGCCTCGTCGAGCGATTTGGCGTTGCTCTCTATGTCGGCCGGGAAGGTCTTCCCTTCGCCGCCTTTCCATTCCTGATAGTAGGCCCAGATATAGTATTCCTTCGCCGCCGTGTCGGGTTCGTGGCCTGTCTCCCACTGGAAGAGCACCACGAACGAGCCGGGCTCGGTCGAGAAGGAATCACAGGCGGTCGCAAGGATGAGACAGACGAACACGACCGCCGCCAGAACTAACTTTCTTACCATGGTGCTTGCCCCCAAAATCATGACGGAGGAGTCTAGCATATACCCCTATAATTTTCAATCCCTTTTTTCTTCTAGAGAATCGGTCTGTTAAGGAGTTTGCGTCGACGGCCCTTTTTTGCTATGCTGGGTCGTTCACCGACGGAGGGGATCATGTCGTCAGAGAAAAAACCGAAGATCGTCGTCGCAAAACACACGCCGTTCCTCATCAGCGGGCTCAAGGATTTCTTCGACGGGAGCGGCAACCGCTTCGAGGTAAAGCAGGTCATGGCGCTGTGCCGGTGCGACAAGTCGAAGAAGTTCCCTTACTGCGACGGCACCCATGCCGAAACGGGGCTCGACTGCTGCAAACTGCCGGAGCGGCCGAAGGACAAGATGCACGACTTCGTAGGCCGGGAGATCACGATCCATTTCAATCTCGGCGTCTGCTCGCATCATGGTTACTGTCTGCAACTTCCGCCGGTCTTCGATAACTCGCGGAAGAAATGGATAGATCCCAACGGGGCATCGGCCGCCGAGATCATCGCGACCATCGACCGGTGCCCGAGCGGGGCGCTTTCCTACACCATCGACGGCGTCTACCATGCGGCGCTCGACCGGACGCCGGCGATACGGGTGACCAAGCGCGGGCCGTTCGAGATAACGGGCGGCATTGAACTGGAGACCGATGACGGGTCGAAGCCGCAGTGCGACGAGCACTACTGTCTGTGCCGGTGCAACAAGACCAGGAATCAGCCCTTCTGCGACGGCTCACACCTGCCGCATAAACTGATAGGCCCCGGTTCTTGACTTCGTTTTGTCCGCCGGTAGAATGCATTGACCCGAAGGGAGGAGACCATGGCTCAGAAGAAACGGAATTTTACCGTGCTCATCGAGAAGGACGAACACGGCTACTATGTCGCCAATGTACCGGCCTTCCGGAGCTGCTACACTCAGGCGAAAAGCCTCGCGGAACTCTATCCGCGCATTCGGGAAGTTATCGCCCTTTGTCTTGAATCCGGGAAATAATCTCATAGACTAGCCAAAGAGATAGCAGGAGGAATTCATGGTTACCAAAACCCCGTTCGACACGGTCGTTGCCGAACTCGCCCTCGTTGAGAAATACCGCTCGCTCGCCCACCTCTCCCGCACCGGCACCCCGATGCCCTCGGTCGAGACCCTCTCCGAGATCGTCGAGATGCTGCGGCAGGTGCTTTTCCCCGGCTACTATGGCGAATCGGACCTCACGCAGGACAACCTCAAGTACTACATCGGCGCGAAACTCGACCGCGCCTACAGCCTCCTCGCCGAGGAGATAAAACGGGGCCAGTGCTTCTCTTGCCTCATCACCAACGAGGCCGAATGCCGCCACTGCGAAGTGACATCGAAGGAAAAGGCGGCCAAATTCATCGCCCGCCTGCCCGAAGTGCGCCGCCTGCTTGCCACCGATGTCGAGGCGGCCTACGAAGGCGACCCGGCCGCCACCAGCCACGGCGAAACGATCTACTGCTACCCCTCGATATACGCCATGACCAACTTCCGCATCGCCCACGAACTGCAGGTGCTCGAAGTGCCGCTCATCCCGCGCGTCATCACCGAGATGGCCCACACCAAGACCGGCATCGACATCCACCCCGGCGCGCAGGTCGGCGAGAAGTTCTTCATGGATCACGGGACCGGCATCGTCATCGGCGGCACCTCCATCATCGGCAAAGGGGTGAAGGTCTATCAGGGGGTCACCCTCGGCGCGAAATCGTTCCCGCTCGACGAGCACGGCAACCCCATCAAGGGCGTTCCGCGTCACCCGATAGTCGAGGACAATGTGGTCATCTACGCCGGCGCCACGGTGCTCGGCCGCATCACCATCGGTCGCGACGCGACGATCGGCGGCAACACATGGGTCACGCAGGATGTCGCCCCGGGCAGCAAGGTCCTGAACCCGAAGTAGTCGCAAATACTCCGCTAACTCAACTTTCTTGCATTTTTTTCCCCCTTCATGTAAGGTGGCGCGTCTTTTTGGAGGAGATGTCATCCTTATTAATGGAGGTCATATGAAGAACCTGATGCCTCTGCTTATCGCGCTCTTAGCCCCGGTATTGGGCATGGCGAGCGAAGCGGACCTCAAGATCCCCGAATTGGCGGGCGATCAGCGGCAGATGCTGATCTACGGCTTCGTCGTCTGTTTCCTCGGCCTCGGCTTCGGCCTGTGGCAGTACCTCAAGGTCAGGGACATCCGCGCCCACAAGTCGATGCTCGATGTCTCGCAGACCATTTTCGAGACCTGCAAGACCTACCTGCTCCAGCAGGGCAAGTTCCTCATCATCCTCGAAACCTTCATCGCGATCTGCATCGCGTTCTATTTCGGCTACCTGCAGAGCAACGGCGTCGGCACCGTCGCGCTGATACTGCTCTGGTCGGTGGTCGGCATACTCGGCTCCTACGGCGTGGCGTGGTTCGGCATCCGGATGAACACGCTGGCCAACTCCCGCATGGCCTTCGCGTCGCTTGAGCGCAAACCCATAAAGCTGCTCAACATCCCGCTTGACGCGGGGATGTCCATCGGCGTGGTGCTGGTGTGCGTCGAACTGATCATGATGCTCATCATACTTCTTTTCGTCCCGCTTCACGCCGCCGGCGCCTGCTTCATCGGCTTCGCCATCGGCGAATCGCTCGGCGCTTCGGCGCTCCGCGTCGCGGGCGGCATCTTCACCAAGATCGCCGACATCGGATCGGATCTCATGAAGATCGTCTTCAAGATCAAGGAAGACGACCCGCGTAACCCCGGCGTCATCGCCGACTGCACCGGCGACAACGCGGGCGACTCGGTCGGCCCGACCGCCGACGGTTTCGAGACTTACGGCGTGACCGGCGTCGCGCTCATTTCGTTCATCGTGCTGGCCGTGGCCGATGTCGAACACCAGAAGACCCTGCTGACTTGGATATTCGTCATGCGCATCCTTATGGTCATCACCTCGGTGGTCGCCTTCTGGATCAACCGCGCCATCACCGCGGGCCTGTATGCCGGCAAGGACGAAATGGACTTCGAGCATCCGCTCACCATGCTCGTCTGGATCACCTCGATCATCTCCATCGCCGTCACCTTCGCGGCGAGCTACTTCATGATCGGCGACCTGCCCAACGGTCTGTGGATCGTCCTGTCGCTCATCATATCGTGCGGCACCCTCGGCGCGGCGCTCATCCCCGAGTTCACCAAGATATTCACCAGCCCCAAGTCGAAGCATGTGGCCGAGACGGTCAACGCCTCCCGTGAAGGCGGCGCGTCGCTCAACATCCTTTCGGGCCTCGTGGCGGGCAACTTCAGCGCCTTCTGGCAGGGGATGGTCTTCTTCGGACTGATGTTCCTCGCCTACTACGCCAGCCTCTACATCCCGGGCGAGATGATGATCTTCTCTTCCATCTTCGCCTTCGGCTTGGTCGCGTTCGGCATGCTCGGCATGGGCCCGGTCACCATCGCGGTCGACTCCTACGGCCCGGTCACCGACAACGCCCAGTCGGTCTACGAACTGTCGCTCATCGAGACCCTGCCCAATGTCGATAAAGAGATAGAGAAGGATTTCGGTTTCAAGCCCGACTTCGAGAAGGCGAAATACTACCTTGAGGCCAACGACGGCGCGGGGAACACCTTCAAGGCGACCGCCAAGCCG
>CAYPQK010000052.1:0-21830 GCA_964412895.1 uncultured Spirochaetales bacterium
GCGCTGGCCTACGACAAATACAAACTCACCGGCAAGAAGTACGGCGTGGTGACCGACAAGGGTTCGGCGCAGGTGCCGCAGGCGTTCCTCGTCGACCGCGACGGGAAGCTCATCTTCCAGTCGGAAGGCCACGACAAGATGTTCGAGAAGATAAAAGAGACGCTGAAGTAAGGTTGCATTTCGGGGTCGATGGGATATGATACAACGGCTTTGGTATGATGCTTTTAGCGGGAGGAATACGATGAGAGGAACTATGAAGTTGGTTGCGGTCATGCTGTTCGCGGCGGTCATTGCCTTCGCGACGGTCGCGCAGGGGCAGGAGAGCCCGATGAAACCGCGCATCGCGGTGCTCGATATCGCCCCGACGGGCGTTCCGCAGAATCTGGCGGTATCGGTGACCGAACTGCTTTCCACCGAACTGGTCAACACCCGGATGTTCGAGGTCATCGAGCGGATGCAGGTGGCCAAGATACTCAACGAACAGGGCTTCCAGCAGACCGGCGTCACCGACAGTTCGGCGGCGGCCGAGGTCGGCAAACTGCTCAACACCAAGCGGGTCGTCATCGGCACGCTGGGCAAACTGGGGCAGAAACTGGTGGTCACCCTCAAGATAGTCGATGTCGAGAAGGCATCCATCCTCTTCGCCGAGAAGGAGATGGCCAACGGCGAGGACGATCTGGTCGGCGCCTGCGAGGAACTGGCCAACAAGCTGGTCTTCAATATCACCGGCATGAAGATAAAGAACCGCAAGACCGCCCGCGTCGGCGACAGCACTCCGGCGGCTCAGCTCGCTCCGGTCGCCCAGCCCGCCCCGGCGGCCAAACCGGCTCCCGCGGCCCAGCCCGCCCCGGTCGCCCAGCCCGTCGCGCCGAAGGCCGAAGAGAAAAAAGAGGACCCGAAAAAGAAGAAGGCGGTCCCCGCGAAAGAGGAGAAGGACCCGGTCCGCAAGCATTCCAAAGATTCCATGAACGAACTCGACAAGATATAGCGTCCCCGTGCCGACCGACACCAATTCACCCACCAAAGAAAAGAAGCGTTGTGTCCGGTGCGGCCGCTGTTTGGCGGTCTGTCCTTTTTACCGTATCACCCGGCGCGAAGAGCTTTCTCCGCGCGGCCGGGTGGTGCTGACCGAGGCGCACGGCACCCCCGACACGGTGCGCTGTTTCGCCTGCCTCAAGTGCGTTGATGCCTGCCCCTACGAACTTTCGCCGCTCGATCGGCCGGGACAGCGGTTCCCCGGAACGACGGCCGATACGGCGTCGGCGGCGCTGTTCACTTTCATTTATTACGGCGCGGCGATTTCCCCCGAAGCGTTAGCCGATCCGCTGGCGCAGGGATGGTTCGCCGCCCGCGGCGCGGTAAAAGATGAGCCGGTGCTGAACGGCGCGCCCCGTTTCGTGAACGGCGAACTGTACCATCCTTTTCTTCAGATAGAACTAGCGAGGACATAAGATCATGACCTGCAGGACGATCATCTTGGCACTGCTCTTCCTTTTCACGGTGGCGGGCTCCGGCGCACCGACGGCTCCGGCCGTTCCGTCGCCCAAGACGCCTCCCGGTCCGGCACCGGCGGCCGACGAACCTTTTGTCCCGGCCGACTTCGACCAGCGTATCAAGGGTGCGGGCCGAAACTGGTTCCAGACGCGGGTCAACCAGTCGATCGCCCGTTCCATACGGGAACGAAAGGTGGCGCTCGAAAGCCTCAACGAATACCTGTTCCTCATGACGGTCCCCAACTTCGCCTACCGCGGCGATGCGGGCGAAGAGAAACTGGGCGAGGACATGATGGGCCTGCTGGGCACCATCAAAACGGGCGAAGAGGCGGTCATCATGGAGCTCCAGTGGAACGAACTGGTCGGGATGGGACTGCCGTTCAAGAAGAAACTGACCGATGCGCTCGTCTTCCCGGCGGGCTATTTCAAAAGCGAGATAGATCTGACCTTCTTCGTCGATGTGAACACCTTCACCGCCCGTGTCGGGGCGGCGCTCGGGGTCAATCCCAAGGTGAGGCCGGTCTACAACAGCCAGCAGAAATTCTACCGGCTCAAACGCGACGATCTGCAGGTCATCTACATCGTCAACATCCCCAACATCGCCTACGAGATGGTCTACACCGGCGAGCCGTTCGAAAATGTCATCAAGCAGTATCTCAAGGAGATGGAGTTCCTCTTCGCGCTGATGGAGAAATACGAAAAAAAGATAACAGCCGACAAGGCGTTCACCTACGACGGCCGTTATATAAAAGGTAAGGATATCTTCATCGACCTCTGGTTCCTCCACGGGAAACTGAACGGCGACCGCGCGGCGGCCGAGGCGCTTTT
This sequence comes from uncultured Spirochaetales bacterium, assembly GCA_964412895.1. Taxonomy (GTDB): domain Bacteria; phylum UBP6; class UBA1177; order UBA1177; family JAKLFG01; genus CALMRE01. The sequence continues at coordinate 2,322 of CAYPQK010000052.1, forward strand.
CGAGGCGACCCTGCAGCACAAACCGGCGACCGTCAGCGGGTCGGAGAAGGGCGGAGCGCAATGAATCGCTGTTCCCACTGCGGCTATCGCAACGACAACCGTTTCTACTGCGCCGGATGCGGCCGCCGGCTTGCCGCGGCCGAGGCCGAACGGCGGCCCGAAGGGACGCCCGGGGCGCAGCCGTTCCTCGCCGAACTGACCGCCGCGGTCGAACGGATATTCCCTTCGGCGGGTGCGGCGGCGACCGTCGCCCTGCCTTCCCCGGCGCCGGTGGTGGACCTGACCCGCATCGCCGCCGAAAGCGGCATCGTGCTCGCCGGCGGGACGAAGTGGCGCCCGGTGGAGGGGATCGAGATGGCCAAGGCATTCTTCACCGACCTGCTCATCGTCGCGATATCATCGATACTCGTCGCCCTGTTCGCCTTCTTCATGGGCGAACTGCCGGTGATCGCGTCGGTCAAGATGTATTTCGCCACCTTCATCGCCTTCTCGCTGGTCTCGTGGACCCTTTTCCCGTATCTTTTCGGCGCCCAGCCCGCCGCGCTGGTGCGCTACGATCTCCAGCTGGTCCACACGACCGATAACCGGTCGGTGCGGGGCGACGGCATGACGGCGCTCCTGCTGTGGCTGGTGTCGCTGGTCTATTCGCTCTTCCCGCTGCTTATCGCCGAATACCTGTTCCTGATGCTGGCGCGTGAACATTATCAGCCGCTCCCGTTCCAACTCGGGGCGGTGCGTTATATGAGATCGATGTGACGGAGGGACCCATGACCGACTGTATCTTCTGCAAGATAGCGAGCGGCGTCATCCCGGCGAAAATGGTGTACGAGGATGATCGCTTCGTCGTCTTCCCCGACATCGGCCCGCTCTACAAGACCCACCTGCTCATCGTTCCCAAACGGCACATCGCGTCGGTCAACGAGGTCGACGCGGCGGGAAATGAGGCGCTCGCGGGGATCTTCGCTGTCGCCAAAGCGGCGGCCGATAAGGTCGGCGTCGCTGAGGGAGGCTACCGGCTGACGGTCAACACCGGCGCCCACGCGGGGCAGGCGGTCATGCACTTCCATATGCATCTCCTTGCCGGCGAGCCGCTGCGGCCGCTGTGAACCGTTCACGGAATAAGGGGGGATGCGCTCCTGTTGTTACCCAAGTCATAGGTTTTATGAGAGGTCGAAGATGAGAAAGTTGATCGGCATGTTCACGGTCATCCTGTTCTGCGGCACGCTCGCGGCCGCGGCGATACAGGATCTCGAACGCGAGATAACGCAGATAAGCGATAAGTCGCAGAAAAGCGTCGCCTTCATCAAGGTGAGCAAGACAATGCGCGGCGGCCCCGGCATGGACCCGTTCTGGGATATGCTGCGCGATTTCGGGTTCCGTGGTGATGGCCGGCAGTTCAATCCCCAGCAGGAAGGGCTCGGCACCGGTTTTGTCATCGACGCGGCGGAGGGGTATCTCGTCACCAACAACCATGTCATCGACGGCGCCAATAAGATAGAGGTCACCATCAACAAAAAGACCTTCGCGGCCAAACTGGTCGGCACGGACCCGAAGACCGATATTGGTCTGATCCGGCTTGAGAAATTCTCGAAGGGCGACATTGAACAGTTGCCGCTCGCCGATTCGGACACGGTGAAGGTGGGGAGTTTCGCTATCGCCGTGGGCAATCCCTTCGGCCTGTCGCAGTCGGTCTCGTTCGGCATCGTTTCGGCCAAGGGACGGTCGAATGTCAATATCACCGAATACGAGGACTTCATCCAGACCGACGCGGCGATCAATCCCGGCAATTCGGGCGGTCCGCTCCTTAACATCAAGGGAGATGTCATCGGGATGAACAGCGCCATTTTCTCGAAGTCCGGCGGTTACATGGGGATCGGCTTCGCGGTGCCGTCGAACATGATAAAGAACATCACCGACCAGCTGCGCGGCGGCAAGAAGATAAAACGGGCGCTGATGGGAGTGAACATTCAGGACCTGACCCCCGAGTTGGCGAAGCACCTGAATATACCCGAAAATCAGCCGGGGGTGCTGGTCTCGTCGGTGGCGAAAGGGAGTCCGGCCGAAAAGGCGGGACTCCGGAAGGGCGATGTGGTCCTCTCGTTTGACGGCAAGGCGGTCGAATCGTCGGCGCAGTTCCGTAACCTTGTCGCATTCAGCGCGTTCAACAAGAAGATACCGGTCGCGATACTCCGCGACGGCAAGAATCTGGAACTTGCCCTGACCCTTTCGGAAAAGTTCGAGTTCGACGGCGCGGGTGGCGATGGCGAAGGGGCGTCGAATGATTTCGGGTTCGGCGTGATGGAGCAGAACGGCAAGGTGGTGGTACAGCAGGTCGATCCGCAGTCACTCGCCGCGATGGCGGGCCTCCGTGACGGCGATGTGATAGAAGAGGTCAACAAGAAGCCGGTCAGGAATCTCCGTGAATTCAACGCCGCCGCCGGCGCCGCCAAGTCGCTCCTCCTCCTCATCGAACGCAAAGGACGCGAATTCTTCGTCGTCATCAACCGGTAACGCACCGCTCTCCTTGAAATTCCCCTTATTTTAAGGTAAAGTGCCCCGGTTACTGTTCTTGAACGATCAGGCGGAGGCACTATCATGAAACATTGGGTATGGATATTAATGGTGTTGCTGACGGTCGCCGGGTGCGACTCGGGCGGTTCGTCCACCGACGATATCGACACGGCCACGGCCGATGAGACGGCGACCGACGCCGATACGGTGACGGCCGACGATCTTCTGCCGACCGATGACGCGACGGTGAATGACGACGACTTCGCGGTCATCGAAGGGGCCATCGAATGCACCGGGGAGGATGATCAGTTCTGGATATACGATCTTTCCTCGATGCCGCCGAAGAATATCCAGATCTGCGCCCATGTCCGTGCCGAGGGGAACCATGTCCGGGTGCTCGTCGCCGAGGATTCGTGGGATAAAACGGTCGACGCGGCGGCGGTCAAAGCGCTGCTGACGGCGTGGGAGAACGAGACGCCCGCCGATCCGTCGAAAGGGATATTCGAGCAGGTGACCGGGCTGTTTGGCGCGGTACCCGACGAGTTCGACGGCTATCCGGGCCTGTACCTCTTCCTGTACGAGATGGCATCGTACGGCGGCAACTCGTTCGACGGCTATTTCCGTGTCGACGACCAGTATGAGGGAAGTGCCTCGAATCTGCGCGAGATGATCCATATCAATGTGAAGGATAAGTTGCCGACCACCGAGTATATGCTGTCGGTACAGGCGCACGAGTTCCAGCACCTCATCCAGTGGGGCCTCGATGAGAATGAGGACCCGTGGCTGAACGAATCGATGAGCGAACTGGCGATGGCGGTGACCGGTTTCGGCGCAGACGAGGCGTGGGTCGGCAGCTGGCTTTCCAGTCCGGCCGAGCCGCTGATGTCCAACGGTCCCGATTACGATTACGGCGTGTTCATGCTTTTCGGCGCGTACCTTTACGACCGGTTCGGCGCCGCGTTCGTGACCGAACTGGTGAAGGATACGGCGAACGGTCAGACATCGCTTGAGACGGCGCTCTCCGCGCTTAACGAACCGACGACCTTCGCGGAGTTCGGGGCCGATCTCGCCCTTGCCGTGCTGGCGCAGGATACCGACTACGATAACGGCAGATATGGATTCAAGATCATTTCGCCCGCCAAGAAGGCGACGGCGAAGGTCGTGCTTGCCGAGCCGGTGGATGCGACGGCCGCGGCGAACGGCGGCATGGCCTTTTTCAATGTTGATGCGTTCATGGGCAACAGCGATACGCTGACGGTGTCGCTGACGGGTAGCGGCGGCGTTACGGGCCGCGCGGCGCTCCTGACCGGTGCGGGGATCGTCGAGGTGGTGCCGCTGGCGCTGGATGAGAATACTCCGACCGTCACGGTGAATTTCGCCGCGCATGAGTCCGGTGCAGCGCTGGTGGTGTTCTTCAACGCGGATGCGACGGCGGCGGCGGTGACCGTGGCGCGTCAGTAGGCGGCTTGTTCTGAAGGAATGAATATAGGGGGTAGACGATGAACTTTCCGATGATGCGTACGGCGCTTCTGGCGCTGGTCCTGCTTGCTCTGTGCGGCGGCTGCGACGACGGCAAGAAAAATAACACCGGGGATACCACCTGCGGCAACGGCAAGCGCGATCTGGGCGAGACCTGCGACGGCACCCAGCTCAACGGCGCCACCTGCGTGTCGCTCGGTTTCGGGGCGGGACCGCTGACCTGCGCCGATGACTGCACTGCGTTCGATACCAGCCTGTGCGGCCCGTCGCTCACCTGCGGCGACAACCAGATAAACGGCGTCGATGTCTGCGACGGCACCGCGCTGGGCGGCAAAAGCTGTCAGACCGAGGGCTTTTCGGCGGGCGATCTCAAATGCCTCGCCAACTGCGCCGGCTTCGATACCTCCGCCTGCACCGGACAGATCGTCTGCGGCAACAATACCGTGGAAGGGACGGAGGCCTGCGACGGGACCCAACTCAACGGCCAGACCTGCGAGACGCAGGGTTTCGGTCCCGGAACGCTCGTCTGCAATGGCGACTGTTCCGGCTTCGACACCGCCGGCTGCGGCGCGGAGTGTCAACCGCAGTGCGGGACGCGGGTCTGCGGACCCGACCCGATCTGCAACGAATCCTGCGGCCAGTGCGGCGCCTTCGAGAACTGTTCGGATGAAGGGCAGTGCGTCAAGACCTGCGACTTCGACGAAGTGACCGCCGACACCGTACTCAACATCGACCTGACCACGGCGACCGTCAGCGGCCAGATAGCGCTGAACAACGCGGTGATGCCCGATAACACGCTGAACGAATACAACGACCGCGGGCATGTCCGCTTCGTCCACAAGAAGAGCGGCGACACCCTCTCCTTCCCGGTCGGCATCACCGGCATCGCGCAGTTCAGCGGCACGCTGTTCGCCGGGAACTACGATATCTACTACTATCCACAGAGCGCCGACTACCAGAATGTGACCCCCACGACGCTCTATGTGCTGGCCGAGGATGTTGCCATAGCGGGCGCTTGGAACCACAACTACTCACTGCCGACCGTCACGGTGAGCGGTACCTTGACGCTCAACGGTTCTCCGATGCCCGCCAACACGCTGAACGAATACAACGACCGCGGGTATGTCCGCTTCACCGACAAGAAAAGCGGCGCGTCGCTCTCGGTCCCCATCGGCATCACCGGCCCCGCCGCCTTTTCGAAGGTCATCTTCGCCGGCGACTACGGCGTGACGCTTGCGCCCCAAGGCAGCGACTATCAGAATGTCATGCCGTCGGCCGACCTCGTCCTCAGCGAAGGGGAATCGCTCACCGTGACCAAGGCGCTCTCCTACGATGTCGGCACCGTCACCGTGTCGGGCGTGATCACGCTCAACGACTACCAGATGCCGAACAACACCCTCAACGAATACAACGACCGCGGATATGTCCGCTTCACCGACGCCGCGTCGGGTTCCGCCACCTCCTTTCCGATCGGCATCACCGGCCCGGCCGCCTACAGCGGCGAACTCTGGAAGGGGAGTTACCGCGTCCTGCTGAGTCCCCAGTCGACCGACTACCAGAATGTCCTGCCCTATCTCCAGCATGAACTCGAGGCGGGGTTGACCCTCAGCGCCGATACGACGCGCAACTTCAATGTCGCCACCGCCGAGGTCAAGGGGGTCATCACCCTCGACGGCGCCCAGATGCCGGCCAACACCCTCAACGAGTATAACGACCGCGGGTATGTCCGCTTCACCGACACCGTGAGCGGCGACCGCATATCGTTCCCCATCGGTATCACCGGCATTGCCGAGTACACCGCGAATATCTACACCGGCACCTACAAGGTCGATCTTTCACCCAACACCGCCGACTACCAGAATGTCATGCCGGCCATGCTCAAAAAACTGGACGATGCGCTCGTCGTGGCGGGCGACGCGACCAAACACTATCCGGTCGACACGGTCTCCCTGCAGGCGGCCCTGACGCTCAACGGCGGCGTGATGCCCAACAACACGCTCAATGAATACAACGACCGCGGCTACCTGCGTTTCTCCAATACCGGGAGCGGCGATTACCTCTCTTTTCCGATAGGCATCACCGGCCCCGCGATCGCGACGGTCAAGGTGTGGAAGGACGACTATCAGGTGACGCTCAACCCCAACACCGCCGACTATCAGAATGTCATGCCGACCCTCAAATATGTGCTGGAAAAACGGCTCTCGATAACCGACGATACGCCGCTGGCGTGGAATGTCGAGACCGCCACGGTGAGCGGCAAGGTGACCCTCAATACGCTTCAGATGCCCGACAACACGCTCAACGAGTATAACGAGCGCGGCTATCTCCGCTTCATCAGCAAGCGCTCCTACGACCATCTCTCGGCAACCTTCGGCATCACCGGGCAGGGGACCTATTCGATAAAGATATGGAAGGGACCCTACGATGTGTCGCTCTGGCCCAACACCGCCGATTATCAGAATGTCCTCCCGGTACTCCAGATACCGCTCAGAAGCGGCTGTTACGATATCGGCGCCAACTGCACCGCCGACAAGGGCGACCTCACCGGCGTCTGGGAGATCATCGCCGAGGACGCGAACTGGGGCACTTGGATATTCACCTTTACGCAGACCGGCTCGACGGTGACCGGCAGCGGTTCGAACAACTTCGGGCAGACGGCCGCCGTCCAGAACGGCACCCGCAGCGGCGATACCGTTTCCTTCAAGATGCAACCCTACGGCGAGATAGCGGTCGAGGGGACGCTCATCAACGGCTGCGCGATGACCGGCACCTTCGAGGATCTTTCCTACGGGCAGGGGATCATCAACTGGGTCGGCGAACGGATACAGTGATATTACGATAAGGGGGAGGTTCTCATGAGAATGTTGTTCATCGCGGCGGCGGCGTTAGCGCTTTTCGCCTGTACCGGAGAGGGCCCGCAAGAGACGGTCGCGGCGGAGGCGAAGGCGCTCTGCAGCGGCGACTGCGTGCGCGGCTGGTTCTCGCCCGACGGCGCGACGGTCGCCTACACCGGCCCGAAATACCGCGGCCTTTCGCATTATACCCTGAGCGACGGCACCGCGACGGTCGTTTCGACCGCCGAGGGGGCCGGTCTGGCTCCGGCGTGGCCCGCCGTCGGCGCGGCGGCGAAGATCGTCGCCGAAACGACCGATAACGGCGTTCGGGTGGTCCCGGCTCCCGGCGCTCCGGCGCGGATGCTCGAACCGGGGAGCCACAGCCCCCGCGTCTCCCCCGACGGCCGGTGGGTCGCCTTTATCAAGGGGAACGAGATAAAGGTGTACGACCTTGCCGGCGGCGCGGTCACCCGGATAGCCGAAGGTTCTCAGCCGGCGTGGATGCCCGACAGTCGCGCCCTCATCATCGCGGTGACCCGTGACGACGGCCGCGATATCATCGCCTCGCAGTTGTACCGCGTGACGCTTGAAGGAAAGAAAAGCCTTGTCCCGACCGCGCCGGGGACGATACCGCTCTATCCCGATGTCGCGGCCGACGGCAAAAAGATACTCTACACCGAACACGCGACGGGCCGGATACTCATGCAGGCCCTTGTGCTGAAGTAGGGGAGGCCGCCATGAAAAAACTGACGATCATACTCTTCATTCTTGCGTTCGCGCTGACGCTCGACGCGACGCTCAGCGGCTACAAGATATGCGTCGATCCGGGCCACGGCGGCAGCGATCCCGGCGCCACCGGGATCAATGGCGCCACCTATCCCGACGAGGCCGATCTCAATCTCGACATCGACCTGCGCTTCCGGACCCTCCTGACCAACGACGCCGCATCGGTTCTCATGACCCGCGACGCCGACACCGATGTCAGCCTCGCCAACCGCGTCGATCAGGCCAATGCGTGGGGGGCGACGATATTCTTCTCGACCCACCTCAACTCGGCCGACGCCGAAAGCGCCAGCGGCACCGAGACCTACGCCTACCAATCGGGCACTACCAGCGACACCATCGCGGGCATCGTGCAGGAAGAACTGCTCAGCCACATGGGGCGGGTCGACCGCGGCGTCAAATACGAGAATTTCTATGTCATCCGCTACACCACCATGCCGGCGATCCTCTCCGAAGGGGTCTTCGTTTCAAACCAGAGTGATTTCGACTACATAACGGCCGACAGCGGCAAGGCCGCGCACGCTCTGGCCCTCTATCACGCCGTCTGCGGCCACTTCGGCACCACGCCGCTTGACGGCGGCGGCACCGACCCCGGCGCGGTCAAGGGGTTCGTCTACAACCTCACCACCGGTCTCGGCAATGTCGAGGGGAACCGCATCGCCGACGCGACCGTCACCATCACCCCGACGACCGGATCGCCCGATTCGCTGACCACTCCGGCCACCGGCCTGTTCGTTTTCGCCTCGGTGGAGCCGGGCGACTACACCCTCACGGTCGAAAAGAGCGGCTTTACGACGGCCGAAAAGAACATCACCGTGGTCAGCGGCGCCGACACTTGGGCCTCGACCGGCATCGAAGAGGAAGGCGCGGTCACCGACACCGAACCCCAGCCCGACGATACCGTGGCGGACGATACGCAGCCCGATGAAACAATGGTCGATGAGGATCAGTCCGATCCGACCGATCAGTCTGATCCGTCAGATCCGTCGGACCAGATGATACTGCCCGACGATGACACGGTCCTTCCCGTCGACGAACCGGTCACCACCGACACCACCGAAACGCCCGACGAGGATAAGATGCTGCCGCCGCTCGACAAGGACTATGCGGGCGAACCGACCGACAGCGACCTCATCATCGACGACCCGGCCGACGGCGACAACGGCTGCTCCTGCTCGCTGGTTCTCTGACCGTTCCGGTTGACTTCTCATTTCCATTTGATATTATTACATGGTTTTGCGAGAGAAAATAGGGAGGGTGCCATGAAGAGCTTTTATCTTTTTTGTTTTGTCTTTGCCTTTCTCGTTACTGCCTGCGGGCTGGAGAACAGCGTTGAACAAAAGCCCGACAACGAAGCGGCAAGTGATATAGATGCCGTAGACATTGCTGTCGATACCGACAATGCGGTCGATTCGTCGGATGTCACCGAGCCGGATGACTTGAGCGATGAGGTGACCAACGATTCAGTTGATGATATGCCTGACGAAGTTGTTGACGAGACGGTCGACGAAATGGTCGACGAGGTGGTTGATGAACAGCCCGACCTCGACCAAGATCAGGGCCCCCAACCGTACCCGACCGAGACGCCGACCTCGAATAAGGCGGGCGATATCGCGGCGAATATGACCTTCTACGATCACCTCGGGAACATGCGGACGATGGAGGAGTTCTATCAGAAGAAGAAGGTTCTCTGGCTCGCCTTCCTCGCCTACGACTGTCCCTACAGCAACCAACTCAAAGGTGATATCACGGCGGTGTACAAGAGCGAGTATGTGGAGAAGGGATTTGAGATAATCCTAATTGAGAACGGGCTGTTATCCGGACCGCAGACCTCGAAGGAGCCGAGCAAGCTGTCCGCTTTTCGCGACACGATGCTTTCAACCTACAGTGCCAACGCCGATTTTGTGTACGGCTATCTGACCGATGCCGGGCAGATCTATTTCTACAAATACATCACCAATGGATATCCTACGAATGTGATAATAGATGCCGACACCATGAAGATAATCCAATATGTCGAAGGTTGGGATTCCTCTCTGCTTGCTAGCATGGAACAGACGGTAGTAGCCAATCTTGAATGACGGAGGGCAAGATGATACAGAAAACAGTATTCCGCCTTATCGTTGCGCTCTTGGGTTTCTTTCTCGCCTCGGGATGCACCGTCGAGGCGACCAAGTACGGCGTTATCTATGACGACTATGTGCCGGCCGACGAGGATGCGGCGAATGACGATCTGTCGGATCAGTCCGATCAGACCGATGGAGAAAAGGACGAAGAGGACATAAGCGACATAAAGGACGAAGAGACCGATCAGGATATGGCGGTCGTAGATGACGCCATTGCCGACGATGATATCCTGACCCCCGACGACGATGCGGTGGTCGATACCGGCTTTTTCCCCGCCGGGGCGGCATGGTATCAGGATATCTCGCAGGCGCCCAAGGATAGTGAATCCGACACCATCATTTCCAATCTTGAGGTCGATGGCGGCTGGGGTAACGGCAATACTTTCCAGATGGATTTCTCGATAGAGGTGCTCTACGCCGACAGCGCCACGCCGCGCCGGACCTTCACGCCGACCGACGAATTCTACAGCCCCGACTGCGACGAGGCGCCGGTGCCGGTGCCCGACGGCGGCGTGTTGGAAGGGGAGGAGGGCTACCGCTGTCTTTCCGACGGCGACTGTCACCTCATCGTGGTGGAGCGCGACGAAAAGAAACTCTACGAGATGTGGCGCGCCGACATCGATGGATCGACCTTCAACGGCGGCTGTATGGCGGTGTGGGACCTGACGCGGCTCTACGGCCCCGACGGGCGCGGTGACCAGTGCACGAGCGCCGACGCGGCGGGCTATCCCATTGCGCCGTTCCTGTTCACCGCCGACGAGGTGGCTGCCGGTTCCATCGACCACGCGATCCGTTTCATCCTGCCGAACGCCCGCATTCGCAACGGCGTCTATGTCCATCCGGCGACCCATTCGACCAACGCGACCGAAGGCGGCGCGGGGACGATACCCTACGGCGCGCGGCTCCGGCTGAAAAGCACCTTCAATGTCGACGGTCTGCCGTCGGAAGGGGCGAAGGTGGTGGCGCGGGCGCTCCAGAAGTATGGCATGTTCCTTGCCGACGGCGGCCAGATAGCGCTCACCGGCCGTTCCGACCGCACCACGACGGCGAAGTGGGACGGCCTTCTCGACGCCCACGACCTTTCGTCACTCGCGGTGACCGACTTCGAGATGATCGACGGCGGCGACCGCATTCCCTACACCGGCGACTGCGTCCGGATACCGTAAGGTTCATACCGCCGATTTTTTTTGTTCTTAGCGCGCTTTTCTGCTAGGCTGACCCGTCACCACTTAAGGGGGATTCGATGTTGGGACATCCGAAAGGCTTGTATGTGCTGTTCATGACCGAGATGTGGGAACGGTTCTCGTTCTACACGATGCGGGCGATACTGGTGCTGTACCTCACCGGCGTCATTTTCGTCGGCCTCTCGAACGATCCGCAGGTCATCCGCGACCGGGCGTTGGAAGTCTACGGCATGTACCTCCTGCTGGTCTATATCTCGGGCCTCGCCGGCGGCTTCTTCGCCGACAAGGTGCTGGGCTCGCGCAAGGCGATATTCGTGGGCGGGCTGGTGATGGGGACCGGCCTGTTCGTCATGTCGTCGCCCGACCTCATCTACTACGGCCTCGGCCTCATCATCGTCGGCAACGGCTTTTTCAAGCCCAACATCTCGACGATCGTCAGCGGCCTCTACCCCGAGAACGACGCGCGGCGCGATGGCGCCTTCACCATCTTCTATATGGGGATCAACATCGGCGCGTTCGTCGCGATATTCAGCGCGGGGTACGCCGAAAGCATCCAGAACTGGAATATCGGCTTCGTGATCGCCGGCATCGGCATGGTCATCAGCCTCATCATATTCCACATGGGGCAGAAGCACCTCGGGACCGCCGGATTCCCGCCGAGCCGGGCCGTCACGGCCGATACTCGCCTCGCCCTGACCGATCTGCGCGATATCCTCGTCTGGGCCGTTGGCATGACGGCGGCAGTGCTCGGCGTGGTCTTTATGTGGAACCACGGCCTTTCGCCGCTCTGGGATATGATACCGGGCATGGTGAAGCTCATCGGCGGTATCATACTCATCTTCGTTGCGTTCGGCGGCTTTGTCTCCACCAACCGCGACAATACCCGCGAGGAGTGGGAACGGATCATTTCGATAATCATCCTCTCGGTCTTCGTCATCTTCTTCTGGGCCGGTTTTGAACAGGCGGGCGGCACGATGAACCTCTTCGCCTACGAACAGACCGACCGCGTCATCTTCGGCTGGGAGATGCCGGCGACCTGGTTTCAGGGGATAAATCCGCTCTTCATCGTCATTCTGGCGCCGCTTTTCTCGATGCTGTGGGGCCGTTTCGACCGCAGTAAATATCCGCTGTCGACGCCCGCCAAAATGGGTATCGGCATGATCATCCTCGGCCTCGGCTTCGTGGTGATGTACTTCGGCGAAGGGGTCGCCTCCGAGTATGGTAAGGCGGGGATGGGGTGGCTTGTCGCGGTCTATTTCCTTCACACGATGGGCGAGCTCTGCCTCTCGCCGATAGGGCTTTCGATGGTGACCAAGCTCTCGCCGACCCGGCGCGTATCGCTGATGATGGGCGTCTGGTTCGCCTGCACCGCCATCGCCGACTACCTCTCGGGCCGCATGGAGGCGATCGTTCACGCCTTCGGCATCAACCTCTGGGCGACGCTCATCGCCACCTCCATCGGCGCGGGCGTACTGCTCCTCTTCCTCACCCCGATGCTTAAAAAATGGATGCACGGCAAGGCGTGATGGCTCGTTATTCGCATATCCTCTGGGATTGGAACGGGACGCTCATCGACGACGCGTGGCTCGGCGTCGTGGTGATGAACGAGATGCTCGAAAGGAAGAAACTCCCGACCATCACCGTCGATTACTACCGCGCCGTCTTCGGTTTCCCGGTGCGTGACTACTACCGTCAACTCGGTTTCTCGATTGACGAAGACCCGGTGTGGGAAGAGGTGGCCAACGACTTCATCAGCGGCTACCATCGCCGGATGCACGAGGTGCAGTTGTTCCCCGATGCGGTGGCGACCCTCGCGGCGCTCAAAGAACGCGGCGTGACGCAGATCATCCTCTCGGCGATGGAACAAAAGACCCTCACGCGCCATGTCGCGGCGCTCGGCATAGCCGACTACTTCAACCATGTCCAAGGTATCGACAACCACTACGCCGACGGCAAGGGACACCTGGCGCAGGCGCTGGGGGAACGGCTCGGCGTCGATCCGAAGAACATCCTCTTCGTCGGTGACACCCTGCACGATATCGAGGCGGCGCGGCGCATCGGCTGCGACTGCCTTATCTGTGCACGCGGTCACCAATCGAAAGAACGGCTTCTCGCCGCCGGTGTGCCGGTCGTGGATCGATTCGATGAATTGATCATGTCCGTTCTCTAGAAAAAACCGCTTCAGAGTTGACTGAAGATCAAGGCAGCCGCGACGCAGACGACGCAGGCATAGTTCGCTATGTCGAGGAGGTCGAGGAGCGGTAACGATGAGATTCTGACAAATCTGAAGCGGATCCTACTTGGCCTTTCCTTGATTCTTGACGGCATCCATCGCCGCCTTCACCGATTCCTCGTCGCCGAGGTAGTAGTGCTTGAGCGGGCGGAGTTTCGCGTCGAGCTCATAGACCAGCGGAATGCCGGTGGGGATGTTGAGCGCGACTATCTCGTCGTCCGGGATGTTGTCGAGATGCTTCACGAGCGCCCGGAGGCTGTTGCCGTGAGCCGCGATGAGCACCTTCTTCCCCGCGAGGATATCGGGCGCTATCGTCTTTTCCCAGTAGGGGACGAAGCGGGCGACGGTATCGGCCAGACATTCGGTGAACGGCAATTCCTGCTTCGTCAGACCGGCGTAGCGGCGGTCGCGGCCGGGGAACCGCTCATCGTCGGGGGTGAGTGCCGGCGGTTGGATATTGTAGGAACGGCGCCAGACAAGCACCTGCTCTTCGCCGAACTTCTGCGCCATTTCGGCCTTATTGAGTCCCTGCAGTGATCCGTAGTGCCGTTCGTTCAGCCGCCAGTTGCGGATGACCGGCAGCCACATCAGGTCCATTTCGTCGAGCGTTATCCACAGCGTCCGGATGGCCCGCTTGAGCACCGAGGTGTAGGCGACATCGAAGGTATACCCCTCCTTTTTCAGCAGTTGCCCCGCCGCGTGGGCCTCTTGCACACCCTTCTCCGACAGGTCGACATCGGTCCAGCCGGTGAACCGGTTCTCTTTGTTCCAGACGCTCTCGCCGTGACGCAACAGCACAATTTTGTACATCGGGACCTCCGCAATAGAAGTAACATTCGTCAACGGCCCGATGATACACGAAAACTATCCAAAAACAAAAAATTCGGTCGTCGGCCGCCGTCTCATTGACAAACGGCGCGCGCTCGGCGATAATGGGGCATCTGCGACGGAACGGTGGGGGTGATCATGCCGCGACGGGTCGTCTTCTTGAGCGGGGCCGGGCTTTCGGCCGAATCGGGTATCCGGACCTTCCGCGATTCGGGAGGGCCCTGGGAGGAATTCAACATCATGGAGGTCTGTTCGGCCGAGGGTTTCCGCAAGGACCGCCGCAAGGTGCTCGACTTCTACGACCGCCGCCGTGTCGATCTTGCCGATAAAAAACCCAACGCCGCCCACGCGATGATCGCCGACCTCAAACGCCGCTTCCCCGACGATATCGCGGTGGTGACCCAGAATGTCGACGACCTGCTCGAACGGGCGGGCTGTCCCGATGTTATCCATCTGCACGGCACCCTGCGTGATCTGCGGTGCGAAGAATGCGCCACCGTCTGGGATATCGGCTACGAATCGATCGCCGGGAAGAGCTGTCCCTCCTGCGCATCGGATCGGGTGCGGCACAATATCGTGATGTTCCACGAGGAGGCGCCCGGCTATCAGACGCTCTATGATCTCATCGGCGAGACGCGCGGCACCCTGCTGGTGGTCATCGGCACCTCGGGGCAGGTGCTCGATGTGTCGGGCATGGCGCGGTACTACGGCTGTTCGGTGCTCAACAATCTCCATCCCGAACCGATGATAGACAGCCACTTCACGAAGGTCTTCAACGAGGCGGCGACCGTGGCGGCGCCGAAGATAGCGCTACTCGTCGAGGAGTATCTGACCACCGGAAAACTCTGCGAAGAGAAGGGGAGAAGCCGGTGATGCGGTTTTTCTGCGCGCTGCTGTTCCTCCTTTTTGCCGTCGGCTGTGTCACCGAGGGGAAGCCCGCTCAATGCCCGCCGCCGAAGGTGGTCAAGCCGTTCAAGGAGATATCGGACGATACGGTGGCGCTTCTCATTCAGCTTTTTTCGCTCGCACCGGAAATCCGGGAGAATATGTACAACGGTCAGCCGATGCCGTTCGACCGCGAGAAGATACGCGGCGAGTTCTTCGAATATGCGGCGAACGCCGAGATGGATGAGAGCGACCGCAAGCAGTTGTTCATGGTGCTCGCCTATATTTTCAGCGACCGACTCCTCTCTGACCGCGAGGAATCGATCATGCGCGACATGGTCGGTTATTTTCGCGTCGTCGCGCTTCAGTTGCCGCTGCATGAGCGGGAGCAGGTGAACAAGATAATCAAGCTCACCGAGGCGCGCCTCGAACTCGATGTACGCGACCGGGAACGCAGACGGTAGTTGTTAGGGCCTCTTGAGGACCAACTTCATCGTGGTGAAGTCCATGCCGAAGCGGGTATCTTCGAGCGACGAGGAGTCGCCCGCCTTATCACGCACCACCAGATAGAAATTAAGGACGATATCCTTTTCGTGCGGCTTGTCACGTAATTTATCGGCTATCTTGTGTAGGTCCACCATGATCTCCTTGGTCGCCGGAGTGGTGCGGTCGACGCCGAGGTATTCTTTGCTCGGGCAGTCGGCATCGCAGAACCGGAGGTTGGTCGCTTTGTCGGGATCTTCGGCGAACTGCCAGCGGTAGACGAGGAGGTCGTTGCCGGTGAGCGCCGGGTCGGCCATCTCGGGGTCGAGGCCGATATATTCCGGTATCGCATCCTGCGGAAATTCGAGAACGCCGTCACGGTCGACGAAGAGGGTGGTGAGTGCGCCATCGACCTTATAGACCGCCTTGATGCGGATGATGTCGGGGTTGAAGTGGGCCGGTGCATCCTTCATGACGCGGACCCGTTTGATGATGGAAAGCGGCCGCTCGTCGATGACCACCGACGCATACATCGGCAGGTCGACCCAGCCCTGATCGTCATACTGCGCCTGCAACTCCGGGCTCTGCGAGAGTATCGCGCCGACGGTCATCCCGACGGGGAATGTGAAGTCGGCGTTGTAGGGCACTTTGAGCTGTGACAGCACTTCGGGCGGTATCTGCGAGAGCGTTTCTTCATCGTTCGGCACGAGCCACAGCACCGACAGGTCGCTTGCCTGATCGAAGCCTTCGCCGCCGATGAGGAGCCGCGCCGTCGGCCGGGAGTCGAGCGTCAACTCCGGGTCGGCCACCTTCATCGCGATGATGCGCGGATCAGGACCGATCTGGTGGTCGGGGAACATCTTCATCGGATCGTCGCACGCCGCCGTGAAGATGAGAACGACCGGAATGATGAACCACGCGCACCGCATCAGAAGTCTCCCTTAAAACCGACGAACACCATGATGGGCAGCAGGGATACTTGCTCCTTCTGGGTGTAATCCTTGTTGTAGGCCCACCCGACGGCGTTCTTCTGGTAATAGACATTCTGCACATCGATATAGGTCGACAGTATCCACGAATCGAAGAGCCAGTATTTGTCGAGCCGCAGGTCGAGCTGGTGCCGTATCGGCATCCGGTCGGGGTTGACCGGGCCGTCGTACTGGGCGATGTACATATCGTTCTCGGCGTCGTACATCGTCGGCACATTGAACAGGTCGGTGTAGGGGACGCCCGACTGGAGGTTGAACCGGCCGCCAAGTTGCCAGTACTTGTTGAATTTGTAGCTCGCCACCAACGTGATGTTGTGGTTGATGTCCATGTCGAACGGGCGCCACGCCGCCGGCCCGCCGTCGGGGCCCATCGCGTCCTTGCGGCGGCTCACCGCGAAACTGTAGGAGAGCCAGCCGAAGAAATTGTCGGTCATCTTGTGGCGCAGGAGCAATTCGGCGCCGGTCGCGTAACCGATACCTTTGTTGGCGTAGACGGTCGGGTCGGTCGTATCGGTGCGGACGATGAGGTCCCAGAACCATTTGTAGTAGCCCTGCACATCGAGGTCGATGTTGTCGGTGATCTTCACCTCGACACCGCCGATGAGATGCATCGAGTGCTCGGGGCTGAGCCCCGGCGTGCCGAATTTCTCGTGCGTCTCGTCGCCGTTGGGGAGCTGCGAATAGACGCCGACGGCCGTTTTCAGCGTCCAGCGGTCGCCGATCTTGTAGCGCAGCATGAAGCGTGGATCGACGAATCCGTGCCCGTTCTGCTGGTCCCACATCGCGGCGATACCGGGCGACATGATGAGGTTCCCCGTCGTGATGGTCTGCATGACCCAGATCGACGGCGCGAAGTAGCCTCGCAGTTTGTCGTCGGTGATCTCGACGCCGAAGGGATTATAGCTGACCTCACCCTCCTTGGGCGGCGCGAAGAAGTCGGCGTTCATGTCGTACAGCCCGCCCGAAAGGCGCAGTCCGGCGTGGATGGTGTTCATCTCGTTGAGTCGCCAGCTGATCTTCTCGTAGAGGCCGAACTGGTAGTTGGTGATGCCGAGGTGGGCGCGCGGCCCCATGCCGCCGTCAAAGCTGTTACGGACCAGAAGGGGAGAAAACAGTGAGGTGAAATTCTCGGTCTTGTAGGTCCACTCGGCGAGTATCTCATAAAAACTCAGGTCGAGGTTGAAGTAGTTGCTGAAGCGGGCCGACACATCGTCGTCCTTCGTGGTCAGCCGCGTGCCGTCAATGGAGGAGATATGCATGATCTTGAGCTGATTGTTCTTCGAGAACTTATGGACCCACTGCACCGACCAGTCGTAGTAGAACGGGTAGGTGGTGAAGTTCGCCGCCTCGAAGATGCCCAGTTTCTGGGCGAGCATGAGGTAGAGATCGATGAAGCCGCGCTTGAACGATATCGCGATACTGTCCTTGTCGCCGATGGGACCTTCGGCCATCGCCGAGGTGGAGAAGAGGCTCAGGTTGGCGTAGCCGCCCCAGCGGTCGGTGCGCGGGTCGCGGAGATTGAGTTTCACCACGCCGCCCAGTCCGCTCACGAACTCGGGGGAATAGCCGCCGGCGTAGAAATCGACCGATTCGACCAGCTCCGGATCGATGACCGATTCGAGCCCGCCGAAGTGATAAAGGAACGGTATCCACTGGTCGTTGACGCGGTAGATGCTGTCTTCGGGGGCCGACCCGCGGATGACCAGACCCGAGCCGAAACCGTTGAAGACCGATATGCTGTTGACCCCCGGCAGGTTGGTGATGACCCGCAGGACATCGCGGTTGGTCCCCGGCACGGCGGTCGCTTCCTGCACCGATATGCGCTGGGCCGACACATCGCCGGTGATGCGCTTTTCGCGCACCACGACCTGATAGGGATTGATGACGATGGGCTCGACGCGGAAGGTGAGTTCCAGCTTCTCGTTCGCGTTGACGGTGATCTTCGTTTCAAATCGTTCGTAGCCGACCACCGCGACGATGACGCTGTACTGGCCCGGCGCGAGTTCGGTGGAGAATTCGCCCTGCTTGTTGGTGCGGACCTCCTGCTGGGTCTCACCTAATACAATAAAGAATGTCGCGCGCGCGAGGGGCTTGCGGGTACCACGTTCCAAGACGACGCCCGATACTGCGGAAAGTTTCGGAAGCGCTTCAGTAGGAAGAGTCTCTACGGCCTCGACCGGTTTCTCGATGACGATCTCGTTGATGATTGTCTGTCCGCTCTCACGCGGCGCGGCGGGTTCTTCCGCCGATATGAGTGAGAACGCGATAAGAACTATGAGAACGGGGAACAGTCTCTTCATCAGGACTCCTGCCGGGTGATGAGCGGCGCTTTGTATCATGGAACGCGGCGCGAATCAAGCGCGGAGATGAGAATGGTCGAAAAAACTGGAAAAAACCTTTCCGCACTGGTATAGCAGAACGGTCTGGTCACGGAGGTTTGCCATGATAACCGCTCAAATATCGCTCTTCGCGTTCTACGCGGCCCGCGCGATACTCTATCTCCTGTTCGTCGTATCCTTCTTCACGGTCGCCTTCTTTATCGAACGACTCTTCTACTACCGCCGGACGCTGGTCCGTGACGAGGAGAAGCTCCACGCCGCCCTTGCTGCGGCCAAAGATCGTGCCGCGATACTGACGGCCCTTGCCTCGGTGCGCGGTGAAGAAGCACGCATCCTCGCCGATGCGCTCAGTGAGGCGCCCGATACCGGCGAAGCCTTCCGTGAACTGGTGAACGCCCGCCTCATCACGGCGCGTCAGCAGTGGGAACGCTTCACCGACTTCCTCGGCACCGTCGGTTCCAATGCGCCGTTCGTAGGACTGCTCGGCACGGTACTCGGCATCATGAAGAGCTTCGCCGATCTCGCGGTGGCTACCAAAGGCGGTCCGCAGGCCGTTATGAGCGGTATCTCCGAGGCGCTCATCGCGACGGCGGTAGGTCTCGGTGTCGCCATTCCCGCCATCATATTCTTCAATTTCTGCAAGGGGCGGATACGCCGGAGCACGGCACTGGTCGAGGCGCTGACGGCCCGCACCAGCGCTCTATTGCGTTCCCGCACCCCCGAAAAGTGAAATATCTCTCATAGAATCCAATCAGTTAGGCATTGTTTAGAAAAATGTTTATAAAAAGAGTTGACAAAAAAATGAGTCCTGCTACAGTGGCGAGCGCTTTAGGCA
>CAYPQK010000053.1:0-21806 GCA_964412895.1 uncultured Spirochaetales bacterium
GGCAGGCTTTTCTGCAGGTACCACGCTGCCCCCAACAGGGACATGAGGTGCAGCGCCTGGTCGATAAAGAAATACCCCAGACCATCTTTTTCACGGAAAACCGTGAGAAACAGCTTGGTTCGGTCCAGGGCGATGTGGATGACTGCTATGAAAGCAATGGCCAGCCAAACTGCGGCATAGGAGAGCAGCGGATGGAGAACCATCGCGTTCACCAGCGAGCAGATCAGGACATGGACCGGAACTCCCCACGGCGATTTCTGTTTCAGGCTATAGATGCTATCAGTCTGAAAAGTAAAATCACCGAGAATATGTGCCAGCAACAACAGTTGAAAGTAATCCATTCCCGGCTCCGCGGAGATCGCTGCGGATTGGCCAGTCCCGCTTTGGGCTGGACGAGGAACCGGACGAGCACCGTGTTGGTGCAGGCACCGGTCGCCTTTTCGCAGGGAAGCATCTCGCCCGCCACTTCGAAAGGTGTGGCCAGCGGAAAGGCGCCGCCCTCGCCGTCGGGGATGGTGGTCCAGTTGATGCCGTCGCCCGCTTCGTTGAACATATTGGCCATCTCGGTCGAACCGGCGATATAGTCGACGGTCGTCGGCAGGGAGTCCTGCACCGTCACATTCTTGGCGAGATTCTCGCCCCAGTTCTGTACCTTGATGAGGTAGTAGAAGGGGCGGTCGTCGCAGACCCGGTCGAGCGTGTCGTCGCATGAACAGCTGTTCTTCTCGCGCCCCTGCGGCATGAGCGTGGTCGATGCCGAGTCGGGGATGTCGAACTTCGGCGCTTTAGTGTCGAGACTCACGATCATGAGGTTGGTGAAAACGGTGTCCTGATTGGCGCCGACCTGCAGTTCAAGGTCCTGATCGCCGATGGCGAGGTGCCCCGGATAGGTGGTGTTGTTCAGGATGAAGGTGTCGACATCGATCGCCCATTCCATGAGCGGCAGATCGGGGGTCGCCGTGTTGCCGCCGACGCCGCCGATGCAGTAGGGCTGACTGTCAGCGGTCGCGTCCCACGGGTAGAAGCTCGATATCGAGTTGTAGACCTCGTAATAGTTGCTCACCGGCGGGTTGCAGATGTTGGTGAGCGGTGTATAGGAGAGCGATGGATCGCCGCGCAGCTGCAGTCCCTCGAGGCTCGGATCGTCGATATAGAGCCCCGGGTCGCCTTCGGCCACCATCAGCGACACGCGGACCGTCGGATCGTCGGGGAATTCGAAGCCGCTGACGAATATCGAAGAGGTAAAATACTGATAGAAGTTGAAGCCGTTGTAGACATATATCTTCTTGGGCTGTATCTTCGCCGAGGTATAGACGAAAAAGAGCGACCAATTGCTGACCATCATCGTGGTCTTGTAGAAGGGATCGCCGGTGTAGCAGGCGAGTCCCGAGACCTTGTAGGCTCCTTCGTAGGCCTTGCCGTCCTCGGTCATGCCGGCGTCGCGTGCCTTGGCGAGCACCGTGTTGAAGAAATCGGTCACTTCGACACGATAGGTGTAGACGCCGCCGCGGTAGCCCTGCAGTTCGAATTCATGGATGATGCTCTCGAACTCGAAGTTCTGTGCGGCGCCGATGACATAGGCCTGCGAGCCGTTGATCTCGCGCGTCTCGGTCACCGTGCCGTCGACGCTGTTGGTGAAGGCGAGGGTGACGGTGTTGTCGGTGGGAGTGGTGTACTGCTGATTAGAGGTGGCGGAGGGGTTGTCAGGGGTGTGGGCCGTGGTCCAGACGAGGAAGGCATCGGTCACCACCGCGTCGTCGGGAATGCTGTTGGCGAACATGGTGTAGGTGCTTTCGGTCAGACAGCCGTCGGCCTGCGGATTGCCGGTGCTTCCGTTCGGATTGCCCGATGCGGAGCGGGAGAGCATCGTGCGATGCATGATGAAGTAGTCGCGGGAACCTTCTTCCCACTTGAGTTCGCGGCCGCCCGACTGAGAGACCTCGGGACCGATCGGCTTTCCCGGGAGCGGTGCCGCCATGAGAAGCGCCGTCAAGAGACAGAGTATCGAAACGATGAGCGTACGAATATAGTTCATGATTTCCTCCTTTTCTTACTCATGCCCGCCGCAGACGAACACATCTGTGCCGGTCGCATCGGTCGTTTTCACGCAGCTTCGGCCGGTGCCGCACGGTTTTTGATCGGCCGAATCGTCCTGCAGGTTGCACTTGTTCAAACAGACGCAGAAGCCGTTGCTTCCCGACTGCAGGAATTGCCGCGCCTCGCCGGAAAGACAGAGCGCTTCGGTGCATTCGCCTGCCGTGGCGGCCATCGCGAAGGGGGCCCAGAGCCAGACACCGCCGATGCAGAGTCGACGCACATTGGCGTTCTGGGGGGCCGGTACCGGCGCGCCGGTCCATGCATCGTAGTCGGCCTTGGTGCAGACATCGTTGCGGTCGACCGAACACTGGCAGTCAGGGTTATTGGAAAAGCCGCTGGTCACATCGCCGGGGTCGCTGTCGGAGTCGGGCTGTTCGTTATCGGGCGTCGCGTAGTCGTAATCGGTCGGTTCCTCCTTGAGGACACATCCCGAGATATCCCAAGTGCAGTTGGCGTTGCACAGCGCATTGCCGCCTTCGTAGAGCGCCGGGTCGACATCGATGCATTTCTTGAGCACGCCGTCGCACTCCTCTCCCGTTTCGACGATCTGATTGCCGCAGATCGCGCCACCCTCGTCGGTGCCCGCGACATCATCGTCGCCGGTGATGGCGGTGTCGGCCGTCGCTTCGTCGTCGGTGGCGGGGTCGTCACCGCCGCAACCGCTGAGCGCCAGAAGGCAGAGAGCCACGGAGATCGTGACTTTCAACAGATCCTTTTTCATAAAAGCCTCCGTATATTATAAGGTCATTTACTTACATCGACCGAGTCTATCCGGGCACCGTATTTTTTGTCCCAGCTGTCGTCACAGAGAAAGCGGAAGGCGATGCCGACCGTTTTCCCGGCATAGCCGCCGAGATCGACGGTATAAGTGATGTAGGTTTGGGTATCGTCGTATCCGGTGATCCCCTGATGTTTCCCGTCGAGGAATTCTCCGAGGTAGGTCGTCGTATCCGCCGAGATGTCATTTGTCGGCACCGGCGTCGCGTCGGCCATCGTGGCGGTCGCCGTATCCCACAGCAGTATCTCGACACCATCGTTGTTGGTGGTGTCGATCGTCGATGCGTAGGTCGATGACATGACCGCAAACTCCATTAAAGCGGAGGCGCCCTGCGGCAGATCGGTCAGATCCAGACCATTCACCGTATGGAGCCACGAATCGACATCGTCCAGATAGTAGTCCGAACCGCTCAGCGTTATCTCGTAACGACCGTCGGTGGTGTTGAGTATCCAACCGAGATTGACGCCGGAGTCGGTCACCGCCCAGAGTCCGTCGTCGGTCGAGAAGTCGCTTGCGAGCACCACCACATTCTCCTTGGTGGTGAACTGCGAGAGGATGAAACCGTCGGTGCCGTCATCGGCCAACACGATGCCCGATGCATTTTTGACCCCGGTCGTTCCGCCCGCCGCGACGCTTATCTCGTAGGTGGTCTCATAGTCGTAGTCGGCGGCGATGAGCGCCGTCCTCGCGGCGGCGTCATAGGTCACCGTCGGCGCCGGAGTAAGGGCGACCCGCGTGGAACCGACGACCTTTTTGACCGTTATCTTGGAGGCGGTGATGGTGGTCGGGTCCATCTTCTGATCGAAAACGACGCGTGCTTCCGCTATCATCGGCTGGTCGACGCCGGTCGGGAAGAATTCGACGATGGTCGGGGCGACGGCATAGGCGGAGGTGAAAGTGAGGGTCGCGTCGGCCATGACATTACCCTTGAGATCTTCCGCGCCGACGACGAGGATCGAGTAGTCGGTACCTGCGGCGAGAGTGCTTGCCGGTATCGTGAAGGTGGCGCTGATGCTCGCACCGCTCGGCGGCACCAACGGCAGAGTGACATTGCCGGGAGAGAGCACGGCGGCGAGGTTATCCTGCACGACCGTCTCGTTGAAGTAGACCATCAGCTGATCGGTATCGAGCGCGACATTCGCGCCGCCGTCGACCGGGACGCTGGTCGATATATAGGGCGGCATCAGCGTTTCGAAGGTGATGATCTCCGGTTTGGGTGCCTGCATCGTGCCGTTGTTCAAGGTCGTGCCGTTGGATCCGAGCACCGAGTTGAGCATCCGCAGGCGGTAGGTCGTCGCCTTCTTGAGCGGTGCGTTGAACGGGATGGTCAGCGTGAAGGCGACATTGTCGTAGGTGGCGTTGTCGGCGTCCATGTCGAGGTCTTCCCAGGTGTCGGCCGCGGTCTGTTCGGCGAGGATGATGTTCGAGTTGACCCGCAGCGAATCAAGCTGCATCGCCATGCTGAAGGTGATCACGAGCGGCCCCGCGATCGCCGCGTCGGTCTCGTTCTTTGCCGGGCTGGAGGATACCACCACGGGGTAATTCGTCGGCGTGCTGTCGGTGTCGGGAATAACTGTATCCTGTTCCGGGGTGACGGAGTCTCCCTCAGCCATGCTGTCCACTGCGTCCACATCGTCCACAGTGTCCACTTCAGCCATGCTGTCGCCGCCGGCCGTGTCATTCGTCGTCTCGGCGTCGCTCCCGCCTACCGGGACGCAGGTGTAGGTCACCTTGCTGCAATAGTAATCGTCGGGACACTCCTCGTCGCCGGTGCACTGGATGACGCCGACATTGTCGTCGTCGGTCAGCCCGTACGGTTCATCATCCATCGCCACGCAGGCGCCGAAAAAGAACATCGACAGGATGGCGGTAAGCCACAGGGTCACATGCTTGGTCATACTATCCTCCCTTACCTAGTAGATAGCGGAACAGCCGCAGCCGTTGTCCTTTTTCGCGGCCGCATCGTCGTCGGTGAGCGGTGCGATGGTGTCGCCGTCGTCGTCCGGGTCGTCCGGGATGACCGTTTCGTCAGGCAGATCAGACTGATCGGACGGATCCGACGGATCGGTCTGAACGGTATCCATATCGGCCACGAGTTCGTCGACCATTTCATCCACAACCATATCGTCAGTCAGCGCCGCATCGTCGGTCGTCGGGTCGTCGTCGGGCGTCTTTCCACTGTAGAGGCACTGGAATCCCTTCACGACATACCCGTCGTCGCAGAGACAGTAGGGGCCGCTCTCATCGGTCTGGCAGGTGCCGTGACCAGAACAGCTCGTCTCGTCGCAGGTGGTGACCAGCGGGTATATCTTGTAGTTGAGTTTGTAGTTCGGCGTGAAGGTGATGTTGCTCGAATGGACCGGCCCGATGGCCGCCAGCAGGAAATAGCCGTCATACTGGCCGTCCCAGCCGAAATTGAAATGGAAATAGAAGGTCTCGGGGAGATCGCCCGGCGCGCTGCGGTTCTCGTAGCCGTCGCAGACAAAGCCGTGTCCCGCCGGTTTGAGGGCGTTGAACTGGACCGGCCGGTTGACATAGATCTGCGGTATCCCTTCGTCGGGGATGTCATCGAGTTCGTCGCGCAGCGCGACCGCCGTCTCTTTCCACGCCTCGGCGCCGAAATAGGTGTCGATATATTCGGAGTTGTAGCGGAAATACTGGGTGAGTGCCGGGGTGATGTCGCCCTGATAGGCGAGCGACGGGCTGTCGTCTCCGGCGTGGTAGCGCATGTCCATTGCGACGCCGACATGGTAGAGCATCGTCGCCACCGCGTCGATCTGGTCGACCGGCGAGTTCTCGTCGAGTTTGACCGGCATCAGGTCCCACCGGTACTCGGTATTCTCGTAGTCGATCCCTTCATAGGTCCCGGCGCCGTGACGCGGATGTTCCCAGTGCCACATCACTTGAGCGGTCGACATGGCGGCGCACCCGACATGGGTCGGCAGGCCCCCTTCGAGCGGCGTGAATTTATTATAGGGAGACTCCTGCCCCCACTGGTTGGGCACGCCGTCGCGGCCGAGGAGTGGACCGACCGATTCGGCCGGCGGCAGCAAGAGCATTGCGTCGTGCTCGGCCGCCAGTCGCCATTCGCGGTGCGGCAGCAGGGTGGCTGACCGTACGGCGACATGATGAGATAATGCTTGGATAAGAGGAGCGAAGCGCGGTTCGGCATGGGGCGATTGGCCGTAGCCGTAGGCGAGCACCGGACGGGCCGAGTCATCGGCCGCGACCAGCAACCATCCCCGTTCGGTTGTCACCGCATAGAGCCGTACCGCCCCTTCCCATCGGAGCGGCGTCACCGTAGCGCTCGCCACGATACCGGGCATCCAGCGGTCGGCGACCCGAAGGGCCGTTCTTTCCGACACCGTCGCCGCCGTAGCAAGCGATCCGGCAAGCATTAGGATCAGAAAAAGGAACAGAAAGAATCGCACCGAAGCCTCCCTTGTTTGACCATGTCCAGAATAGATAAATAATAGAGTTGTTGCGTCCCACCTTTTCGGAAAATTGAAAAAAAAAGAAGAGCCGCCGTCAAAAAGAAAGATAACCACCCGATATCGACGGGAAAGATCATTGATTAAAGAAATAAAAAAAGAAGCGGTGGTTTGCCGTTATGCTCGTCTTACCTTATCGGCGGGGACCAGCGACCGGCGATATTCGGAAGGGGTCATGCCGGTCATTTTCTTGAAAATATTGTTGAAATTCGACTTGCTGTTGAATCCGGCCTCGAAAGCGAGAAAAAGCACGCTCTTCTCGAGCTCGGCTTCGGCAAGGAGCCGTTTCACCTCCGCCACCCGGTATTCGTTGACGAACGAATAGAAATTCTTGTTGAACCCGGCGTTTATCACTTGTGAAAGGGTATGATACGACAGCGAGAGGGCATCGGCAAGTTCTTGAAGGGTCAATTCCGGATCGATAAAGGGTTTCGCCCGCTCCATATAGGCGGTCAACTCCTCTTTATACGCATCGAGAATGTGATCATCCAACCGACTTTTCTCGTACTTGAGAATGTTCGTTGCCGTATCGCGCGGCGAGTCTCCTGCCGGAAGAGAGGCCGGTTCGTTCCATTCGATCGATCCCGGCTCGAGGATATCGGCCGCATAGGCCGCGCGGGGCGAGATCGTCGGCTGCAAAAGCGAGAAATAACCGATGACATAAATGCAAAGCGACGAGAGGATGAAGGTGACCCGCGGCAAAGCGTGGCTATGGGAAAGATCGTACAATCCGAAAAGTTGCAGGACAAAGAGCAACGCGACGATCCCGAGGGTGACGAAATCGATCGTAATGACGATGCGGAGCCAGCGAAGCGACAGTTCTTCAGCCGTCGAGAAAAAACCGAGGATGACCTTTTCGTATCGTTTCAGCGCAAAGAGCGCCGCCGAAAGATAAGCGGCATACTGGACGATCTGAACCGAGAGAAGAGCGAACCGGGCATTGGAGGAGGTCCATGCGCCGAGCGGCGTCAGGATAAAGAGAACTGTCAGGAAAGGGATGAAGTGGGCGAAGGTGCGGAACCGGAACCGTTCCGGCAAACGGCCGGTCAGCGCCGACACATAGAGCCACAGGAGCGGACCATAGATGAAGGAAAAAGGGGCAGTGAAAAGCGAGTAGTTTGTTGCGCTGCTTTCTTTGACGGCGAGATTGACCAGATTGAGAGAAAAAAGTCCGAGCAATATCGAAAGGATGCGATTTGGGAAGGGGTTGTTCTTGCGGGTGAGGAGCACTGCCACTAGAGAGAATCCCTGTAGGGCGCCCATGATATAAATGGCGGCGAAAATATCGTTCATGCCTATCCACCGGAAAACAGTCGATTATAAAAAGGTGCGTACAAGAAAGCAATGATTTCGGAGGCTGTCGGGGAGGACTACTTGACGATGTGGAATTCGACGCGGCGGTTGGCCTCGCGGCCCGGTTTGGTATTGTTGTCGGCGATGGGCCGTTCCTGTCCGAACCCTTCGGCGGTGAGACGGTCGGCCGCGACCCCCTTCTTGATGAAGTAGTTCATGACTGAATTCGCCCGGTCCTGTGAAAGTTTTTTGTTGGCGGCCGGTTTGCCGAGATTGTCGGTGTGCCCCTCGATTCGGAGTTTTATCTTCGGATTGGCGATGAGTACCGATATTATCTCGTCGAGCATTTTGAACGACTTCGATGAGATGTCGGCCTTGTTGAGCGCGAAAAGGACCTGATCCTTTATCTCTATCTCCTGTTCGGTCACGACGATCTTCTCGAGCTTTTTCTCGGGCGCCTTGTCGGGACAGCCGTCCTCGTCCATGAAGCCGTTGATCGTCTCCTCTTCGATCGGACAGCCGTCCTTTTCATCGAGCACGGTGTCCTTGTCGTTGTCGGGATCGGGACAGCCGTCGGCATCCTCGAACTGATCCTTGTCCTCCGGCTGGTCGGGGCATTTATCGGCCGTATCGATGAGGCCGTCGCCGTCGGTATCCTTCGGCGGTTCCGGTTTTGGTGCGGGCGGCGGCGGGGGAGCGACCGGTTCCGGTTTCGGTTCGGGTTTCGGCTCCGGTTTCGGTTCGGGCTTCGGTTCGGGCTTCGGCTCCTCCTTCTTCGGCTCTTCGACACGGGTCGGTATGTTGTAGACCAGTCCGGTGAAGACGCGAACTATCGGCAGGCCGTACCCCTGCGTCATGCCCCAGCCGGTACCGCCGTGCAGCATGAGGCCGGGGACCTGCGGGAAACGGTACTGGACGCCGAGATTCGCGTCGACGAAGAATGCGTTCGATGCGCTGAAGAACTTGGTCGCCACGGTGCGGACGATGAGCTCTGCCTCGACATCGAGCGGCGTTATCGGGGTGTAGCGACCGGCCAGCTTGAAGCCGACCTCGTCGCCGGCCACCAGATCGGCCAGTTCCCGTTTGTCCATGAGGCGGTAGAAAAGGTTCGTGTCGATGCCGAAATCGCCCACCGTGCTCGACACGGCGAAGGTCGGGACGAAGGTGGCGGTGGCGTAGCCCATGAGCCGGTCGACCTGCCGTCCGGTCGGTATGGTCACCTCGGGAATGAAGGCGATGCTTACCTTGTCCTTCTCGAAAGTGTAGCCGACGCGCGGATAGAAGGCCATGTCGCCGACGCCGGCGGCGTGCATTTTAGCGGTATAGAGTCCCTCGCCGCCGTGGTAGAAATTGATCGGCAGGTTCATGGCGACATCGATGTACTTCCACAGACCGATGGCGAACGAGAGGTCGGCCTCGAACTTGTGCGCGAGGATGTTGCGGGTGGTGGTGTCGGTGCCGGTGGTGTATTCGAGTACCAGCGGCTTGTAGCCGTACATGAGCGAGAAGCCGATGTTCATTTCGAGGAAATCCATGATCTGGCCGTCATGGGTCGAAAGGATGCCGTGGGTGAAGGGGGATGGGGTGTACGACTTGGTGTTTATCGGCGGTTCTTCGGCCGAAAGCGGGAGCGAAACGAGGATAAGGATCAGCGTCAGGATGAGGGTGGCGTTCTTCATAGTTCTGCCCTCCCTATAACACTATGCTGCAGCCGCAGCCGCCGCGTATGGTCACCTGCGGACCGTACGGATCGTCGGGAATGAGCATGCCGTCGTCGGTCATCAGTTCATCCTCGTCGCCCGGCAGGAGGTTGTCGTCATCCGGTTCCACGACGCCGTCGTCGACCGGTTCCTCTTCGGTCATGTCCTCATCGGTGATGATCTCGTCCTCGTCGGCGAGGATATCATCGGTGATAACGGTATCTTCGTCGACGGACAGATCGGACTGATCAGACTGATCGGTCGGATCATCAACGGTGTCTTCGTCGTCGGTATCCTCGTCGACCATATCCTCATCCACCGTGTCGGCATCGACCACATCGACATCGGGTTCCACGGTGTCGCAGGCGTCGCCGATATCATCAAGGTCTTCATCGGCCTGATCGGAGTTGGCGATGTTCGGGCAGTTGTCGGCGCCGTTCTGCACACCGTCACCGTCGAGGTCGCCGTCGCAGGCGTCGCCCACGCCGTTGCCGTCGCTGTCGGCTTGGTCACTGTTCGCCACGATCCGGCAGTTGTCGGCGCCGTCGAGGTCGCCGTCGTCGTCCGAATCGGTGTCGCGGAAGTCGGGCGTGCCGTCGAGGTCGGTGTCGATAGTGCCTTCGATAGCGTCGTCGATACCGTCGTCGTCCGAATCGGTGTCGCGGTAATCGGGCATGCCGTCGGTGTCGGTGTCGCCGTTCCCCTCGATGAGGTCGCTGAGACCGTCGGCGTCGCTGTCGTCATCAAGAGCGTCTATCGTTCCGTCGAGGTCGGTATCGATCGGGTTGTTATGATCGCCGCCCACTTCGGTCGGGTCGTCGATGCCGTCGTTGTCGGTGTCGGTGTCGAGCGGATCGGTGTTGATGGCCGCTTCGTCGATGTCGCCGATGCCATCCTCGTCGTCGTCGTCGTCGCAGGCGTTGCCGTAGCCGTCAAGGTCGGTATCGGTCTGGGTATCGTTGGGGACGGTGGGGCAATTGTCGTCGCCGTTCGCCACGCCGTCGCCGTCGATATCGTTCGCGCAGGCATCGCCGATGCCGTCGGTGTTGGTGTCGATCTGATCGACATTCACCACAAAGCGGCAGTTGTCGGTCCCATCGAGCACGCCGTCGCCGTCGGTGTCGGTGTCGAGGTAGTCGGGTATCCCGTCGCCGTCGTTGTCGCCGATCGATTCGTCGCTGTCGGGTATGCCGTCGTTGTCGCTGTCGGTGTCGCGGAAGTCGGGCGTGCCGTCAAGATCGGTATCGACCGTTCCTTCGACCGCGTCGCCGATGCCGTCGTCGTCCGAATCGGTGTCGAGCGCGTCGATAGCACCGTCGGAGTCGGTATCGAGCGGATCGGTCGGATCGCTCCCCACTTCATACAAGTCGTCGATGCCGTCGTTATCGGTGTCGGCGTCGAGCGGATCGGTCGCGATGAGATCCTCATCGGTGTCGATAAGGCCGTCATTGTCGTCGTCGGTGTCGCAGGCATCGCCGTCGCCGTCGAGATCGGTATCGGTCTGATCGCCGTTGACCGTAAGGCGGCAGTTGTCGGTATCGTCGTTCACGCCGTCGCCGTCGGCATCCTCATCGAGATAATCGGGTATGCCGTCGCCGTCGGTATCGCCGGTCCCTTCGTCGCCGTCGTCGATGCCGTCGTTGTCGCTGTCGGTGTCGCGGTAATCGGGCAGGGTATCGCCGTCGGTGTCGGCATTCCCTTCGATGAGATCGCTGATGCCGTCGCCGTCCGAATCGTCGTCAAGCGCGTCGATGGTCCCGTCGCCGTCGGTGTCGAGCGGATCGCCCGCGTCGCCGCCTACTTCGGTCGGGTCGTCGATGCCGTCGCCGTCGGTGTCGGGATCGAGCGGGTCGGTGAAGATCGCATCCTCTTCGATGTCGGATAGGCCGTCGTTGTCATCGTCGCCGTCGCAGGCGTCGCCGAAGGTGTCGAGATCGGTATCGAGTTGGTCGTTATTGGCAACGAGCGGACAGTTGTCGCTGCCGTCGAGCACGCCGTCGTTGTCGTCGTCGCCGTCGCAGGCATCGCCGTCGCCATCGAGATCGGTGTCGATCTGGTCGGCGTTCTGCACCAGCCGGCAGTTGTCGGCGCCGTCGAGGTCGCCGTCGCCGTCGGTGTCGTCGTCGAGGTAGTCGGGTATGCCGTCGCCGTCGGTGTCGCCGGTCGATTCGTCGCTGTCGGGTATGCCGTCGTTGTCGCTGTCGGTGTCGCGGTAATCGGGCAGGGTGTCGCCGTCGCTGTCGACATTCCCTTCGATGAGATCGCTGATACCGTCGTCATCCGAATCGGTATCGAGCGCATCGATGTCGCCGTCGAGGTCGGTATCGAGCGGCGTGGCAGGAAGGGTTCCCACCTCGGTCGCGTCGTCGATGCCGTCGTCGTCGCTGTCGGTGTCGAGCGGGTCGGTATTGATGGCATCTTCTTCGATGTCGGACAAGCCGTCGTTGTCGTCGTCGCCGTCGCAGGCATCACCCGCGCCGTCGGTGTCGGTGTCGAGTTGACCCGGGTTGGCGGTGTTCGGGCAATTGTCGTCACCGTTGAGGACGCCGTCGCCGTCGAGGTCGCCGTCGCAGGCGTCGCCGATGCCGTTCCCGTCGGTATCTTCCTGACCGGGGTTGGCCACGAGACGGCAGTTGTCGACGCCGTCAAGGTCGCCGTCGCCGTCGGTGTCGTCGTCGAGGTAGTCGGGTATGCCGTCGCCGTCGGTGTCGCCGGTCGATTCGTCGCTGTCGGGGATGCCGTCGTTGTCGGAATCAAGATCGCGGTAGTCGGGCAGAGTGTCGCCGTCAGTGTCGACATTCCCTTCCACGGCGTCGCCGATGCCGTCGTCGTCGGAATCGGTGTCGATGGCGTCGATGTCGCCGTTGCCGTCGGTGTCGAGCGGATCGCCCGCGTCGCCGCCGACCTCGGTCGCATCGTCGATGCCGTCGTTATCGGTGTCGGTGTCGAGCGGGTCGGTGTTGATGACCGCCTCTTCGGCATCGGTCAGGCCGTCGTTGTCGTCGTCGGCGTCGCAATCGTTCCCTTCGCCGTCGCCGTCGGTGTTGAGCTGGCCGCCGTTTGAAACGAGCGGGCAGTTGTCGGTCCCGTCGAGCACGCCGTCGTTGTCGTCGTCGGGATCGCAGGTGTCGCCGATGCCGTCGCTTTCAGTGTCGGTCTGATCGCCGTTGACCGTCAGGCGGCAGTTGTCGGTCGCGTCAAGGACGCCGTCGTCGTCCGAATCGGTGTCGAGGTAGTCGGGGGTCCCGTCCGAATCGGTGTCGATGTTCCCTTCGGTCGCGTCGGTGATGCCGTCACCATCGGAGTCGGTATCGCGATAGTTGGGTATCGTGTCGCCGTCGCTGTCGACAGAACCTTCGGTCGCGTCATCGATACCGTCGCCGTCGCTGTCGGTGTCGCGGTAATCGGCGGTGCCGTCGGAATCGGTGTCGATATTTCCTTCGGTCGCATCGAGTATCCCGTCGTCGTCCGAATCGGTGTCGAGCGCGTCGATGTCGCCGTCATTGTCGGTGTCGAGCGGATCGCCCGCGTCGCCGCCCACCTCGATCGCGTCGTCGATGCCGTCGCCGTCGCTGTCGGTGTCGAGCGGATCGGTATTGAGCGCGCCCTCTTCGACATCGGTCAGACCGTCGTTGTCGTCGTCGGCGTCGCAATCGTTCCCTTCGCCGTCGCCGTCGGTATTGAGCTGGCCGCCGTTTGAAATGAGCGGGCAGTTGTCGGCGCCGTCGAGCACGCCGTCATTATCGTCGTCGGGATCGCAGGTGTCGCCGATGCCGTCGCTCTCAGTGTCGGTCTGATCGCCGTTGACCGTCAGGCGGCAGTTGTCGGTCGCGTCAAGGACGCCGTCGTCGTCCGAATCGGTGTCGAGGTAGTCGGGGGTCCCGTCCGAATCGGTGTCGATGTTCCCTTCGGTCGCGTCGGTGATGCCGTCACCATCGGAGTCGGTATCGCGATAGTTGGGTATCGTGTCGCCGTCGCTGTCGACAGAACCTTCGGTCGCGTCATCGATGCCGTCGCCGTCGCTGTCGGTGTCGCGGTAATCGACCGTACCGTCGGAGTCGGTGTCTATCGTTCCTTCGGTCGCGTCGAGTATTCCGTCGTCGTCCGAATCGGTGTCGAGCGCGTCTATCGTCCCGTCGAAGTCGGTGTCTATCGGGTTGACCGGATCGCCGCCGACCTCGTAGGCGTCGCCGATGCCGTCGCCGTCCGAATCGATATCGTGCGGATCGGTGTTGATGGCATCCTCTTCCACATCGGTCAGGCCGTCGCCGTCATCGTCGAGGTCGCAGGGGTTGCCCAGCGTGTCGCCGTCGGTATCGAGCTGGTCGTTATTCGCGATGAGCGGGCAGTTGTCCGCCCCGTCGTTCACGCCGTCGCCGTCGTCGTCGCCGTCGCAGACATCGCCCAATCCGTCGGTGTCGGTGTCGGTCTGGTCGAGGTTGTCGTCGGCCGGACAGTTGTCGTCGTCGTCGACCACCCCGTCGGCGTCGAGATCCTGCTGGATCACGATCCCGAAGCTTCCCGTTTCGCCCGAGGAGCCGCCTTCGACCACGATGTGGACCGTACCGTCCGCCGCCGCGACGAAAGCCGCGGACTCGACCGCCCCTTCGCCGCCCGTATTGGCCGCAACGAGACAAGGCTGGCTCTCGCCGCAGGCAGTGATGACATTGAGCGCGCCGTCGAACCCGGCGTCAGGAGTGAGCGTGACCACATAGCGGATGCCGGCAGTCACCGCGAGTTCGTAGACCGTGTCGGCCGCATCCTGCACCGGAGCGGCGCAGGCGGCACCGTAGGCGGTCACCGCCGAGGGGCGGTCGACCGTGTCGCCGGTCGTGGTGTAGGTGAGCGGAGAAGTCGTTATCGGGTCGCCGCAGACGCCGTTTATCGGGATACCGGCGCACAGGCCGTTGGAGCAGGTATCATTGGCCGTGAAAAGCGTTCCGTCGTTACAGGGATCGCCGTTGACCGGGGAGTAATCTTCGGCCGGACAACTCTTGAGTGAACCGTCGCAGTTCTCGGTCGCGTCGCAGATGCCCACCGATGCGCGGCAGGGTACCGTACCGGCCGCCACGGCGTCGGCGGGGCAGTCGTTGGTGGCGCCGTCACAATCCTCGCGGACATCGCAGACATCGCTCTGGGCGCGGCATTCGGTCCCGGAGGCCATCTTCGCGTCGGCGGGACAGAGCGCGGCCGCACCGGTGCAGTTCTCGGCCGTATCGCAGACGCCGGCCACGGCGCGGCATTCGAGCGTATCGGGTTGGAACGCGTCGGTCGGGCAGTCGTCATCGGAACCGTCGCAGAATTCGGCGACATCGCAGAAACCGCCGGTGGCACGGCATTCGTTCGAATTGTCGAGTTTCCCGTCGGCGCAGAGGGCGTCGGTGCCGGAACAGTAATCTATGGTATCACACACTCCGCCGAGGATCAGGTTACAGACGATAGAACCGTTCTCGAACGCATCGGCCGGACAATTTTTGTCGGTGCCGTTACAATTTTCGGCAACATCGCAAGGCCCTGCAATTCCTCTACATCCCTCGGTATTTGCCTTGACCGTATCGGTCGGGCAACTATTCGTGCCGTCACAGGTCTCGACGACATCGCACACGCCGGTCGCCGCACGGCATTCAGTGCCTGACGCAACGACCGTATCGGCCGGACAGTTGTTGTCCGTCCCGGTACAGTTTTCCGTTATATCGCAGCCGCCCGGAACGGCGGCGCGGCAGATGGTCGTATCGGGGGCGTAGGTGGTATCGGCGGGACAGAGCGCCGCTGCACCGGTACAATTCTCGGCCAGATCGCAGGTGCCGGTCGAAGCACGGCACTCCACGGAACTTGCCTTGAACGCATCGGCAGGACAGGCATTCGTCCCGTCACAGTTCTCGGCGTTGTCACAGAAACCGGCCGAAGCACGGCATTCAGTGCCTGACGCAACGACCGTATCGGCCGGACAGTTGTTGTCCGTCCCGGTACAGTTTTCCGTTATATCGCAGCCGCCCGGAACGGCGGCGCGGCAGATGGTCGTATCGGGGGCGTAGGTGGTATCGGCGGGACAGAGCGCCGCTGCACCGGTACAATTCTCGGCCAGATCGCAGGTGCCGGTCGAAGCACGGCACTCCACGGAACTTGCCTTGAACGCATCGGCAGGACAGGCATTCGTCCCGTCACAGTTCTCGGCGTTGTCACAGAAACCGGCCGAAGCACGACATTCGGTGCCGACCGGCTCGACCGTGTCGGCGGGGCAGATCTTCGCGAAGCCATCGCAGTTCTCGGCCACATCGCATCCGCCCGCCACCTCGGCGCGACACACGACCGTGTTCGATGCCACCAGATCGGCCGGGCAGGCGGGACTCAGACCGGTACAGGTATCGGCAAGATCGCAGACCCCCGATGCGCCGCGACAGATATGGGTGTCGTCATACAATATGTCGGCGGGACAATCGTTGTCGGTCCCGTTGCAGACCTCCGCAGAGTCGCACAGGTCGGTCGAAGCGCGGCACTCGCTTGTCAGTTTCGCGTCGGCGGGACAGGCGGTATCGGTGCCGTTACAGGACTCGGCGGCATCGCACACGCCGGCTGCGGCGCGGCATTCGGTCCCGAGGTTCCCGGCGGGATTGGTGCAGGTGCCGTTCCCCGAGTCGGCGCAGGTATCGACCGTGCAGACATTCGAGTCGTCGCACGAGACCACGCCGCAGCAGACGCCGTCGGTGCAGAAGCCGGTCATACAGTCGGTCGCGAGGGTGCAGGTGTCGCCGCCGCCGAGCTTCACATTGATATAGACGCGGCGCAGATGTGTCTTCGCGCCGCCGCTGCCGGTGTTGCCCTGATCGTTCGCCTCCACATCGATGGTCGCCTGTCCCTGATATTCATCGGGAATGAAGCTCATTCCCTGCAGAGCGGCGTTGATGTTGGTCAGAGTGCCGGTGAAGACCATCGAGGCGTCGGCGGTGCCGTCGCCGGTGGTGAAGGTGAGACCGGTTATCTGCGCGAGCGTCATCGTGCCGTGGGTAGAGGTCAGGGTCATCTGCAAAGCACCCGCTCCGGCGTCACTGTCGGTGACGGCGATCTGGTTCCCGTTGGCGGTCGAGAAGACGAGATTGGTGTCGTTGTCGACCGTCTGGGTCGAAGGGACCGCCACGACGGGTGCGTCGTTGACCGGCAGGGCGTTCACCGTGATGAGAAAGGTGTCGACGAAATCCTCTTCGCCGTCGTAGATGCTGAACTGGAACTCGTCGGTGTAGTTGGTCGAGTTATTGTGGGTATAGGTGATCAGCCCGTTGTCGATATCCTCCTGCGTGAAGGTGTCGGTGACCGCGAGGGCGGTGCCGTCGAAATAGAGCGTTCCCTGCGCCGGTAGCGCGACGACGGTGAACTGGAGCGCGCCGGGGATGTCGCCTTCGGCCTTGAGCAGTCCATTGGTGATGGTCTCGGTCGCGCCCCGGTCGAGCGTCAGGCCGTTGTTGGTGACCACCGACGGCGGGATGAGTCCCCACTGCGTCGCGTAGCCCGCCTTGAGGGTCGTCAGAAACACCGCCGAATCAAGGATATTGTCAATAGTGTCGTGGACGACGACGCGGATGGTATGTTCTATCGTGTGGGCGTCGCCGTAGGCATCCTTGGTGAGGATGCCGTTGAAGCGGTAGCGCTTGGTGACGCCGCGGAACGGTATATCGCAGACATTGGGGTTGTTGTCGAGGAACAGGTCGAGAAAGGTGGTTGTCAGCGGGTGCCACGAGCGGTCGGTACGCTTGTAGATCGCGGCGTTGTGGCCGTCAACCCCGTCGACGAAGACCCCCGCGCCGTCGATGTAGTTGGGATACTGCGGATACTCCTCGCTCATGTAGAGCAGTTCGCCGTCGATGGAGGTGTAGCCCTCGGTGGTCCAGAACTTGAACTCAAGTACCACCGCGTCGTTGCTGGCCGAAGTGCCGCCGTAGATGCCGTTGAGGTAGGCGCGGAAGGTGGCGTCGCCCGGTTCGTTGACATTGCCGGCATTGGTGTCGCTGCCGAAGGAATTCAGGTTGCCGCTGGTCAGGACAATGCCATTGCCGAGAAGGCGGATCTGGTTGGTCCCGATGCTACCGAATTCGCCCGCGTCGACATAGCCGGCGCCGGTGGCATCGCCGACATAGGTGGCGCTGTTGATGTTGTAGATGCCGGTGCCGCTCCCGGCGAGTCGCGTGGCGAGCTGGGTCGCGTCATTGTTGATGGTGATGACCGGAGCCGCCGCGAAGAGCGTTGCCCCGAAAAGTAAAAGAGCGAGTACCGCAAACAACCTTACGCGTGCCATTATGATCCTCCCTAACCTAGATTACCAACACTAAAAAAAGAAAGAACGCGCAGGCACCTACAGCAAAGTAGGCCAAGCCCTACAACCAAGCAAAAAACCAGCCACTATAACAGAAAAACAAACAGGAGTCAAGAGTCAAAATAGAATCCTAATGATTTCAGTGCGTTCGATAACTATCGAGCATTTTTCCAATGGTGACGAGCTGTTGCGAGAAATTGCTTTTTTATAAACAGATTCGGGATGTGTTTTTCTTGCCTATGCATGGATGAAATGTGCTCTGCGTGGTCCCATACGCTTCTTTTCTTGATTTTGTCCGCACTTCGGTTAAGGTTGCCCGCAGGTAACCGGCAAGGAGAGTTCAATGAAATTGTCCGTGATTCTTATGATGGCGGCGATCGTGCTGTGTGGCGTTTCGTGCACCGAAACGAAGATCGTGTATGTTGAAAAGGAGGCCGATACGGTCGCTACCGATAGTCCGCTGTCCGATTCCGACGGCTTTGAAGCCGAAGTCGACGGACTTGAGGATGATACCGATCTCCTGATCACGGATGAAGTGCAGGATGTTGAAGAGGGCGATCAAGACGAGCTGAGTGACGATGACGCCCTTGTGGTGGCATGTATCCCCATCACCATACAGGAACTTTCCGTCTATGGATCGGGCGACAGCATCGAGTATGACGGTCTTCTCGCCCAGCCGCTCGGCTCGGCCGACCTGATCGATCCGCTGATGTTCTGGTTCTATCCTGCCGGTGAAGAGGTCTCGCGGAGCGAATTGACGGTCGGCAGCTACGATCTCGGCGCGGGGGTGAACACGAAGATCACGACCTGCACCGAATGCGTCCTCATTCTTCAGGATTACGATGAAGAGACGGGCGGCGGCACGACGGCCTATTTTCAGGAGTCGGGGACTATCGAGGTGACCGAAGTAAAGGCGGGGACCCCCGAGGCGAAAGGGACCATAACCGCCAAGCTGATACAGGTCTATATCGATATGATCACGCAGGAGGCGGTACCGGTGCCGGGCGGCGACTGTCTGGAGTTCAAGGCGGCCGTATGGGATACGATATGCGTGCCGGAGTGCGGGGAGAAGGTGTGCGGCGGGGACGGGTGCGGCGGTTTCTGCGGCACCGGATGCGACGAGGGGGAGCAATGCAATGCCGACGGTACGGCGTGCGTCGCCTGCACCGTCATCACGCTTCAGGAGATCACTGCCAATGTCGATCTGGCTGGGCAGTATCAGGCCGCCCTGACCGCGAATATCGCCGGTGAAGATACGGCCGACATGTTTTACATCGACCTTCTCGGCGCTCAGGCGGTGGGGATATTCGATCTCGGGTCGGGCGATAACGCCGCCTACGATACCTGCAAGCAATGTGTGAAGATGTATGCGGACACCGAAACGGAGTGGAGATCCTATTTTCAGCAGGCGGGAACGCTGGAGATAACCGAGCTGGTGACCGATGTGTATGGCTCCATGACCGCCGAATCGGTGGGCCATATCGACGGGGTCAGGCTGGTAGAACTTACCATAGATGAGGAGACGAGCCTTTCGATACCGCTCAAGGACGGCGGCTGTTTCGAGATAACCTCCGCCTCGTGGGACACCATGCTGGCGTACTGAGGGACATTTTCTTTCGATCCATTTGACAATCGTTCCGATTTCTGATTAAATCCAGCAGAATATCTTTCATTGAACCGGGGGACTGGGCCATGCGGAACATATTTCTTACACTTATTGCGCTCGTTCTTGTTTCTTATGGTGGAATTGCTCACGCCGTTCCCGGCGATGAGCGGTGGGTGTCAATGAACCCCGAGATCCCCGGAACTAATGGCGGTATAAAGGTGATGGTACAACAGGGCGATTACCTCTACATCGGCGGCGGGTTTACCATGGTCAAAAACATCATGGCGAGCGGTATCGCGCGTCTTCATATTCCTTCCGGCATCTGGAGTGCTTTGGGAAGTGGAATACACGGTTCGGTCGAAGCCCTTGCCGTCGATGGGAGCGGTACCGTCTATGTGGGAGGCCAGTTCACAACGGCGGGCGGCGTAACGGCAAATCGTGTGGCAAAATGGGACGGCATAGAGTGGAGTGCGTTGGGGACAGGCATTGAAGAATCATCTGACGGTTATCCCCAAGTTCTGGCTCTCGCTCTTGACTGGAGCGGTAACCTCTATGTCGGTGGATGGTTCACGACGGCAGGTGACGCGAACGCGAACAATATCGCGAAGTGGGACGGCAGCTCATGGAGCGAACTGGGAACCGGCACGGATAATGCCGTATATGCTCTTGCCTCCGATGGAGAGGGAAATATCTATGTCGGGGGAGATTTTGAAAGTGCGGACGGCCTTGAATTGACAAGGCACATCGCGAAATGGGATGGAACTTCGTGGAGTTCTACCGGCGGCGATTTCGAAGGTCCCGTCTATTCTCTGGTCTTTGATGGAAATGGTATCCTTTATGCCGGAGGATGGGGACTATTCAACACATCAAGCCCCACGGATGGAAGCGATATTGCTCAATGGAGCAGTTTCAGTGGATGGAACTCGTTCGGAGGCGGAATTGAGGCAGGCACTGTTCAAGCCCTTGCCGTCGACAAAAGCGGGAATCTTTATGCGGGAGGATCTTTCACGGAGACTTACGGCGACTACGGTGTCGTGACATACTATACTGCAAGGATATATCCCGGTGGACGGGATATGCTAGGGACGGGAACTAATGAAACGGTCTATGCCCTTGCCATCGATGAAAGCGATATCTTATATGTGGGAGGAGGTTTCACTGAGGTGGACGGCGTAAAGGCCGACCATCTCGCGACATGGGACGGTTCGTCATGGAGCGGGGTCGATATCAGTAACGGCATCAATGATTTTGTCTATGACCTTAAGGTCGACGAAAGCGGGAATCTCTATGTTGCAGGATGGTTTACCACTGTAAGCAATATCACGGTAAACTATCTCGCAAAATGGAACGGTAGCACATGGAGCGAACTTGGACTCGGTATGGGCAGCCCGGTCACGGCCCTTGCCATCGACGCGGACGGACAAGTGTATGCCGGGGGCTACTTCCTTACGGCGGGTACTGAGGCGGCGAATTATATCGCGCACTGGGACGGTTCATTATGGGGTCCTCTTGGGTCAGGGATGGATGATACGGTCACGGCTCTCGTGATCGATGCCGAAGGAGATCTCTACGCGGGCGGTGCGTTCAAGACGGCGGGCGGAACGACGGTGAACCATATCGCGAAATGGGATGAGTCTTCGTGGGTTCCGCTCGGAAGTGGAATGAATAACGGTGTCGCCGCCCTTGTGGTTGACGCAAGCGGGAATCTCTATGCAGGGGGTGATTTCACGACAGCGGGCGGAGTGACGGTGAACCATATCGCAAAATGGGATGGCACCTCGTGGAGTCCGCTCGGAACCGGTATGGACAGCGATGTCTGGGCCCTCAGCTTCGACACAAGCGGAAATCTCTATGCCGGGGGGCGGTTCACGACGGCAGGTGGGGTAACGGCGAACCATATCGCGAAATGGGATGGAACCTCATGGAGTCCTATGGGAAGCGGCGTGGATCACTATGTTACTTCATTTGCCATTGATGGTTCCAACAATGTTTATGCCGGAGGAGACTTTACTGCCGCGGGCGGTGTAACAGCGAATCGCATCGCTCGGTGGAACGGGAATCTTTGGAGTGCTCTCGGAAATGGCGTGGACAGTCCGAATGAGGCGGAGATCACTTCTCTGGCTTTTGACGGTGACGGTTCTCTTTATGTCGGAGGCTTTTTCCTCACTGCGGGCGACAAATTAAGTCCTTATCTCGCCAAGTATATTCTTCCTTTGCCGAATGGAGTTGTCTGTGATCCGGGATCTGATTGCGACTCCGGTATTTGTACCGACGGTGTCTGCTGTGTTGCAACAAACTGCAATGATAACAATTTCTGTACGGCCGATTCCTGTGCCATAAATGGCAAAGGCACCTGTTCATATATTGCCGATAACGATGGGATTTCCTGCGATGACGGCAATCCTTTTTCTCTCAATGATATTTGTGCCGGTGGCACCTGTGCCGGCGACATCATCGTAGGCGTCTGCGGCAACGCTATTTCAATAGATGCCTTGCCCTACACCGCGACCGGCACGACCATTGGGCGGCCGAATGC
>CAYPQK010000054.1:0-12274 GCA_964412895.1 uncultured Spirochaetales bacterium
GTTCCGCCGGAACGACACCGTTGTCGCGTTCTTTTTTCCTTTCATTTACTGTATTGACATTTTATTTTTGATTGATACACTTCCCTTTGCGAGTTTTGGAAAAAGAACAGCTCTGGAGGAATGGACCTATGAAGAATTTCGGTGTACTGACCATCGTTTGCATTGCTCTGTGCCTCATGTTCGCGGCCTGCAAGAAGGAGACGGACAACAACATCATCAACACCGGCGACGGCAACACCGACACCGATGTGGTGGCGACCGGCGAATGCGGCGATAATGTCAAGAACAGCGGTGAAGAGTGCGACGGCGACAAGGTCGGCTGTGAGACGCTCGGCCGCTACCATATCAAGGATGTCAGCTGTCTGGCCGACTGTTCGGGCTACGATATCTCCAAATGCGTGGCGCGCGATCCGGGCGACAAGTGCGGCAACGGCGTCATCGAGCCGGAGGCGTTCGAGACCTGCGAGATCGGCGATACGAAGCCCTGCACCGACATCAATCCCAACTTCGTCGAAGGCGATCTGGCCACCTGCGCCGACGACTGCAAGATGTACAGCACCTACGACTGCAGTCTGGCGGGGACCGATACCTGCGCCCAGATATACGACTGCATCCTTGCCTGCACCGACGAGGCCTGCAAAGAGGGCTGTATGAACGAAGGTTCCGAGGAGGGCAAGACGCGCTATGAGGCGCTCATGACCTGCTTTACCGCCAACTGCGCGAACGGCGCCGATGTCAAGGAATGCACCGAGACCGCCTGCCCGACCGATTACTATACCTGTTTCCCGGGCGAGACCTGCGGCAACGGTCAGATAGACGAGGGCGAGGTCTGCGAGAAGGGCGAAACGAAGGACTGCGGCTTGCTCGATCCCGAGAAGTATAAGGCGGGCAAAGAGGCGCTGTGCAACACCATCTGCACCGGTTTCGACACCTACCAGTGCATCGATATCAACGCGCTGACCTGCTACGAGGTCTATGCCTGCGTTCAGGAATGCGGCGCCGACACCGCCTGCGTCGACGCGTGCAGAGCGAAGAGTTACGCCGACGCCAACACGAAGCTCGATACGATGACCACCTGCTATGAGGAGCAGTGCTCCAACACCGATAACGGCTGTTACGACGAAAAGTGTCAGTTCCAGACCGACGCCTGCAAGACCCACGCCACCTGCGGCGACGGCGTCATCGACACTTACGAGCTGTGCGAGAAGGGCGACAAGCTCGACTGCGGCGATGTCGATCCGAACAAGTATGAGGCGGGTACGGCCGACGCCAACTGTAATGTAAACTGCACGCGGTGGAGCACGCTGGGCTGTTTCGGTTTCTGCGCCTGTTCCGAGGTCATGGCCTGCGTCGATCAGTGTCCGGGCGGTCAGGCGACCGAGGACAACGAGTGCGTCAACGCCTGTAAAGCGCAGGGTTCGAAGGACGGCAAGGGGAACTACAACGCGTGGCGCACGATGATCCTGAGCTGTTGCGAGACCGATCAGCAGGGCAACCCGACGGCGTGCGGCTTCGAAAGCACCGAGTGTGTCAAAAAGGCCAATCAGGATATCGGTTGCACCGTGGGCGACAATCCGAAATGCGCCTACTGATAAAAATGGACGGGGAATGGCACCAAAGGAAAAGATGAAAGGTAACATACCATGGAGGCTCTCATGAACCGCGTTCTTCTGTCGACCGCCCTGCTTGCGGCCCTGTTCCTCACCGCCTGTCCGGGTCCGGACGACGGCGGCGATCCGTACATCGGTCCCGGCGAGTTCTGTTCGGGCGACGGCATGATCTGCTCGTCCGATGGCGAGAAACTGCTGAAGTGCGACAATGGAACACTTGCCCTGCTTGAGGACTGCGCGGCGGTGAACAAGGACTGCAAGAACGCCGCCTGCGTGGAGCGCTCCAGCGAGGGCGACGACTGCACCGGCACCGTCTCCATCTGCTCCGGCGACAAGATACTCTCCTGTCAGGAGGGCAAATATGTCGAGACCTTCGACTGCGCGACGCAGAACAAGGACTGCAAGGAAGAGGGCGACGCGGCGGTCTGCACCGACAAGATAGAACCGACCGACAACACTCCCCAGCCCGATGACGCCACCGAGGGTGAGCCGACCGACGATCCGACCGAGGGGACCAACCCCGACGATCCGACCGAAGGTATCATCCCCGACAACGATATGGCCGAGACCGCCTGTCCCGATCCGACCGGCGACGAGGACGAGGACGGCATCCCCAACGGCGTCGAAGGAGCGGGCGACAAGGACAACGACGGTTTCGCCAACTGCCTCGACATGGATTCGGACGGCGACGGCATACTCGACAGCGTCGAGGCGGGCACCGATCCGACCAATCCGGCCAACAACGACAAGGACGACGATCCCGACTTCATCGACAAGGATTCGGACAACGACGGTCTGTCGGACAAGGATGAGCTCATCGTCGGCACCGACCCGACCAAGAAGGATACCGACGGCGACGGCTCGGACGATCTGGCCGAGATAGTCTACGAGGAGAACAATCCCGGCGGCGCCGATCCGCTCGATCCGACCTCGAAGATCCCCGACGGCATCTTCTATGTGGTCCTCCCCTACAACTCGAAGGAGGATGTCCAGCGGACGCTGGAATTCTCGACCATCATCGAGGCGATCGATGTGGCGATACTCGTCGACAAGTCGGGTTCTATGCAGGATGAGATAGACAAGGTCAAGAGCGAGATAAAACCGAAGATCATCGACGCCATCCGGAACACGCTGACCATTAGCACCGCTTTCGGTCTCGCCTACTTCACCTGGACACCGAACCCGCCCTACAAACTTCTTGAGCACATCACCGAGGATGCCGATCAAGTCGCCTCGTCGGTCTCCGATCTGGGCGACGCCAACGGCGACGACGAATATCTGACTCCGGCGCTCTACCTGCTGGCCAGCGGCGTCGAATTCCACGCGACGGTCGGCGCCTGCGTCCCCGGTTTCGGCGGCTGTAACCAGACGATAATCGCCGACGCGGTGTACGATTACCCGAAAATGGACTGCACCGGCCAGCTGGGCACCCGCGGCGGCGCCTGTTTCCGCGCCAAGTCGATGCCTATCGTCATCATCATATCCGACGAATCGGTCAAGGAGTGCCAAAGCGGGACCGATCCGGTGACCGCCTACACCTCCTGCCGGTGGGAGATCGGCGATCCGGTCAATATCGCCGAGGCGGTAGCCGCGATGAACGGCATCGGCGTCAAACTCATCGGGATCGACACCGGTTTCGACGACAGCGGCAACGAGACCGACGACTTGAAGGAAGGCTTCAACATCATGGCCGAGCAGACCGGTTCGCTCGACAAGAACGGCAATACCTTCTATTATCACAACGCCAATTCTGACGGTTCCGGCATGTCGGACCAGATCGCGCAGGCGGTCGTATCGCTGACCACCTACATCGACATGGATGTGACCACCGGTAGCTTTTCGGAAGAGACCTGCATG
Source organism: uncultured Spirochaetales bacterium (assembly GCA_964412895.1). Taxonomy (GTDB): domain Bacteria; phylum UBP6; class UBA1177; order UBA1177; family JAKLFG01; genus CALMRE01. The sequence continues at coordinate 3,468 of CAYPQK010000054.1, forward strand.
GGAACCACCCTCTCGGCCGCCGACTTTGTGAAGTCGTCGACCACCGTCAAGGCCGAACCGGCCGACGGCGTCACCGGTCAGGACGCGACCACCTTCTTCTCGGTCAAACAGGGAACGATAGTCTGGTTCGATGTCCGTTTCTACAACGACTTCTGCAAGAACACCTCGCCCGAACCGGTATCCTATCAGGCGCTCGTGACGGTACTCGGCAACGGTTCCTACCTCTCTTCGCGGCTCGTGACGGTCATCATCCCCGCCTCCGACAACTCGTAACAGAAGAAGATATCAACCGAAGCGGAGTCAACCATGCATCGGGTTTCCGGGGTCTTTATTGTGACATTCGCGGCGCTCTTCTTTCTTTTACCCTTGGGCTGTGTGCCGACCGACGACGCAGGTCCCGACGACATCGGGACCACCGACACCGATGATCCGGTGACCAATGATCCGACCGAGGGGACTAACCCCGACGATCTTTCCGAAGGCATCGCTCCCGACAACGATATGGCCGATACCGCCTGTCCCGATCCGACCGGCGACGAGGACGAGGACGGCATCCCCAACGGCGTCGAAGGAGCGGGCGACAAGGACAACGACGGTTTCGCCAACTGCCTCGACATGGATTCGGACGGCGACGGCATACTCGACAGCGTCGAGGCGGGCACCGATCCGACCAATCCGGCCAACAACGACAAGGACGACGATCCCGACTTCATCGACAAGGATTCGGACAACGACGGCCTGTCGGACAAGGAGGAGATCATCGCGGGGACCGATCCGACCAAGAAGGACACCGACGGCGATGGCTCGGACGACCTTGCCGAGATAGTCTACGAGGAGAACAATCCCGGCGGCGCCGATCCGCTCGACCCGACCTCGAAGATACCCGACGGTATCTTCTATGTCGTCCTTCCCTACAACTCGAAGGAGGATGTCCAGCGGACGCTGGAATTCAGCACTAACATCGAGGCGATCGATGTGGCCATCCTTGTGGACCGTTCCGGCTCGATGTCAGACGAAATAAGCAAACTTAAGGGCGAAATAAAGACCAAGATCATCGACGGCATCAGGAACGCTTTGACCATCAGCACCGCGTTCGGTCTCGCGTGGTTTCAGTGGGACCCGCCCTACGCGCTGGTCGAGGAGATCACCGAGGATGCCGATCTGGTCGCGTCGTCGGTTGGCGACCTCAGCGAAGCCACAGGCAATGACGAACTTGCCCAGCCGGCCATCTTCCTGCTTGCGTCGGGCGCCGAATTCAATGGAACGGTCGAGTTGTGCGCGCTTGGTATGGGCGGTTGCGACCAAACGATATTCGGCGACGCGGTCTACAACTTCCCGAAGATGGACTGCACCGGGCAGGAGGGAAGCATCGGCGGCGCCTGTTTCCGTCCCAAATCGATGCCGATATTCATCCTGATCACCGACGAGGCGTTCAAGGAGTGCCCGAAGATCGGATCGGAAGGGGCGTACGATTCGTGCCGCTGGTCGGTCGGTGAACCGATCAACACCCCCGAGGCGATAGCGGCCATGAACGGCATCGGCGCGAAATTCATCGGTGTCGATTCGGGATTTGACGATGGCGGCATCGAGACCGATGATTGTACCGAATCTTTTACGCTGGTCGCCGAGCAGACCGGTTCGCTGGATAAGAACGGCCTGCCGTTCATTTACCACACCGCGAACGCCGACGGCTCCGGCATGTCGGACCAGATCGCGCAGGCGGTCGTGTCGCTGACCACCTACATCGATATGGATGTGACCACCGGCAGTTTGTCGGAAGAGACCTGCATAGGAACCACCCTCTCGGCCGCCGACTTTGTGAAGTCGTCAACCACCGTCAAGGCCGAACCGGCCGACGGCGTCACCGGTCAGGATGCAACCACTTTCTTCTCGGTCAAACAGGGAACGATAGTCTGGTTCGATGTCCGTTTCTACAACGACTTCTGCAAGAACACCTCGCCCGAACCGGTATCCTATCAGGCGCTCGTGACGGTACTCGGCAACGGTTCCTACCTCTCTTCGCGGCTCGTGACGGTCATCATCCCCGCCTCCGACAACTCGTAAAAATCCGATGCGGTCGTTTTTGATCGTACTCTTCCTGTGCCTCCTGTCGGCGACGACGGCGGCACGAGACTTTTTGTTCGACGGGTCGGTGAAGGTATCCTGTCCATCGGCAGCCGAACCGGGTTGCGCGGCGTTCGATCTCTTTCTGAAAAAACATGCCGCCGGTGAACCGGTGACGGCCCGCATCGAAAAGGAGCTGACCGCGCCCGAGAAAAAGCGGCTGGCCGTTATCCGGGCGCTCTACGACAAACTTTCAAAGAAGGCAAAAGCGACCGATATCTCTGCGGAAATAATGGCGGCGGGCCTTTGCGTCGAGCTGGGGCTGACCGCCGAGGCGACGCAGTATCTCGACCGCGCGGCGGCCAAACTGCCGAAGGATGACGCGCTGAGGGCGTTCATCGCCAAAACAAAGAAACTGCTCAACGATTGCGGCAAGTCGGACGCCTGTCCGATCTTCTGATATTTTTTAGGGAAGGGAGGATATCATGAACCGTTTCTTGTTTTCTCTCAACTTGGTCACGGCGGCGTGCGTTCTTCTGTTCATCGGCTGTACGCCGACCGAAGAGGAGGGTCCGCTTCCCGACGACATAGCGGCGACCGATTCTCCGGGCGGCGACGACCCGGCGACCGAAGGGACCGGCGCCGATGACCCGTCCGAAGGCTTCATCTCCGACAACGATCTGGTCGATACCGCCTGTCCCGACCCGAGCGGCGACGAGGACAGCGACGGCATCCCCAACGGCGTCGAAGGGGCGGGGGACCGCGATAACGACGGCGCGCCGAACTGTCTGGACACCGATGCGGACGGCGACGGCCTGCTCGACAGCGTCGAGGCAGGGTCCGATCCGACCACCCCGGCGCAGAGCGACGGCGACGGCACGCCCGATTTCCTCGACAAAGACAGCGACAACGACGGGCTGACCGACAAGGAAGAGGGTATCGTGGGAACCGATCCGACCAAGAAGGATACCGACGGCGACGGCTCCGACGACCTCGCCGAGATCGTCTACGAGGAGAACAACCCGGGCGGCGCCGACCCGCTCGACCCGAACTCGAACATCCCCGACGGCATCTTCTATGTCGTTCTTCCCTACAATTCGCAGGAGAATGTCCAGCGGACGCTCGATTTCGGCACCAACATCGACGCGGCCGATGTCCTGATCTTCCTCGACAATTCCGGCTCGATGATGGACGAGACCGACAATCTCAAACAGGGGATACAGACCGACATCATCGACCCGATCAAACAGTCGGTCGACGATGTTTCGTTCGGACTGGTCACCTACGCATGGGACCCTTTCTATAAGCTGTATCAGGCCATGATCATGGATGCCGAGACGGTCAAGAACGCGGTCGCCTCCGTGGGGGACTGCACCGGGACCGAACTGCCCACGGCGGCTCTGGTCTACGCCGCCACCGGCGATCCGATGCAGTTCACGATACAGGGGTGCAACCCGATGAACGGCCAGTGCGGACCCGGCGCGTGGGGATCGTTGCCCAATCCCGATGTGGTGGCCGATTTCCCGCAGATGGACTGCTCGGGAGAACTGGGGAGCATCGGCGGCGTCTGTTTCCGGCAGAAGGCGATGCACATCTTCATCATGATCAGCGACGAGGCATTCACCCAGTGTCCCGACCCGGCCAATTTCACGAACTATAACGAATGCAAGACCATAGCGGGCCATTTCCCCGAGATCACCGAGGCGATAGGGGCGCTCAACAGCATCGGCGCCAAGTTCATCGGCATCGACACCGGCTTCGACGACGACAACGGCGGCGAGACCACCTTCTGCAAGGAGGACTACGCCATGGTCTCCGAGGCGACCGGCTCGCTCGACGGGAACGGCAAGAACTTCAATTCGCACACCGGCAGTCCCGACGGCAACGGTCTTTCGGGCATGGTCGCCGACGCGGTCGTGTCGCTCATGACCTACATCGACATGGATGTGACCACCGGCAGTCTGTCGGATGAACAGTGCGACGGCATTTCGGCCGCCGAGTTCGTCGAATCGTCGACCGCCGTCAAAGCCGACCCGGCCGACGGTGTTTCCGGTCAGGACGCGACGACCTTCTTCTCGGTCAAACAGGGGACGACGGTCACCTTCGATGTCCGGTTCTACAACGATTTCTGCAAGAATACCTCGCCCGATCCGGTGACCTATCAGGCGCTTGTGACGGTGCTCGGGAATGGATCGTATCTCTCTTCACGGCTCGTGACGGTCATCATCCCCGGTTCCGACAATTCGTAACGATTTGAACAAAAACATCAATAATTACAGCCGGTCGGCGCTCTTTTTATTTTTCCGGTCGCTTTTCCCTAATAAATAAGGTATGCTGTGGGCACCAAAGGGGACGAATTCGTTCTATCCAAGATGGAGGGATATAATGAGCAAAAGCGTGATGTTCCTGATGACCCTGTGCTTCGCGGCGATACTGCGCGCCGATCCGCCCGATCAGGTGTGGCAGTCCTGCGACGCCGACACCGCCTGTCCCGACCAGATGCAGTGCGTGAAATTCGAGGATATGGAGACGCCGGTCTGCTGGCCCGCCGACAGCGATCCGTGCGAATATTGCGGTGAGGCCGACTGCGCGATCATGGAATCGTATCCGCCGCAGGTACGGTGCAGTGAAGAAACCCCCGATGTCGACCCGGCACCCTGCGTGAGCGATATGGACTGCCCCGAGGGCTATGCCTGTTTCGACGGCTTCTGCGAACCGACCGAAGAGCCGGTGGAGACCGAAAGGACCGCCTGCAAAAATGAGGCGGGCTACTGCGAGATCGGCGACACGAGCGGTTTCTGCCAGTGCGTGACCGGCGAAGGTGTCGGCTGGACCGACGCCGGCGAGCCGGTCAACCCGGACGACCCGACGACCGATCCCGGCACCGACGGCGACGGTGACGGCGAGGTCCCGCCGCAACCGTACTTCCTCCCCACGCAGGATGAATGCATGGCGAAACTGATAGAGACCTGTGGCGAGACGGCGCCCGATATCGAAGAGGAATGCGGCGAAGAACTGTTCGGCGCCTGCCTTGACGCGGTCGAATGGGTCGAGGGGACCTGTTATGAGACGACGCTGACCGAAGAGGAACGGGCCGCCATCGCCAATGGCGAATGGGTCGGCGACTGGTCGCTGATGGTCTATCAGTGCTGCAGCGAAACGACGATGGAAGAGATAGAGAGCGATCTGGGCGAACTCAAGGAGTGCATAGAAACCGACGGGTGTGAAGAGTGCCTTGGCGGCGGCGAAGAGCCTCAGCCGGAGACCTCGTGCGTCAGCGATGCCGATTGCGGCGGCGGACACTGCACCGACGGCACCTGCTACTGGACCACCGAAGAGGGCGAAGAGACCACCACCGATCCGGCCGACGACACCGGGATCCCGGTAGGGGGCAACCCGGCCGATGAGCAGACCGGCGGCGAGGACTACAACAACACCGACGGCACCAAAGATACCGCGACGCCCGAAGACGGCGCGCAGGACGGCTGTTCTCTGGTCCTTATCTAAGAAAATTTCCCGCATAAATCTCTTTTTCTCCGTTGACTTTTTCCTTCGTCACGACTAGATTCCTCCCATGTTATGGATGATCACCGACATCACCCGCACCCCGACGGTCGCCGCGACGGTCGAGAGTGTCGTCCGGATCGCCGCGGCGGGCGTCGGCAAAGTAACTATCCGTAACGACGGGATATTCTCTGAAAAAGAACTCTGCGTGGCGGTCATCCGTATCGCGGCGAAATGCCCCCGGCTCCGGATATTTGTGGCCGGGTCACCGGAGCTTGCGAAACGGTGCGGCGCCCACGGGATACACCTCCGTTCCTCCGAACTTTCCTGCATCTCCGCGACCCGCACGGCGGCTCCCAACCTTGCCATCGCGGTATCGACCCACACGCCGGCCGAGTTCGAACGGGCCTTCGCCGACGGCGCGCGGTATGTCTTTTACGCACCGGTGTTCCCCCCCTACTCCAAGCCGAACGACACCCGGCCGACGGTGGCGCCGGTGAAACGGAACGGACTCTTTCTTCTCGGCGGCCTTGATCGCGGCCGTGCCGAGGGGCTGATACGACAGGGCTTTTACGACCTTGCCGCCATCTCTCTTTTTTATAGCCAAACGGCCGTCGATGATGTACAGTACCTTTCGCGCTTGTTGAACGAGGTAGCTCATGAAGACCCAGACCCAGCTTGAGGCGGCCCGCGCCGGAAAGATCACCGCGGAGTTGAAGGCGGCGGCGGCGGCCGAACGGATGGATGCCGACGAGATGCGGCGTCGCGTTGTGGCGGGACGCATCGTCATCTGCAAGAATACGATCCACGATATCGCGCCGCTCGCCATCGGCGAAGGGTGCCGCGTGAAGACCAACGCCAACATCGGCACCAGCGAGGATGTCAATTCGCTCGAGGAGGAACTCGCAAAGGCGCGTATCGCCGTCAAATACGGCGTCGACGCCATCATGGACCTTTCGACCGGCGGCGACCTCGAACTCACCCGTAAAAAGATCATGGAGGTGGCGAAGGTCACCATCGGCACCGTACCGATCTATCAGGCGATAGTCGACAATGTCCGGACACGGAAGCAGTCGTTCGCCGAGATGACGGCCGACGAGATGTTCGACGCTATCGAAGGACAGGTGAAAAGCGGCGTCGACTTCATCACGGTCCACTGCGGCGTCAACCGGCATCTGCTCGATGGTCTCCGCGATAACGGCCGGCTCATGGGTATCGTTTCGCGCGGCGGATCGATCACGGCCCGCTGGATGGCGCATCACGACGCCGAGAACCCGCTTTTTGAACAGTTCGACCGCCTCTTGGAGATAGCCCACGCCTACGACTGCACCCTGTCGCTCGGCGACGGTCTGCGCCCCGGCGCCCTTGCCGACGCCACCGACCGCGCCCAGATTGAGGAGCTCATCACCCTCGGAGCGCTGACCGATCGGGCCCGCGCCGCCGGGGTGCAGGTGATGATCGAAGGGCCGGGCCATGTGCCGCTCAATCAGGTCGTCACCAATATGCAGCTCCAGAAATCGCTCTGCAAAGGGGCGCCGTTCTATGTGCTGGGACCGCTGGTCACCGATGTGGCGCCCGGCTACGATCATATCACCTCGGCCATCGGCGGGGCGCTCGCGGCGATGAGCGGCGCCGATTTCCTCTGCTATGTGACGCCGGCCGAACACCTGTCGCTCCCGACGGTCGACGATGTGAAGGAGGGGGTCATCGCGGCGCGGATCGCCGCCCACGCGGCCGACATCGCCAAAGGCTGGCCCGGCGCTGCCGACTGGGACCGCGAGATGTCGACGGCGCGGCGGAAACTCGACTGGGAGGCGCAGGAGCGGCTGGCGATAGACCCGGAGAAAGTGCGGAAATACCGCGACCGGCGCGGCCCGAAGGCCGACACCGAGACCTGTTCGATGTGCGGCGACCTCTGCGCCGTCAAGAACTTCAACGACGCCGAAGAGAAACTGAAAAAACTGCATAAGGGAGATGCCGCATGAGTGGAGGTGCCTACCGGAAAGCGGGGGTCGATATCGAGGAGGGTAACCGCCTCGTCCCGATGCTGAAAGAACTGGTCAAGAAGACCCACCGCCCCGAGGTGCTCGCCGGTATCGGCGGCTTCTCGGCGATGGTGACCATCCCCGAGGGAATCAGGACCCCGGTGCTCGTGAGCGGCACCGATGGGGTCGGCACGAAACTGAAACTCGCCTTCATGGCGAAAAAATACGACACCATCGGCATCGATCTGGTCGCGATGTGCGCCAACGATGTGTTGGTGCTCGGCGCCGAGCCGCTCTTCTTCCTCGACTACTTCGCCACCGGCAAACTGTCGGCCGACACCGCGGCGCTCGTGGTCAAAGGTATCGCCGAAGGCTGTATGCAGGCCGGTTGTGCGCTGGTCGGCGGCGAGACGGCCGAGATGCCCGACTTCTACCCCGAAGGTGAATTCGACCTCGCCGGCTTCTCGGTGGGCGTCGTCGATAAAGACAAGATCATCGACGGAACGAAGGTCGCGGATGGCGATGTGCTCGTCGGCATTCCGTCGAGCGGCGTCCATTCCAACGGCTATTCGCTCGTTCGCCACATCCTTTTTGCCCAGCACAAACTGGCGATAGACACCCGCATCCCCGAACTCAACGCGACGGTGGCCGATGTCTTCCTCAAGCCGACCATCATCTACGCGAAGCTCATCAAGGAACTGCTGAAGAAAGTGCCGGTCAAGGGGATGGTCCACATCACCGGCGGCGGCTTCTACGACAATATCCCGCGCGTCGTCCCCGAGAACCTCGCGGTCGAGATACACGGCGATTGGCCCATCCTGCCGCTCTTCCACTGGCTCAAAAAGGCGGGCAATGTGTCGGAGCAGGAGATGTTCACCGTCTTCAACTGCGGCATCGGCTATGTCTGCGTCGTTGATAAGGCGCATGCCGCCGAAACGGCGAAGATCACCGGCGGCCACATCATCGGGACCGTCGTGAAACGCGAGAAAGACGCGGTCATCTTCAAGAAAAAGTACTTCTAGGAGGGCCTCATGCGCTCGTTCATAGTGCTCGCACTGTCGTGCTGTTTCCTGTTCGCCTGCACCAAAAAAGAGGGGACCGCCGAAAACACCCCGATGACCCAGCCGAAGTTTCCCGAGGCGATCGAACAGGTCGACAAGGCGCTCGAGGGGGAACTGACCGACACCCACTTTCAGAAAGGGAACAACCTCCACGGCATCGTCATGAAGTCGCTGGTCACCGGCAAGACGCTCA
>CAYPQK010000054.1:12284-21665 GCA_964412895.1 uncultured Spirochaetales bacterium
ACGCTCAACTTCGCCGACTACAAGGGGAAGAAGATCATCGTCGATTTCTGGTCGAGCTGGTGCATCCCCTGCATCGAGATGTTCCCCGATATCGAGAAGATAAAGAAGGAATACGAGGACGGCAAAGGAGAGGTCAAAGTGCTCTCCATCAGCGTCGATCCGATGCCGGGCAAGGTGCTGGAGATAGCGAAGGAGAAAGGGATCACCTTCGAGGTCATTCAGGCGCCCGAATCGCTCCAGAACGCCGGTATCCTGCTCCCCTTCACCGCCTTTGCCGACCAGAACGGCCTCATCACCGAGACCACCAACGGCAAGCATTCGTATGCCGACATAAAGAAAACAGCGGGACTGCAATGAAAAAACTTACGCTCCTTTTTCTTGTCGCGTTTTTCATCATCGCCTGTGGCGGCAAGACGACCCAGCAGAAACAGGCTGACCGTAATCTTGCGCTGCTGCAGGAAAGCAGTGCCGACCCCGACTTCGCCAAAGGCCGCTCGCTGGTCATGGAGGAGAAGTACGCCGAGGCGGAACCGATCCTCGCGAAAAGCGCCGACCCCGAGGCTCTCTTCTTCCGCGCGCTGGCGCTCCAAGGTCTGGGCAAGGCCGACGACGCGGCGGGACTCTTCGCGGTCTGCATTCAGAACGGCATCCAGCCGACCGAATCGCTCTACAACCTCGGCCTGATCGCCTACGAAACGGGCGACAAAAAATCGGCCGCGGCCCGCATGAACGAAGTGCTGGGCAAAGCGCCGGAACACGCCGGAGCGCACTACTTCCTCGCATCGGCCGCCTACGAAAAGAACGATATGGCGACCGCCGAAAAGCATTTCCGCGCGGCGGCCAAAAGCATGCCACGAAACGGTGCGGCGTGGGAAGGTCTTTTCTACGCGCTGGTCACGCAGGATAAATTCGCCGAAGGATGGGAACTCAAAGAGCGGCTCGATCTCGCGGTGGGCGACAATCTCGCCAATCTACTGCTCGTCGGCGAGAAACTCGGCAAGGCGGCCGATGCGCTGGTGCTCATCCCGGCAGGTGTTCCGAATGACGCGGTGAAACTCCAGCGGATAGTGCTCATCGCGCAAATGAGCGGTCTTGCGGCGGCGATCACCGAAGCCGACAAGTTGCCGAAAGAACTTACCGAAAAGGCGGGGTTCGCGGTGCTCGATCGCGGTGTCGAGGGAACGCTCGAATGGCTCGTTTCGAAGATGAGCGACGGCAAAGTGATGCTCACCTGCACCGCGGGCAAGGAGGCGAAACCGGTGCTCCACGAACTCACCGTGAACGCGACCGGCGTCACCGCCGCGAAGAAGAACTATTCCTTAGAAAAATTCAGGCTAGCGGTCCCCGCCATCTGCGCCGGGAAATAACCTCATCCACCGCAAGCGGTCCCCCTTCTCCATCGTGTGGAGAAGGTTAATTCGGAAGGGAGCTGTTCCTTATTTTCCCGGCCAGACCTGATCGGTCTCCAGCAGATACTGATTGAGGTATATCTCGCGGAGCGCCTCGCGCCACCGGTTGACAAGCGATGGATCGGTCGTCACAAGGATATTGTCCTTTTCCTGCGGATCGCGTTCGAGATCGTAGACGAACTCCTCGCCGGTGCGGATATGGCGGACATACTTGAGCGGATATTCCACCACTCCGAGGAAGGTGCCGTTGTAGGGCTGGATGAGCAGGACCGGCCGTCCCGGCTCTTTTGGATGGAGCATCGACTGCCCGCGGAAGTGATGTTTCGGCGGTGTCAGGCCGATGATGTCGAGTATCGTCGGAGCGATGTCGATCTGTGAATAGGCGGTGTCGGCGATGCGCTGCGGTGTCACCACGCCGGGATAGATGAGGAGGAACGGCGTCCGGAAGAACTCTTCGAAATAGTAGAGTTCGTTGTGCTCGTAGCCGTGTTCGGCGGTGGTGAAGCCGTGGTCGCCGGTGATGATGACGATGCTTTCTTTGAGGTAGTCGCGTTTGCCGAGTTCTTCAAAGAAAACGGAGAGCTGCTGGTCGGACAGGTGTATCGTGTTGGCGAAGTTCTCGGTCATGTCGCGCGGTTCGGGGTAGATATGGCGCAGTTCCGGCGGCGTCTTGTTGAACTTCATGTGGTTCATGACGGTGTGAAGCACGACAAAGAGCGGTTTTTCGCCCGATACCACCTCGGTGCGCGTGTCAAGATGTTCGAAGAAACGGCGGTAGAAGAGCTGGTCCTCGATCCCCCATCCCCAGCTGTGGGCCGACTCGCCCTCCTTGAGGAAATCGTGTATCGAGAAGGCGCGGTCGAACCCGTTGTGCAGCGCGAACACGCCGGTGTTGTCGAAGGTGATGTTCTTGTATGCCTTCACGAACCAGCCGGTATAGCCGTTATCGCGCAGCAGCGCCGCCAGCGAGTAGAAACGGTTGTCGGCGTGACGGATGAACTCTTTCTGCCGGAGGCTCGGCAACAGCGAGAAGAGAGTCGCGAACTGTCCTTTCGACGACTGCACCGTGTTGCCGTAGAAGTGGTCGATGTAGAGCCCTTTCGGGATGAGCTCCGAGAAGACCGGCATGATATCGAGTCCCGCCGGGCTTTTCTGTTCGATGAAGCGCGGGTTGAACGATTCGATCTCGATGAGGAAGATATGCGGCCGCCGGGCGGGCGGCGTCGGGGCCGGTTCGGTGACGACGAAGGGATAGCTCCCCGCCGGGTACTGTTCGGCGAAGCGGTACTGTTCGGCATCGCGATGGTAGGTGACTATCGAACGGAAAAACTGCCCGATCTGGTCGTGCGGCGCCACATTGACGGCGGTCAGCGCGACATAGAGGCCCAGTGCGATAAAACCGATGGCGATGCGGCGGCGGGAAAAGGGAAGCGGCGCGAAAAAAGCGGTGTGAAGCGGCCGCCAGAAGAGGGCAAGTACGATATAGCCGCCGAAGAATATGAGCGGCAGCGCCCCGATGCTCTCGAAGATGATGACCAGCGCCTCGATATTGAAGGTGGCGTCGGAGTTGTAGGCCATGACCGAGAAATCGAACGGCGTCTTGGTGACGAAATGGTAGCCGGTCAGGCACTGGTAGAAGCCCATGAAGGAAAGCAGGACCGCGCCGCGCAGGCGGCTGAGCGGAGAGAAGAGATGAAGCAGCGCCGCGAACAGCGTGATAAGCGCCAGCCAGCTGAGCAGCACCAGATGCGGGGAACGCCACGCGTCAAAGAACGGATCGACCCCCGATCGGGCGTTGACATAAAACATATCGGTGAGGAACAGAAACGAGATGACGCCGACCGGCGCACGCCGGTCGATATTCGGGTTTCTCTGCGGAACGCTGTTCACCGGACCTCCCTGATCCATGGTTTTTTAAAGATACTCACGGCACGCCGGTAATCAAGTCTTTAATCGCGCGCGCAGCTCCTACTGTTTAGTTGCTTTCTCTTTTTCGACCATTATAATAACAAAGTTATTTGGTATTCGGAGTAAGAAAGAGGAGCACATGACCGACGAATTAAAACGGGACAAAGAAGATGTCATCTATTCGCGAAGCGCCAAGCGCATCGATATAGAGCTCGAGGTATCCTTCGAGGTCGTCGAGGGCGGCCCGCACAACTTCTACACCGGCATCACGCAGGACATCTCGCATGGCGGCATCTTTCTGGGCACCCACCAGACTATGCCCATCGGCCACAAAATGCACCTGACCTTCATCCTCGAGGGGCGCGAGATCGTGGCGCACGCCGAGGTGGTCTGGCTGCGCGAGTCGAACACGACCGCCGCCGGCATTCAGCCCGGCATGGGTCTGCGGTTCATCGAGATATCCGAAGAAGACCGGAAATTCATCGAAGATTACGCGGCACAGCGCGAGACGATCTACTACGACGACGAGAAGTGATCAGCGATAATCCAAGGGAGGAAACAGATGAGGACCATTATGATCGGACTTACCCTCATGGCGCTTTTCGGCGCCTGCTCGTCGGCCGCGCCGCAGGGAGAGGCGGCTCCGCAGAAGGACCGCTCGGCCATCCCCGACAAGTACAAATGGAACCCGTCGCACATCTACGCCGAACCGAAGGACTTCGAGGTCGAATTCGAGACGGCCAGCAAACTCATCCTCCAGCTCAAAGGCTTTGCCGGCACGCTCGGCAACAAGGATAGCGCCCGCGCCACCCTCAAGGCCTACTTCGAGGGGATGCGGCTGGTCTACAATCTGGACACCTACGCCGGACGGCTCAAGGACAGCGATATGAATGTCGCCGACAATCAGAAACTCGCCGGACGCGTCGAGACGCTTTACACCTCGTTCGTGTCGGCCGCCAGTTTCCTTGAACCGGAGATGCTCGCCCTGCCCGAAGAGACGGTGAAGGACTACCTCGCCGACGAGTCGTTCAAGGATTTCCGCCGCGCGATGAATGAGATCATCCGCTGGAAATCGCATACGCTGACCGCCGCCGAAGAAAAGGTGCTGGCCGAATTCACCGCCGTCGGCTTCGCCCCCTACGAATCGTACATCACCTTCACCACCGCCGACATGGTGCGGCCGTCCGTTACCTTCTCGACCGGTGAAACGGTGGCGCTTGACGACCCGATGTATGTGAAATACCGCTCGATGCAGGACCCCGCCGACCGCAAGCTCCTTTTTGAGAAATTCTGGGAAAACTACGGTCTCTACAAGAACACCTTCTCAAAAACGCTCTCCTACCAGACGAAATATTATGTCACCGAAGGAAAGGTGAAGAAGTTCGGATCCTCCATCGAAAAGGTCCTCTTCACTAAGGAGTTGCCGTCCGATTTCTACACCATGCTCATCGGCCACATCCACTCGATATTGCCGGCGCTTCACGAATATATGGCGCTCAAGAAGGAGATTCTCGGCGTCGACAAGGTCCGTTTCCCCGACATGTATGTACCGCTCACCCGTAGCGGCTACACCGAGGAATATTCCTTTGAAAAGGCGGGCGATCTGGTCAACGCGGCGGTCGCGGTGATGCCCGACGAGTACAAAGAGGCGATGAAGAAGGGGATGGCCCCCGGCAGCGGCTGGATCGATGTCTATCCGTCGAAGGGGAAGGCCGACGGCGGCTACTGCACCGGCGGCTCCTATTCGACCCACCCGTTCGTCCTGCTCAACTGGACCGAGGATTACGATTCGCTCTCGGTGCTCGCCCATGAGATGGGTCACGCGATGCACTCCTATTTCTCAAACAAATATCAACCCTTTCCGAACGCCGACTACAACCTCTTCAACGCCGAGGTCGCGTCGATATTCAACGAACAGCTCCTCACGGCGCACCTCCTCAAGAACGCGAAGAACGACGAGGAAAAGATCTTCCTGCTCGACAACTTCATCGAAGCGGCGCGCGGCACCGTGTTCCGCCAGATGCTCTTCGCCGAGTTCGAGAAACGGTTCTACGATGTGGTCGAGGCGGGCAGCCCGCTGACCCCCGATGTGATGAATAAGCTCTACAAAGAGGTCAACGAAGAATACTACGGCGCCGCCAAGGGACTCTACGAGATGGAGGACCGCTACGCCGTCGAATGGTCCTATATCCCCCACTTCTATTACAATTACTATGTGTTCCAGTATGTCGTCGGCTTCGTCGGCGCGCTGACCATCGCCACCAAGATCCTCGACGGAAGCCTTCCGGCCCAGAAGTATGTCGAGGGGATGCTCATGGCGGGCGGCTCGAAGTCGCCGCTCGATATCTTCCGTGACGCCGGACTCGACATGACCAGCGACGAACCCTACAAACTCACCGAGAAGATATTCAAGGAACGACTGGCCGAACTGCGGAAACTGCTTCTCGAACAGAAAAAAGCGGCGAAGAAGTAACTGCAGCGGGGATCTCCCATGAGCGCCGAGCCGTTCAACCGGATATCGGTCATCGTGCCGGTCTACAACGAAGAGGAGAATGTCGCCGAACTGCACCGGCGCATCGTTGCCGTCCTCGGCACCCTGCCGCAGGAGTGGGAGATCATCTATGTCGATGACGGTTCGCGCGACGGCAGTTTCGATCTGCTCCGCGAAGTGGCGGCCGACCTTCCCCGGGTGAAACTGCTCCGCTTCATGCGCAACTACGGGCAGACCGCCGCCATCGCCGCCGGTATCGACCACGCGCAGGGACAGGTGGTGGTGTTCCTCGACGCCGATCTGCAGAACGACCCGAAGGATATCCCGATGCTCCTTGCCAAGCTGGCGGAAGGCTACGATGTGGTCAGCGGCTGGCGCGCGGACCGCAAGGACGCGTTCATCAACCGGAAACTTCCCTCGATGATTGCCAACGGGATCATTTCGTGGGTGACCGGGTGTCATCTGCACGATTACGGCTGTACGCTCAAGGCCTATCGCCGCGAATTCCTGAAAGGTTTTACCCTCTACGGCGAGATGCACCGCTTCCTTCCCGCCTATGCCTACCAGAACGGGGCGCGCATCACCGAACTACCGGTCGACCACCATCCGCGGACCCGCGGCGTGTCGAAATACGGCATCGGGCGGACCTTCAAGGTGGTACTCGATCTGATAACCGTCAAATTCATCAGCACCTATGCCCACAAACCGAGCTACCTGTTCGGAATGGTGGGAATGGCGCTCATCGCGCTGGCGGTGTTGCTGGTCGGCTACCTCGTCGTGATGAAGCTGGCGATCGGCGCATCGCTGATCGAGTCACCGCTCCTGCTCATGTCGACCATGTTCGTGATACTCGGGGTGCAATCGATATTCCTCGGTCTTATCGCCGAACTGCTGATGCGCACCTACCACGAATCACAGGATAAACCGACCTACCGCATCAAAGAAACGGTCAATCTGCCGGGAACCGATTAAGATGTGCGGCATCACCGGGTTCGTCGGAACGGGAACGCGTGACGACATCCGCCGGATGACCGGTGCGCTGCAGCATCGCGGCCCCGACGCCGAAGGTTTTTGGCACGATCCGGCCGGAGGGGTGTTCTTCGGACACCGTCGCCTCTCCATCGTCGATCTGACCGGCGGCGCCCAGCCGATGTCGAGCGAAGACGGCCGGCTGGTCATCGTCTTCAACGGCGAGATCTACAACCAGCGGATCCTGCGCGGCGAACTGGAACGGGCCGGCGCCAAGTTCGTGACCGACCACTCCGACACCGAGGTCCTGCTCCACGGATACCGCTTCTGGGGCGACGATTTCGTCAATAGAATGAACGGGATGTGGTCTTTCGCCCTCTACGATCGTGAGCGCAAGCGGATGCTCCTTTCGCGTGACCGGTTCGGCAAAAAACCGCTCTTTTACACCCTGCAGAACGGCATTTTCGCCTTTGCCTCGGAACTCTCGGCGCTCCGGAAACACGGCGCGCTCCACTTGTCGCGCAGTGAAAAGGCGCTCAAGAAATATTTCGCCTACGGCTACATACCGGCGCCGCACACCGTCTTCAGCGAGGTCTCGAAACTGCCGGGGGGTCATTCGCTTTCCTACGACCTGAGAAGCGGCGAATTGACGGTGATGAGATACTGGGATTTCCAGATCGAACCATACGAAGTAGTGCCCGATAACGCTGAAGATATCTGGTGCGAACAGATCCGTGAACGGCTCTCGGCGGCGGTCGGTCGACGGCTCATGTCCGATGTGCCGCTCGGGGTGTTCCTGAGCGGCGGGATAGATTCGTCGGCGGTGACCGCCTACGCGGTGAAACATGCCAGCGCCGAACGGATGAAGACCTTCTGCATCGGCTTCACCGAGGCCGATTTCGACGAGTCGCGCTATGCCTCCAAGGTGGCGAAACTGTTCGGGACGGCCCATCGCGAAGAGATACTTTCGATGGAGATGGCGGGCGGGCTGGTCCCCGAACTGTCGCGCCGTCTCGATGAACCGATGGGCGACGCCTCTCTCCTGCCGACCTACCTCCTGTCGCGCCACACCCGGCGCGAGGTGACCGTGGCGCTCGGCGGCGACGGCGGCGATGAGCTGTTCGCCGGCTACGATCCCTTCCGGGCGCTCAAGGCGGCCGCTCTGTATGACCGTATCATGCCGAAACCGCTTCACAAAGCGATCGGCGTGCTGGCGGCGCGTCTGCCGGTATCGCACCGCTACATGAGCATCGATTTCAAGATAAAACGGACCCTCATGGGACTCGATTATCCCCCCCCGCTCTGGCCCGCCGTCTGGATGTCGACGCTTTTGCCGGCACAGTTGACCGAACTCTTCGGCACCCCGACCGATGTGGAGGAGTTGTATGAGGAGGCGATCGCCTGCTGGGATTCCTGCAAGTCGCCCGACATGATCGATAAGACATTGTCTTTCTTCACGAAACTCTACCTGCAGGACGACATCCTCGTCAAGGGTGACCGGGCGAGCATGATGGTATCGCTCGAGGTCCGCGCCCCCTTCCTCGACATCGAACTGGTCGATCTGGTCCGGCGGATTCCCGCCAGCTACAAGATACGGAACGGAGTAACGAAATATATTCTCAAGAAAGCGCTCGAACCGGTCCTGCCCAAAGAGATACTCTACCGGAAAAAGAAGGGCTTTGGCGTGCCGGTGGGCAAATGGTTCAAGGAGCGGACGCTGGTGGTGACGCAGGAGGAGATGGAGCGGACCGGGCTTAGTATGTCGTTCATGAACCGGCTCTACGACGACCATGTCGCCGGCAAGGCCGACCATCGCCTCTTCCTGTGGAATCTCAAAGTACTCGGCAGCTGGCTGGAGGCCTAGATGGAACGGTTCGGCGTGACGACCGATACCGCGAAGGAATTCGGCAAGTTCCTTACTGTCGGGCTCGCCAACACCGGCCTAACGCTTCTCATCATTTTTGGTCTGCTTTGGCTGGGGACGCCGCTTTTTACCGCCAATATCATCGGGTACGGCGCCGGGTTCATCAACAGTTTTATCTGGAACCGTCGCTGGACCTTCCGGAGCACCGGAGCGGTGTGGCGGGAGACCGGCATCTATTCGGCGGTGTGGATCGTCTGCTACCTGTTGCAGATGGGGGCGCTACTCCTCTCGTCGCAGTGGCTCGGCCTATCCGATACGGTAAGCACCATTATCGCGATGGTCTTCTTTACCGGCCCGAATTATCTAGGGAATCGCCTCTTCACCTTCCGGTCGCCCCGCGCGGCATAAGTCAACCGGGCAGCGATTTGAGTATGCTCTGAAATGCTCTTTTAGTCAAATTTTCTCTCTTTTGGAAATCTCGGTCGAATTGACCACCAATCTCAATTTGAATTGACCGGTCATCTCAATTTTGACTGACCGGGTTTCTCGGTCCCGTTGACCACCCATTGAGAGAGATCCAGCCGACAGCCGGTAGAGTGTGCTTTGAAACCTCATTCGAGTCAAATTTTCTCTGAGCAGTTTTCTTGGGGGAGAATCACCAGAAGTTAGATAATAAAATGAATATACTGATCTTCCCCAAGCAAAGTGCACACATTTTTCCTCACGCCGCCAACTCCATA
>CAYPQK010000055.1:0-21665 GCA_964412895.1 uncultured Spirochaetales bacterium
ATCTCACCCTCAATGACCCCGTGTTCCGTGATCACCGCCGTTATCAGCCCGTGCGGCACCACATCGAAGCCGAGATGAAGCCCCGGCGTCGCGGCCGGTGCGACACGCCGCCCGTTGAATACGAGCAGTTCATCGTCCGACCGTTCCTCTATGACGATGCGCGACCCGTCGGGTAGCGCCGGATCGAAACTCTCCAGCGGCAGGACCGGCGCGAACGGTATCCCGTGGTGACGCGCCGCCACCGCCAGCCCGTAGGTCCCGATCTTGTTGGCGAAGTCGCCGTTGCGCGCCATGCGGTCGACGCCGGTCAGCACCACATCGACCTGCCCCTGCGCCATGAGGTAGGGGGCGGTCGAATCGGTGATGACGGTATGCGGTATCCGCTCCTCGGCGCATTCGAACGCCGTGAGGCGCGCCCCCTGCAGATAGGGCCGCGTCTCGTCTATCCAGACCTGTTTCAAAAGTCCCGCCGCGTGAAGCGACCGTATCACCCCGAGCGCCGTGCCGTGGCCGCAGGTGGCCAGAGCGCCGGTGTTGCAGTGGGTCAGCACCCGCAGCTGCTTGTCGGGCAGGATGCGGCGCAGCCAGTCGACCCCGTGACCCGCCATCTGCCGGTTGCGGTCGCGGTCGCGCCAGTGTATCTCGAGCGACCGGCGCTGCATCAGCGCGAACTGTTCGGCGGCGGTGGCGCACCGCGCCGCCTCGTGGTCGTAGAACGCCAGCATCTCCTGTAGTACCGCCGTGAGGTTGACCGCGGTTGGCCGCGCCGTTCCGAGCGAAGCGCAGACCGACGCGAAGACCGCCCGGTCGACCGGTTCCCCGGCGCCGCGGAAAGCGAGCGCCGCCCCGGCCGACGCCGCCGCCCCGATGAGCGGCGCGCCGCGCAGACGCATCGACACTATCGCCTCCCGCACCTCGGCGGGGCTTTTGAGACGCAGATATATCTTGTGCTCCGGCAGTTCGAGCTGGTCGAGGACGACATATTCGTCCCCTTCCCAGAATGTGGCTATAAGGCTACTGTCCCTGCTCATCGGTCGCGGCCTGCCCCACTCCCGGAAGTATGCCGTTGAGCTGTCCGCTCTTCACGAGTATCGCCACCGCGAGGATCAGCGCGATGATGACCACGAGGAGCAGCAGGAGGTTCCGGCGGTTCCGCTGAACGCGCCGCGTCTTCTCGACCTGCTTGGTCACCTCGGTCACCTCGTCCTCGTCGGCCAGCGTCTTTATCTTCTTCCCCTCTATCTCCTCGCGCAGTTTCCGGCGACGCTCCTCGTCGGCCAAAATGAGGTACTCGTAGGGTTTGTACTCATTCCCCTTCTCGATGTAATCGAACAGGAACGGGCCTATCTTGACCTCGTCGCCGTGGCGCAGGTCGATCGACTGGACCACCATCCCGTTGACCACCAGCGGGTAGTTCTTGTCGCGGGTGCCGCTGATGAGCAGGTAGATATTGCCGTCGAAGATGATCTTCGCGTAGACCTCGGGAATATCAGGGTGGAACAGGTAGACATCGGACCCGGCGTGCGACCCGATGACCGTCTCGGCCCCCTTCACCGCGAAGGCGCGGCCGCCCACAGCGCCGTTCTTCGCGAGGAGCACCTCGGTCTGGGCGACCTTCGGCGCGGCGTCTATCTCGCGCGTCTTGGACGGCCCCTCCTCCTCCTCGTCCTCTTCAAGGTAGATATTGTAGTCGCCGGCGGTGATGATGTCGCCGACGAATATCTCGACCTTACGCTGCAGCTCCTTCGCGTTGACATAGGTCGCGTTGTAGGAGCCGCGGTCCTCGATGACGATACGCTTGTCGATGAGTTCCAGCTGGAAATGGTGCCGCGAGACATTCCGCTCGGGCAGGACCAGTTCGTTGTCGGTGGCGCGGCCGACCGTGATCAGATCGGTCGAGAAGCCATGCACCGACAATTCGTTGCGATCGTTCTCAACGATGAGTTTCAGACCCATGAGCCGTTTCTCCCGATTGCTGGCGGTTATCCCTTCGTATCACACTGCTGTTCAAGCCGGTAGAGCATCTTCTTGAGTTCGCGCTCATCCTTGTCGACCAGCGACATATACTTCGTTATCTTCTCCTTGAGCAGCGCCGGACCCTGTTCCCCCGCCGTGGCGATGAGGGCGTTGAGCAGGCGCTTCCACACCTCGTCGATGTAGAGATGATAGTGCTCGAACCGGTACTGGAGCGGTATGTACTTGCGGTCGTCAAGGATGTCCATCCAATTGACCGACAACGAATCCTGCGAGAACTGTATCTTGCGGTAGAGCGGATCGTACTTCTCGCGCAACTGGTCGAACAGCTCCTTGACGATCTTCTCCACCTGCGGCGGCGACGCCTTGTCCAGCAGCATCTGCAGGATGAAGTCGAAAATGTCGAAATAGCCGAGCAGGAGATTGACCACGATATCCTTCTGCTGGGCCACCACGATGTCGTTGATGCTGTCGGCCGACCCCTTGACGCGGAAATCGCGCGCCGTAAGGACCGGCGTCAGCGTCGGCAACAGTTCGACATAGCGGGCGAAGACCGATTCGTCGTTCTCGTAGGCGTAGGATTTGGTATCCGGGTGGTAGTAGAGGAAATAGCGGAAGCGGCCCCGGTCGAAGAAGGCCATGTTCATGACCATCCCCTGCTGGAACCCCGCCATCCCCGAGAACGCCTCGTCGGCGAAGGTCCCCATGAACTTGCCCACATCGGTGTAGCTGAGCGGCGCATGGATTATGCAGGCCGACGCGAAGAAACGGTAGATGTTGTCGAGTATCGTCGACTCCTCCACCACATTGGCGTAGATGTCGATGTTGTCGTTCTCGATGAGGTGGCGGAACGATATCGGCTGGAGCATCCCGCCGCCGCCCGGCACTTGGAACGCGAGCGCCCCCAGCATCTTGTTGCTCTTGAAGAAGAGATAGCCGATGGTCCCCTGCCCCGCGCAGAAGAGATACCCCGACAGGTCCTTCTCGTAGCGGAACAGATCGTTGAGTACCGAAAAGAGGTATCTTCCCGGAACCTTTTGAATATACAGCACATTTCTATCGAATGGGATAAGCATGGCTCCTCACAGCACATTACAGGCCCTCACTTATACTAAATTCGGGGGCCTTTGTAAAATTAATTGTTCATGCGCGCGAGAGATGTTCCAGAATCTAAAACATCAGAGAACAGGAACAGCCGTCATCTTTCAGCTTGACGATGTCGGTGTCGGGCTCCGCTTCTTCATCGTTCAACGGTTCATCCGGCACAAAGACATCCTCGTCTGCACCCGCTATCGTGTCGTCGTCGGTACAGCCAAGGCATTCACCCAAACACCACTTGCTGAACGGCGCGCTGTCCACCCAATGAACAAACGGCGGACAATCGCCCATTATCAGTGAAAGTGGCCAGTTCTGGTTCGTATAATATTCCCACTGAAGTTTACCGTCTTTGATAGTAGCCGTATTCTCTATAACCGTATATTTCTGTAGACCCTGTTTCGGCTGAACTTTGAAACTGATGACCCGCGTGTCGGTACAGGTCCAAGTCGCCTGATCGCATTCCGCCATGGTTTCGGCGACCTTGTATCCCTCGCCCGACAACGGGCAGGTACCGTCCGGATTATCCGGTATCGGCGTCCAGAGCGGGTCACCCTCCTCATCGAACTGCGACGCCATCATCGTAGTGCCCTGCACATAGTCGACCTCCGGCGGCAGATCGTCGATCACCACAACATCGGTGGCGGGGTCGACCCCCCAATTCTGCACCATGATGAGGTAACTGAACGGCTGGTCGGGACAGACCACATCCTCATCGAAATCGTAGCCACAGAAATGCTTCTCCCGTCCGTTGGGCCAGTCGGTAGCTTCTCTCGGAATGTCGAACGACGGCCCCAGTCCTTTCTGGTCATGTGCCAGTATCAGATAATTCGCCAATATGGCATCCCGGTTGACCGAGAACGAGATATCGAGGCTGGCCATGTCTTTTTTCAGATGTTCCTGCAGGTTGATGTCGTCCTCCGAGTCGAGCATAAAGGTGTCGACATCAATGCCGGGAAAGTCGGGACCTCCCGCCATACCGGTAGCGCAAAAAACATGATCATTGTCCGGGTCCCAAGTGATAATCGAGGAGTTCGAATTGTAGACCTCGTAGCCGCGCCCCTCGACATAGGGATTGCACTTATTGACCAGACGATAGGTGCTTGCCGCTTCCGACCCCCTGATGAACATCTCCTCCAAGGGGTATGCCTGATTGAAAAGAGTGCTGTTCTCGCCCCCGGCAACCATTGAGGTCAGGTGAACGACCGGGTTCTTCGGCAGATCGAATCCCGAAACGGTGGCGGTCATGATCTCCCCTTTCAAAAAGGCCAACCCGGGATAGAGATATATCCTTCTTGAGCGTATCTTCCCCGATTTGTAGACGAAGAAAACGGACCAATTCGACACCATCATGCCGTTGCACCGGTAGGCATCATCGTCGGTGCAATCGAGTCCGCTGAAAGTGTAGGTGCCATACAGCGCCTCACCGTCAGGGAGGGGATTGGTGGCGGCAAGATTGTCATCGTATATCTTATCAAAGAACGGCGTGATGTCGGTACGGTAGGTAAAGTAAGCAACCTCGGCAGGGATGCTCGACCCTTGCAGCGTTTCGGTGCATCCCGATGTGATATCGGTGTTGAACTGAACGCTCTGGAACAGGAGCGGATCAGCCGTGTCGCCCAGCGTTTTTGGTGCGTCACCGGCGACGATATCCTCTTCATAGGTATAGCCAGAAGAAGCGTGGGTGAACTTCAAGTGGACCGAATTGTCGGTCTGGGTCAGGAGATCGGCCGGCACAATCGCCGCCATCCAGACAAGGTATGCCTTGGAGATGATCGCATCGTCGGGTGCGTGGATATTGTTCAACTTGAACGAGCTCTCCAGTATGCAGGTATCGGCTTGCCGGTTCTCCCCTTCGCCGTAAAGCGTCACCTGATCGTCAACGAGCGAGTTGAACATGACGAAGTAGCCGTTGCCGCCGTCCTCCCACTTCTCGTACGGCTCACCGCCGATGGGCGCCCCCTCGTACCCGGCGAGCAGGAGCGGCAGGAGGAGCACCGCGCAAAGCGAAAGCGTCATGTTTCTCATCCTCGCCTCCCCTACCACACCAGAGAACACCCGCAACCATCCGGTTTTGCCGTTGTGATTTCTAGAATATCGTCATCGTTAGACTCGGCATCGCTCGTGATCATATCGGCGTCGGGAACCTCGCCGCCACACTCCGCCTTGGGTGGTTCGGGACAAAAACTCGACAAAACACAATCCTCCACGCCCCAATTGCGCGACTCATGTTTGTTGGTCAGGAAGTCCAGTGGACTGTCGCCCGACCTAATGATCGCTTGATTGGTGATGGTTGTGTTGTATGGGATGCCGGTTTTGGGTACAACCTTGAACCGGAAAAGTCGCGTATCGGTACAGGTCCATGTCGTACGATCACACGGCTCCATGGTTTCCGCCACGAACCAGCCGTCGCCCGCCAGCTGAAATTCACCGTTTGCTCCATCGGGGATCGTTCGCCAATTCGTCCCGTTGCCGTTCTGGTCGAACTCACTCGCCACCTCGGTCGAACCGGGGACATAATCGAGTTGAGCGTCAAGTTCGTCTACAACCACCACTCTTTGCGCCGGCTCGCTTCCCCAATTCTGTACTTTGATGAGGAAATACATCGGTCGTTCGGCACACCATCCGGCATAGTTCGACCACCTCCCCGTTTCGGTACTGCAAGTGCAACTCTTCTTCTCGCCACCGTCGCTTCCGGTCTCGTCGAACCAATCACTCGCCTCTGGAGGGATGTCGAAATCCACATCGGGCTTGTCAACAGAAAGAACTATAAGATCGGTCACCAGTTCATCGCTCCAGAAATCAAACCGGAAGATCGGCTCCGAAGAAGAGATATCTTCCAATATGATCTCCGGTGCCGTTTCCAGATGCCAGTCATCGACATCGAGCCCGAAGGTGACGGTGTCGTTTCGGTGAGGGCAGAACCCCTGTGTTTCCTCGTAGCTATAGGTCGTGGCGTACGAGTCCCATATCTCCCCCGGAGCTTCCGCGCCGCAATCGTCGGCGAGGTACCACCACAGCTCATGCTGCCAACCGTGAATGAGCGCCCGGTCACTCGACATGGTTTGATCGCCTTCGCCGGTGATCAAGGTCATCCGCATCTTCGGCAGGGTGGGAAGAAAGATATCGTACAGAAATATGTCGACATTATGTTGGTTCAACGCGAACAGGTTATAGAGGTAAATACTCTTCTCTTTTTTCTCCGCCGAACGATACACCAGCACGATCACCCAGTTCGAGAGCATCAGCGTCGGACAGCGGTACACATCATCTTGGACACAATCGAGTCCGCTCATGGTATAATCTCCCGGTAATGCGGCACTGCCGGTAAGCGGCGTCCCCTGTGCGGCAATGAAGTCCTTGACTTCTTGAAAGAAATCGGTCACATCGACGCGATAGGTAAAGTAGGCAAGTTCGGCGGTGGTGGCCGTACCCGGCTCGGTCTCAGTACACCCGATGGCAGTCTCCGCCGTGAATTTTGCGCTTTCAAAAAGGGCCGGATCGCTTGTGTCGCCGAGCAGTTTCGGTCCCTCTCCGGCCACGATATCCTTCTCGTAGATGTACCCGTCCTTGTGGATGAATTTCAGATGGACCGCGTTGTCGGTCGGCTGGTCGAGTTTTCCCGAATCGACCACTCCCATCCAGACGAGATATGCCTTTACCACTTCAGCATCGGAAGGCACCGCGTCCGGGTTGAGGGTAAAGGAACTCTTATTTATGCAGGTATCGCCTTGCCGGTTTTCGCCCTCTCCGTAGAGTGTCACTTGATCGTCGATGAGGGAGTTGTACATGACAAGGTAGTCGCTGGGTCCTTCTTCGATCACCACAAACGGATGCCCCCCCAAGTATTCTTCGGCACACAGCACCACCGGCAACAGGAACGCCGCGAAAAGCAGAAAGTATTTAGTCATGCTCGTTATTCCCCTACCCAAAAGAGAGCTATGACATTTGCGACCGGCGGGTCTTCCACGCCGGAGTGGTACCCGCCGTCTTTGCTCCAGAATGCGGTCGCGCCGTCGCCGGCAAGGTTAAGAGCATCGACGCATCCGATACCGATGAGATAATCGGCGAGTGCCGTCAGCGTCATGCCGAACCGGACACCGTCGGCCAGCGCCGCGACGATAACGAACGACCCGTCATTCGTCACGCAGGCGGCGGTCCGAGGCAGTTCCTCGTCGGGAAGGAGAACCGATGTCTCAAAGTTTTCAATAGCTATCTGTTCGGTCAAGACATTGATCCCCTCTTTGACGAGTTGCGGCCCGCCGCAGATGACATTATTGTAAGCATCGGGATACAGCGAGTCACCGCTCTGTGGGTCGCGTCCCATCGACAGTTCCACGCGCAGCCCCGTCGCGTCATAGACCAGACAGGCACGCGGACCACCGACATTGCCCAAGGGACTTTCCCAAACAAAGGGGGCTTCGGCCGGCCAATAGTTTTCGTGCCATCCATTTCCTTTCCAATACGAAGAGGTGCCGCCGTTCACCGTCGCTAGGGGATATATTTCGCTGGTTGATGATTCGACATATCCTTGGACCGTCTGAAAGGGATTGGCCCCGACAGTCGTGAACTCCAAATGGCTTTTCGAGGTGGGGATATTCGCCCGATAGATGGTGTACGCGGTCCCATTGCTTTCGCGTGTCTCGGAGGTCACCCCTTCCTTCGGCTGAGCGGTGACGGTTATAGAATCCTCCGCCATACAGCCGTCGCCCTCCGCCCGCACCGTCAGCTTACGCTCCGTACCTGGTGTGAAAGAAACACGACAGCTAAAATACCACTTCGCCCCCTGTTCGGTCCCGAAAGGGGAATCACACACACCGTCACCAGTAAAAGAGATGGTTGAAGGGAAACAGTCGGTCGTTCCATCGACCGTGGTTCCTTCGGCAGGCACCTTCTCGCCCTCTTGGGGTCGGTTGATTGTCAGCGTATACAAGATATCGGTGTCGACCGGAATTTCATTCTCCGGGGAATCCGGGAGAAGTTCGTCGCCGTCATCGATCACTATCGCGTCGTCGAGAATATACTCTTCGTCAATAACGCCGACGGCATCGGCGGTCTCGTCGGGAATTTGAGTATCTTTGTCTGACACGACACTTTTCTTATCAGCGCAGGCAGAGAGGAGCACCACGACCACGGCAATCACTAAAAGGAATCTTCGCATGGCCCACCCCCCCGGTGCAGCTATACATTAAAACACCACCGAACATCCACAACCGTCGTCCTTCGGCTTCACCGTGTCGTCGTCGGGCGCCTCGCAATCTTGAAGAGAACATTCTTGATAAAACTCCTTTGAGTAGACCGGCGGTCCGTAAATCGGGCGCGTCGTGTTCATGGTCACGACATCGCCCCGCTTCACCACCAAACGCGCCGTTTCCCCACCGGGCAGTTCCGTAAGATCTCCATTAATGATGAGAAATCTATCCTCCCCTTGCTCGAAGGTGAGCTGACTCTCTATCGCTTCGCCTTCAAAGACCGCCTCGGTCGGGCTCGCGAAGGAGGTCACCGTCGCTATCGGCTCACCGTCGGGTACGCCGTCGCCGGTCGTGTCGAGATAGAGAGAAAGCGCCCGGATACCGTTTTTGCCGAAGGTTGCATATTCCTCCCCCGCCGTACTGACGACGATACGCCGTATCTTGTCCGACATGCTGAGCGACTTCGTGCGCAGTTGCAACAAGGGAATGTCTTGCCGCACATCCTCCGGGACCGACGGATCGTTCAATCCTCTGGTGACGATGAAATAGGGACCGCTCGATTCCACTTGAAACTTATTGAAAGAAAGCGGCGCCCCCGTCGCCTCAACGGTACCGGAAGTCTCAAAGGCAAAGGATTCATTGCTTTCAATAGCGACATTGAAAATAGCCTCATTCGGTATCGTGGCGTATTCATATCCCACATGAGAACGGATAAGAAAATCGTGCGGTTCACCGCCTGAGAAAAGATTCGCGTTCTGGTCAAGGACGAAATAGGCGCCATAACTATCGGGCGCTGCAACGACCGCCAGCACCTCTTCTCCTTCATCGACTTTCCCGTTGCCGTTCTCATCATATATCAGTTCCATATTCGACTGTCGTATATTGATGTCTTCCTCGATGACCGCGACCCGCAGAGACACGAATTTGAAAAACTTCGTATATGGGCAATCTAGCGTTGCGATACGGAAGCGTCCGAGCACCAGATCCTCCGTGCCGGCCGGTATGATCATGGGAGCACTCAGATCCTGCGCATCTTTCACTTCGGTCGAAAGGGTAATATCGTTGCACCACGGCGGCGGATCAAAGATGCATTCCCCCGTTTCAAGGTCACAGACATATCCTTCGGGGCAGGGGTTGGTCTCGGAGCATTCGTTGCAACAGTTACATTCAGGATCGGAGCAGATGCCGCCGCAATCCTCTTTCGTCGGTTCCGAACAGACCCACGGTTCTTTGCAAACTCCTTTATAAAGTCTCAATTCATTGTTGCTGTTGGTCCGATATTCTACAGCGCTACCCGCCTCCTTGATAATTGCGACATTTGAAATGATCTCGTTCGGCGGAAGGTACTGCTTCGGAACGACCCTGAACCTGATAAGCCGCGTATCGGTACAAGTCCAAGTCGCCTGATTGCAGATATCCATCGTATCGGCCACTTTGTATCCGTCGCCCGAGAGCGGAAAGGCATCGTTGCCGGTCCCCGCCTTGTCGGGTATCGTCGTCCAGAGAACGCCATTGCCATTCCCGTCGAACTTGGTCGCCATTTCGGTAGTCCCGGACACATAATCGACACGACCATCGAGATCGTCGACCACTACCACATTGTTGACAACATTGGTTCCCCAATTCTGGACCCTGATGAGATAATACATGGGTCGGTCTGCACAATAAGCATTCTCGGGGTCTTCACTCCGGCGGCAAGTACAGGCCTGTTTCTCGCGGCCATGCGGCAGACTTCTCAGCGCTTCGGGCGGGATGTCGAAGAGAGGCGCCTTGGTATCGACCGAAACGATGAGATAATTCATCAGGATGTCGTCTTTATTGACCGAAATGGTGACATCGAAGTTTGTGCCGCCGAGTTTCAGGTGCTCCTGCAGATTGATATCGCCCTCCGAATCGAGCAGAAAGGTATCGACATCAACACCGAAATAGTGATCTTCGAAACTGCCATCGAGGCAGTACATCCCCTCATTGTCGACATCCCATCCAAACAGGGATGAGTTTGAGTTGTACACTTCGTAGCTCATGCCCGTTAACGGATTGCAGTCGTTGGTCAGCGGATAGTGACTGGTCGCATCCTCGCCCTTGATATAAATAAGTTCAGGCGGCAGTACGGGATCGACAAGCGCCGGGTATCCTTCGGCAGTCATCGCGGTAAGCCGCACGAATGGGTTTCTCGGCAGGGTAAAACCCGACACATTCGCGGTCGTTGCCTCGCCCTGCGCATACGCCAAACCCGGATAGAGGTATATCTTCTTGGTCTTGACCTTTTCCGACCTATACACCAGCAGTATCGACCAGTTCGAGACCATCGTCGTGCGGCACTTATAAATATCATTATCGGTGCAATCAAACCCGCTGAAGGTGTAGTCGCCGTAAAGTGCTTCGCCGTCCGGAACCGGCTCCTCGGCGATGCGGTTATCGTCGAACACTTTCTGGAAAAACGGTGTGATATCGGTACGGTAGGTAAAGTAGGCGACATCGGCAGGCCCTGCTGTTCCCGGTTCGGTCTCGGTACAGCCGGTGGTAACATCGGCGTTGAACTGCACACTCTGAAACATGAATGGATCGTTAGTGTCGTCAAGTATCTTCGCCTCGTCACCGGCGATGATGTCCTCTTCGTAAGTGTAGCCGCTGGAGGCGTGGGCGAATTTCAAATGGACGGAGTTGTCGGTCGGCGCCATAAGGTTGGCCGGATCGACCGCTCCCATCCAGACAAGGTATGCCTGTATCACGATGGCGTCATCGGGCGTGTGGAAGTTGTTCAAGGTAAAGAAACTTTCCAACAGGCAGGTATCGCCCTGCCGGTTCTCCCCCTCGCCGTAGAGCGTCACCTGATCGTCGATGAGCGAATTGAACAGAACGAAATAGTCGATGGCCCCCTTTTCCCAACTCGCGTAGGGCTCACCGCCGATGGGCGCCCCCTCGTACCCGGCGAGCACCACCGGCAGGAGGATCGCCGCCAGAAGTACCGAGAACAACGGTCTGCCGAACATGCCCCACCTCCCCTTGTGCCAAGATACCGCATGATAGCACAACGGTTCTTCTTGTCAAAGAGAAAAAAGCCCTTCCCGGAAAAATTTGCGGCGGCCGATTCCTTTTGTTAGGATGCCTTCGTTGTCGATCACTAACAGTTCAGATAGGAGTCACTCATGATCAGTCGTCAGATGTTGGAACCCAAGAGCATCGTCGTCGTCGGCGCCTCGAACGAACTGGCCAAGCCGGGCGGCAAGGTGCTCAAGAACCTCAAGGACGCCGGATTCAAAGGCCCCGTGTACGCCGTGAACCCGAAGGAAAAGGAGATACAGGGGATCGCGTGTCACGCCAGTGTCGCCGATCTGCCGCAGGTCGATATGGCCATCATCGCGGTCGCCGCGAAATTCTGCCTCGAGACGGTCACCATCCTCGCCGACCAGAAAGGGACCAAGGCCTTCATCATCCTCTCGGCCGGATTTTCGGAAGAGAGCGAGGCGGGCCGCGAATTGGAAAAAGCCATAGTCAAGAAGATAGAATCGGTCGGCGGATCGCTGGTCGGTCCCAACTGCATCGGCGCGCTGACCACCCACTACGCCGGGGTTTTCACCACCCCCATCCCGCGGCTCGACCCGTTCGGCTGTGACCTCATCTCCGGCTCGGGCGCGACGGCGGTCTTCATCATGGAGGCGAGTATGCCCAAGGGGCTGTCGTTCTCCAGCATCTGGTCGGTCGGCAATTCGGCCCAGCTCGGCGTCGAAGAGGTGCTCGCCCACCTTGACGAGACCTTCGATCCGAGAACGAGTTCCCGCGTGAAGCTCCTTTATATCGAGAATGTGAAGAAACCCGATATGCTCCTCAAGCACGCCCAGAGCCTCATCCGCAAAGGGTGCCGCATCGCCGCGATAAAATCGGGTTCCAGCGAGGCGGGCAGCCGCGCCGCATCGTCCCACACCGGCGCTCTGGCATCGCCCGACGCCGCCGTGTCGGCCCTGTTCCGCAAGGCGGGGATCGTTCGCTGTTCGGGGCGTGAAGAGCTGGTCGCGGTCGCGTCGGTCTTCATGCACAAGGAACTGCACGGCAAGAACATCGCCATCATCACCCACGCCGGCGGCCCCGCCGTCATGCTCACCGATTCGCTTTCCAATAACGGGCTCGAAGTGCCGCACCTTGAAGGCGACGCCGCGAAGGAATTGCTCGCCAAGCTCTTCCCCGGCTCGTCGGTCGGCAATCCGATAGACTTCCTCGCCACCGGCAGCGCCCAGCAGCTGGGCGAGATCATCGACGCCTGCGAGAACCAGTTCACGAATATCGACGGGATGGTGGTCATCTTCGGATCGCCGGGACTCTTCCCGGTCTACGACGCCTACCGCGTGCTCGACGAGAAGATGAAGAGCTGCAAAAAGCCCATCTTCCCGGTCCTTCCCAGCATCATCAACGCCGCCGACGAGGTGAAGGAGTTCCTGTCGAAGGGGCGCATCAACTTCCCCGACGAAGTGGTGCTCGGCAACGCCATCGCCAAGACGCTCCACACCGCCAAACCGGCCCCCGCGAAGATAGAACTGCCCAAGATCGACACCACCAAGATACGCGCCGTCATCGGCGAAGCGAAGGAGGGCTACCTCGAACCGGCCGCCGTCCAGTCGTTACTTGACGCCGCCGGGATCCCGCGCGCCGGAGAGGCGGTCGTGGCGAAGAAGGCCGACGCCGTCGCCGCCGCGAAGAAACTGGGCTATCCGGTCGTCATGAAGGTGGTCGGCCCGGTCCATAAGTCCGATGTGGGCGGGGTCGTGCTCGGCGTGAAGGATGACGCAACGGTCGAGAAGGAATTCGACCGGATGATGAAGATAAAGGAGACGACCGCGATATTGCTCCAGCCGATGCTGTCGGGCATAGAGCTGTTCGCCGGGGCGAAGTTCGAGGAAAAGTTCGGCCACATGGTCCTCTGCGGACTGGGCGGCATCTTCATCGAGGTGCTGAAGGATGTCAATTCGGGGCTCGCGCCGCTCACCAAGGACGAAGCGCTCTCCATGATCCGGACGCTCAAGGGCTACAAGATACTGAAAGGGGCCCGCGGCCAGCAGGCGGTCAGTGAAGAAAAGCTCGCCGATGTCGTCGTCCGCCTCTCGGCGCTGGTCACCGCCGCTCCCGAGATCTTCGAGATGGACCTCAACCCGCTCCTCGGCAAAGGCGATCAAGTCGTCGCGGTGGATGCGCGCATCAGGATAATCAAGAAATAGATCTCACCGATTCATTCACACGCCAGCAGACGGATGGTCAGCGGATATTCGGCCATCGTTTCGCCGCCGCTCTGCACCCCTATCGTGGCAGTGCAGAGCTTGTCGCAGACATCCGCGTTGTTGTAGAACTGCAGGTCGAAGTAGACGGTGGTCCCCGGCTGGACGCCGTAGAAGGTGCCGTCGTCCCATGAGGCGGCCCCCGCCGCCGGATCGCAGTCGTCCGGGCTCGCCGACATAAGGAACGCATCTTCATCGAGCGCGGCGCAGGTCCCCCCCGACACGATCGCCACCGACAGATCCATCGGCTCGGCATCCAGCGCGGTGGTGTAGGCAAGCCGCCGCCCGGTGCTCTCGAAGGCATTCTTATAGAGCGCGACGGTGAACGAGCCGTTGTAGCCCGGGTCCTCGAGTTCGTCCGGGTCGCTCCCGATGACCGTCTCGGTCAGATCGTCCACTCCGTCGTTGTCGCTGTCCTTACTGAGCGGATCGGCGCCGTAGCTCGCCTCCACTTCATCGGCAAGCCCGTCGTTGTCCGAATCGAGGTCGAGGAAGTCGGGGGTATCGTCGGCGTCACTGTTGCGCGGCAGGCTCGGATCGTTCCCCGCCTCGTCGGTATCGGACAGGCCGTCGCCGTCCGAATCGGTGTCGAGATAGTTGGGGATGCCGTCGAGATCGCGGTCGCTGTAGCCTTCGACGCCGTTGGGAATGCCGTCGCCGTCATCGTCGCCGTCGTCGATGGGGGCGTCGGCGTCGGTATAGGGTTCGGTAAAGACGCAGAAGGCCTGACTCACCCACACCTCGCAGTGGCACTCCTCGCCGCAGTCGTTGCACTCCTCGGTGGGCGCGTACTGGCCGCCGGTGCAGGTCATCACCCAGTCGCCCTCGCAGGTCTGCACCCCGTCGTTGCAGGTAACATCGGCGTCGGTCGCCGGTTCGTCGGTATCGGCCGCCGCGACCGTGTCGGCGTCACCGCCGGTCGCCGTCGTCCCTTCGCAGGAGACAAAGAGCGACAGCAACGCCGCAAGAATGATCATGCGTTCCATGGAAAACCTCTTTACTCAAACCCCGTCAAGGCCCCCTTGACAAGGGGCCGGACGGTTTAAATCATGCGCCAGCATCCTTCCACCTCCTTGTCAAAGGAGGTTTGACAGGATTTATCACGGCACCAGTTTCTTCACCTTCTCCGGATCGGTCCAAAAGAGCACCGTCAGCGACATCCCTTTCGGGAGCGACGCCCCCGCCCGGTCAAGGTTCAGCAGGCACACCCCCGACCGCTTGAAGAGTATCCCGCCCGCCACGGTGAAGGGCGTCCCGAAATCCTGCGGATCCTGCCGTTTATCCTGTAGGACCGCCCGTTCCGGCTTGTCGGCGCCGCGGTACAGCTCGAAATCGACCCACTTGTTGTCGAAATCCTCTATCCGCTCTATCGCCATCAGGGTCGGGACCGGCACCGCGCCGATACTGTCGCCCGCGGTCATTTTAAGATGAAGCAGCGTCACCTCGTAGGCGAACAGATCAAGCGTCTTCTTGAGCTGTTCGGTGTCGGCCGCCGCGAGGTTACCCCGCACGAACACCAGCGGCTTGGTCCCCTTGAGCACCGGCAGGACGGTCTTGAGCCACGCCGCCTGCGTCGGATCGAAGAGGAACGCGAGCTTCAGCCCCTTGTCGCGGATCGCCGTCACCAGATCGGCGGGGGTCGCCGGATCGATGTAGACATACTTCTCGGCCGCCGGCGCCGCCGGTTTTTCCTTCGCGGGCGCGCCGCCCCACAGCAGAGCGCAGGACACGATAACGATCAGGAGAACAAGTACTGTGCGCATGAAACACCTCCGTATAATTTGCGTCCCCTTGTCAAGGGGGACTGAGGGGGTTTTGCATCTTTCGGTGTGGGAAAACCCACCCTCCCCTCCCTTGACAGGGCGGGATGATCGATGCGGCCGCTCCTTTCATTCATTTCGGGAACCGTTCCTGAAGGAGCCGCGCTATGGCATCGCGGTGCTCTTTTTCCTCATCCAGTATCGTCCCGGAAAGTTTAACGAATTCCTCATCCGTACTCTTGAACAACAGCGCCAGCTCCGATTCGAGCGCCATATTCTCGATCTGGTGCGCCTCGTAGAGCGCCTGCTTCTCGGTCAACTGCCCCGCCTGCGCCATCTGGGCGTGTGTCCGTATCTTGGCGATGAAGTTGTCGAGCATCGCCGGCGACATGAAGTGTACCGGCTTGAACTCCGCCGGCCGTTCGCGCACCAGCACCATGACATGGGAGATATAGGTGCGGTGCCCGTCCTCCGCCACCGCCAGCGACTCCCAGAAAACGCGGTCCTTCGGCCATGCCCGGCCGTAGGCGCGGTAGAGCGCGGCGACCGCCTCTTCGGTCTCCCCCAGTTTCTGAAGGATGGCGATGACCGCATCCCCCTGATCGGCGCCGTCCATTTCAATGATGATGTCGTCGGTCATGGATACCTCTCTGCGGGTTGTTATTCTTCGACACACTGGATATTCCGGCACACCTTCCCCTGCTCCGCGCAGTCCTCGTCGAGCCGGTAAAAACCGTTCTCGCAGTACAATAACAGCGCCCCCGACCCGCCGCACTGGAACCCCAGCCCGCCGCACGGATCGCCCACATCGAGCGGCTCGCAGAAACCGTTGTCGCAGCGGTGTCCCTCGGGGCAGTCGCCGTAATTATGGCATTCGTCGCCGCCCGGCGCGCAGTAGCCCTCCTCCGAACAATACTGACCGTACATACATTCGAACGGCTCGGTGCAGGAAGGAACGCCGGTGCACAACGCCTTTTCGTAGGCGGCGCAGGGAAAACCGCCGTCCCAGTATTCGCAGGGGAGCGTCTTGAGACAGGCGATATAGCGGTACCCCATGTCGGGGTGGTATTCCCCGTTCGGACAGGCCGCGGCGTAGGAATAGACCCCGTCGCCCGCGACCAGATCGTGCTCCTTCCGCGCGGCGGTCACGCAGGCATCGACCGATGCGAATTCGGCGTAGAAATCGACCGCATTACACTGAAGGTCCAGCGCGCACACGGCGGCGAAGTACCCTTCACGCATCGCAGTCTCATCGAGCGTCCCGAGATTGCGGGTCCCCTGACAGGCGACGAGGAGAAGAAACCCCGTCAAGGCCCCCTTGACAAGGGGCCGGACGGAAAAGTATGCGGCAGCATCCTTCCACCTCCTTGTCAAAGGAGGTTTGACAGGATTTCTAAACAGGAGCGGGCCCTTCCGCATCTATTTATCCCCGCACCATGATCAGCGCCATTTTGAACTTCTTGAGGGCGCGCAGGGCGTGGACCTTCCCGGCGGGCATGATGAGGAACTCCCCTTTCTTCACGGTGAAGGGTTTTCCCTCGATGGTGATGGCCGCCTCGCCGTCGAGTATCATGACCATCGCGTCGAACGGGGCGACATGCTCCGAGAGCCCTTCCCCCTTGTCGAAGGCGAAGAAGGTCACCGTGCCGGTCTTGCGGTCGATGAGGGTGCGGCTCGATACCGCGCCGATGCCGTAGGCAACGATGTCGGCGGCCTTGAGCACTTTGCCGACGAGCGGATTCTTTTTGGTCTTGGGCGCGCTTTTCTTCTGCATGGTGTCCTCCGTTATATATCTCAGACCTCGTTGCTCATGCCCATCACGGCGAGGATCGTGGCGAAGACCCCGAAGGCGATGACATAAATCGCTATCGGCAGTATCAAGAACCAAAGTTTCGCCTTTTTCCGGTCGACCGCGAAGAACTCGGCGACGGTCCGGTAACTGTTCACGACCGCCCAGAACGGGAATATCAGCAGCAGTATACCGACGAACGACAACATATCGTCGGCATTGTAGGCGGTGGCGTAGTCGGGATAGAAAAAGGTCTGCATGAGCGTGTAGAGCACTATCGGCAGGCAGAAGATGAACGAAGTGTAGATGTAGACCAGATCGGCCGAGCCCTTCTTGTGTTCCGTCGAGCCGCACATATGAAGCCGCTTGTTGTACCACCAACTGCCGATGTAGTAGGCCGCCAGTCCGCCGAGTATGCCCAACAGCGCCACGGCGCCCCAGTACCACAGCCACGATCCGGTCAGTGTGCCGTAGACCTCGGTGAGCGACCGCCGCTGGCTGACATCCTGCTTGAGCAGTTCGCTGTCGATGCGGTCGATGACATCCGACATGCCGACGACCCACACGACGAACGGCAGGAGCGGTTTGTAGCCCAGCGCAACGGTGTCGGAGAAAAAGCGGAGCGGGTTGAAGTAGAGGTCACTAAAGGCACCCCAGACGGGCCGCTTCTCCGGCGGATTGACATAGATGACCTCCGGTTCGACGCGCTGCGTGCTGTTCGGTGTTTCCATCATCCCCTCCCTTTGTGGTGATATATCATGACCGCTCCGTCGGCGCAACTTTCGGCGATTTTAAGAAGAAGGTCGGTCATACGCATTTCCCATCCACGCATTCCTTTCCCTCGTCGCAGTCGAGAATGTTGAGGCATTCCTTATGGGGCTTAAATTCGTCCGGTTTCTCCTCTATGACCGGTAATGTGCAGATGCCCGACACCAGTTCTTCGCAGCGGACACCTATGACCCACATAATGCAATCCATCTTTCTCCAGCAGTCAAGATAGTCATTGGCCACTCCGGGATGAAAGATGTAGTCGTCCGGGCACACGATCTGTTCCGAGTTCTCTTTCTCGTACAGTCTGCATTGCGACAGTGAAAGGTAATCTTTGTAGAATTTCGTCTGGTCGCAATCATAGGATTTTTTGCAGTAAAGCGCCACCTGATCATCAACGAACTCTTCTTCGGTGTAGTCGCCCGCACAGCCGGTGAGGGCCGCGCCGATCAGGAGCGCGAGGAATATCTTAATGTAGGGGCGCGATTCATCGCGCCCGATGGTTTTACAAAGAAGGTCGGTCATGGGGTCGCCTCTTTCAATTCAATGGCGGGAATCATTGAAACAAAAATGTCCCAACGATCGACTCTGGCGTTCGCCTCCATTGATCCCCATGTGGTCCCTGCAACAAAAAGCCCTATACCGCTCAGGCCTATCGCATAGGGCGTGTCTAGGGTCTTAGTACCCCACTGCCATGTCCGCACCTTGTCCCCATTGTTCCGCCACATGGTCACGAAGATGTCGGTACAGGGGTCGTCGCAGTAAGTCCCCGCCTGCGTGAAACCATCCATGTCTCCTTGTGTGGAGCCAACGACATAGATGTTCCCTGCCGTATCAACGATGAGAGCTCTGTTATCTTCGTTCTCAGATGATCCCCATATTCGCATCCAAGCGGTGGTACCGTCGGGATGGAGTTTGGAGAGGAAGACATCCCGTTTGCCTCCCTCCGACGAACTCACCTCCGCTCTGGTGATATCACCGAGGAGGAAGATATTGCCCTCATCGTCGACTTGTATTGCACCACCGTATGCCTGTTCGCCCATACTCCACTGTTGCGTCCCGGCATAGTGACCGTCCGCTCTCCATTTAGAGAAAAAGACATTGGAATCGTCGCCTGCATCGGGGTTTCCCGAAAAAACACCGAAGGTATAGCCGGATACATACAGGTTGCCATCCTGGTCGGTCGCCAGCCCTACCGGGCTATCGTTTCTGTTATCCGCCGAACCCCACTGAATGGTTTCTATCAAAACGCCATCGGTCGAGAATTTTGAAAGAAAGATATCGTCACAAAAAGTAATCTCGCTCCAATCGGTACAACTCTCCGTGTTCCATATTCCATCGAAGCTCCCATCGGTTTCCCCCAGCACTACGACGATGTCGTTTTTGTCGACCAGAATGCCCCTTGCATTATCCTCTCGTTCGGTTCCCCATTGGCGCTCCCAGAGTTTATTGCCGGATTCATCCCATTTGGAAAGGAGCATGTCTTCTTGCCCCAGCTCGGTCGCCCCCTCCAGCACGCCTTGTGTGTCCCCTAACAGATAAACCATACCCTGCGCATCGATTGCGACAAAGCCACCGGCATCATATTCCGCTGTGCCGAATGAGCGGGTCCACTCGCGCTGACCGGTCGAGGTCATCTTGGTGAGGAAAATGTCCGAGCGACCTGCATTCCCGCTTCCTTCTATGTCTCCCCATGTTTCACCAGCGACATAGAGATAGCCGGAGTCGGCGATGATCGAATGGGCTTCCTCATCCTTTGTGCTACCCCACTGGAGATGTTTTTTCGTATCGGGCACCGTGTCGGCGTCGCTTGCAGTGTTATCATCTAAAAAACCTTCCTCCTCTGAGACAGTACAGCTGGCGAGTGTCGCGCCGATCAGTAGCGCGATGAGCAGGCGGTTGAGATCCGGGCGCATGGTTTTACCTTTTCTTCCGTGGTTCCGGTTCGGGGAAGTAGCAATGCTCATCGCTGTCGGTCGCCAACAGTTCATCGCTGTCGGTGACCTCGTCTATCTCATCGTTGCAATTGTCGTCGATGCAGTTATTGGGAATCTCCGGCGCACCGGGATGGACCGCCGCCGGGTCAGGGCATTGAGAGAAATCTTCACAACAATCGGGCGGTTCATCGCAGTATGTGAAGCCATCGCCGTCCATGTCGGTGCCGTCGTCGACGGTGCCGTTACAGTCCTCGTCGAGGCCGTTGTCACAGAGGTCGTAGACCGGCTTCACCTCGCCGATGCATGCGCCCCAAGCGGTACCATTCGATATGCAGGTGTGCGTCCCCGCATGGCAGGTGCCGACATTCTCGGTGCCTTGAGGGCCGGTGTACTGGCATGGTTCAGTGGCGTTGGGAGTGCAGAGGAGGTCGAGGTCGGGAACCGTATCATAGTCGTAATCATAATCAAAGTCCGATTCCCCCTCGCACAAGCATAGTTCGTCAACGATATCGATCTCATACTCGTCCATGTCGGTGATGTCGCCGTCGTCGTCGGAACCGTGGCTATCCTTGCACCCGACGAACAGCAATGTTGCGCCGATCAGGAGCGCGAGGGTGGTTTTAAGAATACGGTCGGTCATCTACACCTTCAATTCTATTTCTTCGCCGGTATCGGGGACAAAGGTGGCCGTTTCCATTTGCCACTTCGTATTCCAGCCGACATTCGATGTGGTCAGGGAGCATTTAAGGATGCCGCTCATGTGCTGGCCGATGACGGCGATGTCGTAGCGGCGGTAATCGACGGATATGTTGTCATCGAAGATCGGCAGTTCTTTTGTTTCGACGATGGGACCGATGATGCCGCGCAGGTCTTTGTTATATTTAATGAAATAGGCGCTAACGGCATAGGCGGCGTCAAAGCGGGAGAAGAGCGGGAGGATAAAGGTGCGGATGAGGAAGAAGGCGGCCACCAATACAGCAACGACGATATAAATGGGGAATTCGCCGATGTTGGACAGGTCGGTCATGAGTTAATCGGTTTTAAATAAGGTTTGAATTCGGGGGTGCTTGTGTATTTTGTTGGGTCATCAATTAATTCGAGTAAAAAGACAAGTGCTTCTGAGGTGTTCTGAGGCGACGATTTTCTATTCGAGGCAGGCTGTTTGGCGTCTGTCTCTTTTGCGTCTTTACCATATTCAAAGTGCTTGAAGCTGTTAGCGTCATCGTGAACAAGCCCTATAGCTGGATTGCTCGCTAAAAATGCAGGCCTTTTTTCTTTGGGCGGAAGCACCCATTTTCTCCCCGTTTCTTTATAAAGATATTCTTCCATTCTATCTCTCAATGCATCAGTTCTCGCATTGGCATTGTTAAGTCTGAATCCTTCAATCCACTCCTTACTCATTTTTCCTTTGACCATTTCCAAAATCATCTCTTTGGTATAACCAAACTGTAGCTTTTCCCATAAGCTCTCATCTATTGACTCCAATGCGTACCGAGCTCCACACGCACAACTAATAAGTGGGTACAAAGCCTCGTCGCCTTGTGATGTTGCCTTTTGGGCTAACTGCCCAAGTAACACAGCTATAGCATCAAGCTGACTTTTCTTTGCACTCGTCATGGTGCATTCCGAACACATTTAACGGCGGCATAATTCGTTGGTTTTATAGCAATGCTCATAAGGCCATAGCCGAAGTCTATTAGATATACCTCATTAGTGTTTTCTGAGTTTTCCGTCGCCGACCACACATCTGCCGTGCCATTGTCGCATATGTAATCGTCAAGTCCGAGAAGAAAGTAGCAACCATCAGTATTACAGGCCTGACAGTTGGGAATGCTGTAGCATGTCGACTCGGCTTTGCAGGAGTCAGTAACACCACACGCCCC
>CAYPQK010000056.1:0-11976 GCA_964412895.1 uncultured Spirochaetales bacterium
CCTGGTACCGGACCCTCGCCGCGATGCGTCAGGACGCGGTGCGGTTCGTGGTGAGCGAGGTCAGCTCACATGCGCTCGATCAGGAGCGGATCGCCGGAACGCAGTTCGACGCGGCGGTCTTCACGAATTTCACGCGCGACCATCTCGACTATCACAAGACCGAGGAAGCCTACTTCGCCGCGAAGAAACGGCTCTTTGACGAATATCTCCGCAACGACGGGCTGGCAGTGGTGAATCTTGACGACCCGAAGGGACGGGAGCTTGTGCGTCTGCTCGACGGCAAGCTGCCGCTCGCCACTTTCTCGATCGCCGACCGCACCGCCGATCTGTGGGTGAAGCACATGACGGCGCGCGGCGCCGGCTATGAACTGCTTCTTTCCTATCGCGGCGACGATATCGCGGCGCGGCTCGACCTGCCGGGCCGTTTCAACATCTCGAACCTGCTCGGGGCGCTGCTGGCCGTTTCTCCGTGGCTGGAACCGCTGCAGGCCGCCGCGTTCGCGGCGGGGGCGGTGGTGCCGGGCCGCATGGAACGGGTCGGGAAACGCGGCCGGATATTCGTCGACTACGCCCATTCGCCCGACGCGCTGGAAAAAGTTCTCGCGGCGGCCAAGGAGTTCGGTGCGGGCGGAAAGCTCATCGTCGTGTTCGGCGCGGGCGGTGACCGCGACAAAGGAAAACGGCCGCTCATGGGCGGTATCGCGGCGAAGTACGCCGATACCGTCATCGTCACCTCCGACAACCCGCGCACCGAAAAGCCCGACGCGATCATCGCCGAGATAGTCGGCGGCATCGATCGAAAAGCGGGCGTTGAAGTCATCCCTGACCGGAGCGCCGCGATAGAACGGGCGATAACGCTGATGCGTGACGAGGATGTCGTCATCGTTGCGGGCAAAGGGGCCGAGGATTACCAGATCGTCGGGACCGAGAAGCGGCACTTTTCGGATCACGAAGAGATACGCAGACACTTGGGAGAACAGTGATATGTTGGCTCACACGATGGTGAACGAGGCGCTTGCCCGGTGCGGCGCGAAAGCGCGCGTCGACAACGCGGTATTCGGCGCGGTCACGATCGACAGCCGCACGGCGCGGCCCGGCGATATCTTCTGCGCCTTCAAGGGAGAAAAGGTCGACGGCCACTCCTTCGTCGCGGCGCTCGCGGCGCAGGGCGTTCTCTGTGTCGGCAGCGATCCGCTGGGTATCGCGGGCTACGCGCAGGTCGCCGATGTGGTGCAGTTCCTCGCGGCGCTGGCGCGGCTCCGGCGCGACGCGCAGAACTCGCGGATACTCGCCCTCACCGGCTCATCGGGAAAAACGACCACACGAGAATTCGCCGCGCGGATGCTGACGCTCTGCGGTAAAAGCGTTTATGGCACCAGCGGCAATCTCAACAATCACCTCGGCCTGCCGCTGACGCTCCTCAACGCGCCGCTCGACTGCGACTTCATCGTGCTCGAGATGGGCATGAATCACGCCGGCGAGATCGCGCACCTCTGCGCGACGGCCGATCCCGACGCGGTCCTCATCACCAACATCGGTTTCGCCCACATCGGGAATTTCAATTCGCGCGACGAGCTGGCGCAGGCGAAGCTTGAGATATTCGACCATTCGCGCGGCCGCATCGCCGCCGACATCGATGATCCGTACATCGCCCGATGGCTCGCCGCTCATCCCGGACGCGCCGCGACGACCTATTCGACCGCAGGGAAAGAGGCCGCTCTTACGGTGCGCACGGTCGCCGAAGACCGCATCGTTGTGCGGTGGCAGGGCCATGAATATGCCGCGCAGATGCCCGACCTGCCAGACTACATGGTGCAGAATTTCGCGGCGGCCGCAGCGCTGGTCCTGCCGTATGTCGGGTCGCCCGAACCGCTTTTCGGTGTCTTTGAAGGACTGAACCTCCCGAAATATCGAGGGGAAGAGGTGAAGATGGGGGAACGGGTGATAGTAGCCGATTGCTACAATGCAAATCCTGATAGTATGCTGAGATCAATAGATAATTTCGTCAGAAAGGGGGGCGCCGGAGCGGACGCCGGACGCTATCTGGTACTCGGCGACATGGCCGAACTCGGTAGATTTGCAGAAAAATTTCACAGAGAACTTGTAAAATATATCAAAACCCTTACAGTGGTAAACAAGAGTTTTTTGATAGGCGAGGAGTTCGAAAAGATCCGCGGCGAGTTCATCGACGATGAACGGGTGCTCTTTTTCGGCTCTATGGACGATCTGGCGGCGGCGTTGCCGTCGCGCGGGCGATTCCTATTAAAGGGTTCGCGTCGCAACCGGTTGGAATTGCTCTTCGATAGGACAGGAGGTCACTGAGATGCTGCTTTACCTCAAGCTCTGGTACCTGCAATCGGTGCCGCAGTTCAATGTGCTCAACTATATCACTTTCCGTACCTTCATGGCGGTCTTCACCGGATTCATACTGTCGCTTATCGTCTATCCGCATTTCATTGCCTACCTCAAGCGCATCAAGATGGAGCAGGCGATACGGACCGATGGACCGCAGGCCCATCTGGCAAAGGCGGGAACACCGGCGATGGGCGGCGTAATCATCCTGCTGTCGGTGCTGGTCAACATATTTCTGTGGACCGATTTCCTGAAGAACTTCTGGATACAGGCGATGACGCTACTGATCGTCCTGTTCGGTTTCATCGGCTATCTCGACGATTGGCTGAAGGTCTCGAAACGCAATCCGCAGGGGCTCGCCTCGCGCTGGAAGTTCCTCATGCAGGTCCTCTTCGCGACCGCCTTCATGCTGCTGCTTTACTACCACAAAGGTTTCGAGCCGACGCTCGTGGTGCCGATCTTCAAGTCGCTCACCTTCAACATCGGCTGGTGGTACATACCTTTCGGCGTGCTGGTCATCGTCGGCACCTCCAACGGACTCAACTTCACCGACGGCATGGACGGGCTCGCGATCGTGCCGACGATGATTTCGATGCTGCTGTTGGCCGTCATCGTGTATCTGGTCGGCCACGCGGCTTTCGCCAACTATCTGCACATGCCGCTGGTCCGCGGCGCGGGCGAACTGGCCATCATCGGCGGCGCAACCATCGGCGCGGCGCTCGCGTTCCTGTGGTTCAACAGCTATCCCGCGTCGATCTTCATGGGCGACACCGGAGCGCTCTCGCTCGGCGCGATGATCGGCGCCTTCACGGTGGTCACCAAGACCGAACTGCTCTCGCTCATATTTAACGGCCTGTTTGTCGTCGAGGTGCTGTCGGTCATCCTGCAGGTCGCCTTCTTCAAGACGACGGGGCGCCGCATCTTCCGCATGGCCCCGATCCACCATCATTTCGAACTCGGCGGCAATGCTACCGAACCGAAACTGATAGTCCGTTTCTGGATACTTTCGATACTGCTTGCGCTTCTTTCCATCGCGACGATCAAGGTGAGGTGATCTGATGAAGCGGGCGCTCATACTGGGACTCGGCATATCGGGCGTCGAAACGGCGAAGTTCCTCGCCGCGAAGAAATGGGAGGTCGTCGTTCACGACGACAGCGCGCAGAAACTGGTCGCCGCGGGAAAGGGCTTCGCGACGCTGCCGGACGGCCTGCTCCCGGGGAAGCTCGATTTATTGGTCCTCAGTCCCGGGGTGCCGCCGGCCCACCCGCTGGTCGTCGCCGCGACGCAGCGCGGTGTCGATATCGCCGGCGAGATGGAGGTCGCGGCGCGCTTCATCGGTAAGGAGAAGGTCATCGCGGTGACCGGCACCAACGGCAAGAGCACGACCGTGACGCTCATCCACGAGATGCTGCAGAGGGATGGCCGCAAGAGCGCGCTGACCGGCAACATCGGCGAACCGATCATCGCGTTCGTCGAGAAAGGATATGAGTTCCTCGTGGTCGAGGTGTCGAGTTTCCAGATAGAGACGCTCCGGGCGATGCATCCCGACGCGGCGTTGATACTTAATGTGAGCCCCGACCATCTCGACCGTTACGCGAGTTACGACGACTATCTGATGACCAAGGTGCAGCTCGGCCTGCTCGCGAAAGAGGAGGGTTTCATCGTAGTCAACGGCGGCGATGAGCCGCTGTGCGCGGCGGCGGCGGGCATCGCGCGGCGCGCCGTTTATTTCTCGGCGACCGGCCGGAGCGACGCGATCTGGGACAACCGCACCGTCAGCTATTACGGTGTCGCGGTGGAACTGCAGAAAACGAAACTGCGCGGCGAACATAATGTCGAGAACCTCATGGCAGCGATGATCGCGGCCGCTCCCTTCATGAAAAAGCCGGCGCTCATGGCTGACGCCGCCTACGCCTTCAAGCCGCTGCCGCATCGCACGGCACCCGCCGGGACCGTCGGCGGGGTCGAGTTCATCGACGATTCGAAGGGGACCAATGTCGGCGCGGTGGAGAAGTCGCTCGCCGGGTTCGCCGACCGGTCGGTCGTACTGAT
Source organism: uncultured Spirochaetales bacterium (assembly GCA_964412895.1). GTDB lineage: Bacteria > UBP6 > UBA1177 > UBA1177 > JAKLFG01 > CALMRE01. The sequence continues at coordinate 4,406 of CAYPQK010000056.1, forward strand.
ACTCGGCGGGGTCGACAAGGGGGGCAGCTATCAGCCGCTGCGCGAGCTGGCCGACCGGAAGTGCCGCGGCGTGGTGGTGATGGGGCAGGCGGCGCCCAAGATACTGGCCGACTTCGAAGGCTATCTGCCGCTTGAGAAGGCCGGTTCGATGGCCGATGCGGTCGAGAAAGCGTACCGGCTCGCGGCGGGCGACGGCACGGTCCTGTTCTCCCCCGCCTGTTCAAGTTTCGATATGTACGCGAACTATAAGGAACGGGGCGACGATTTCGTGAAGAAGGTGAAGGAACTTAAAAAACGAGTAGAGGGCTGAAGAGATGCCGCGGTCGGTGAAATTCTACTTCGGACTGTTCTTCCTGCTGGTGATGTTCGGCATGGTCATGGTCTTCAACATCAAGGTCTTTGTCGTCAACCGCCCCGACGCGCAGGTCTTCGGCATACTGCGCGGCCAGATACTGAATCTCTGCGTCGCGGGGGCCGGCTTCATCGGCGCGTATCTGATGAACATCGATGTGGTCCGCTCGTGGATAAAATACCTGCTCCTCTTCATCATACTGCTGCTGCTCGCGACCTTCGTCATCGGGACCGAGGTGAACGGCTCGACCCGCTGGATAAACCTTCATTTCATGATGCTGCAGCCCTCCGAATTCGCCAAGCTCGTCGTCATCTTCTATCTCGCCGAGGTCATCTGCAACAAACGCGAACGGATGGGCCTGTGGCAGGAACTGGTCTACCCCTTCGGGCTCGTGTCGGCGCTGGTGCTGGTCATCGCGGTCGAGGACCTCGGCACGGCGCTCATCATCTTCGCGACGGCGATAACGCTCATGCTCATGGGCGGTATGCGGTTCAAATACTTCGCGGCGCTCATCGCGTTGTCGCTGCTGGTGGTGACGATACTGATACTCATGAAACCCTACCGGCTCGAGCGCATCAAGGTGTGGCGCGATCCGTGGAAATACAAACAGGCGCAGGGCTATCAGCAGGTCCAGTCGGAGATCGCGCTCGGCCGCGGCGGCGCGGCGGGGGTGGGTTTCGGCAACAGTCAGCGCAAACTCCGCTATCTCCCCGAGGCGTCGACCGACTTCATCTTCGCCATCGTCGGCGAGGAGTTCGGCTTTGTCGGCGCGACGGCGCTGGTGGTCGCGTTCATTGTCATGTTCATCATGGGGGTCTATTTTGCGCTGTCGCGCGGCGATCCCTTCTCGCTCTATCTATCGGCGGGTATCGTGCTGATACTCGGGATACAGTCGGCGGTGAATCTCGGCGTGGTCACTTCGACCCTGCCCAACAAGGGGGTGCCGTTGCCCTTCATCAGCTACGGCGGCTCGTCGCTGCTGGCGTCGTGTCTCATGATCGGGTTCCTGCTCAATGTCGTGGTGACCGACAGCCGGTCGCAGTACCAGTGAGGATGTGATGACCACGGGGATGAAGACAGTGCTTATCGCGGGCGGCAAGACGGGGGGACACCTCTTCCCCGGCATCGCCGTGGCCGAGATACTGCGGTCGCGCGGCGTGCAGGTCGTCTTCATCGGGACGCGCGGCGGGCTTGAAGAGAAGGAATTGCCGGCACGCGGTTTCACGCTCGAATTCATCACCATCGGCGGCCTGAAGGGGAAGAACCTCGTCGCGACGCTGAAGAACCTGCTGCTGCTGCCCTATGCGCTCCTCCAGTCGCTGCGGATCATCGGGAAACACCGCGCCGACGCGGTCGTGTCGCTCGGCGGCTTCGCGGCGGGTCCGGCGGCGGTGGCGGCGAAACTGCGCGGCCGCAAGGTCTTCGTGATGGAGCAGAACTCGTTTCCTGGCATCACCAACCGCATCGTCGGCCGTTTCGCCGACCTCATCTGCATGAGCTTTCCCGATGTCGCGGGCCGTTTCCCGGCCGGGCGCACGCTGCTCACCGGCAATCCGGTGCGGCGCGAGGTCGTCGACTGTCCCCGCAAATGGCTCGACACCGACCGGCCGGTGCTCGCCGTCTTCGGCGGTTCGCAGGGGGCCGGTTCGCTCAACGAGCTCATGATGCGGCTCGTTACCGATCATCCCGCCGTCGCGAACGACTATCATATCATCCATCAGACCGGCGACAAGGATCTTGCCGCGGTGCGCGCCTACTACACGGCGCATGGCGTCGAAGCGGAGGTCATGCCCTTCGTGCGCGACATCGGCGGCTACTACAAGGCGGCCGACAGCATCGTCTGCCGCGCCGGAGCGACCACCATCGCCGAACTCACGGCGCTCGGGAAACCGGCCGTTTATGTGCCGTTCCCGCATGCCGCCGACGATCACCAGTTTTACAACGCCCGCTCGGTGGTGGAGCAGGGGGGCGGGCTCATCGTCGAGGATTCCGGGCCGGTCGCGCAGAAGGCGGAGAAGCTCGCCGCGGCGCTTGACGACTTCTCGAAGAACCGTGACGCGTGGCAGGCCCGCATGGCGGCTTTGACCGGTACCCGCGCCGATGCGGCGGTCGCCGACGCGATACTGGCCGGCATCGGGGGAGGCGCCGCATGAGGATACATTTCATGGGGGCGGGCGGCAGCGGCGTAAGCGGGCTCATGCTCATCGCGAAGGAGCTCGGCCATGCCGTCAGCGGTTGCGACGCGCGGCATACGCCCTATCTCGATATGCTGGCGAAAAAAGGTATCCCGACGCGGGTGGGCCATGATACGGGCCATCTCGACCGTGCCGAGGTGCTGGTCCGTTCATCGGCCATCCCCGACAGCGATCCCGAGGTCGTCGCGGCGCGACAGATATGCCGGATACCGGTTCTGACCCGCGGCGAATTCCTCGCGGAACTGCTTTCCCCCTCGACCGTCATCGGTATCGCCGGGGCGCACGGGAAGACCTCGACCACTTGGCTGACCTGGCAGCTCCTGCGGCAGTTCGGCGTCCCCGCTTCGCTCTACACCGGCGGCAAGGCGGGCGGCGTGAACGCCGTTACGGCGGCCGAACCGTGGGTCGTCGAACTCGACGAGAGCGACGGTTCGATATTCCGCATGCGGCCCAAGGTGCTGGTCATCACCAATCTGGAGCTCGAGCATGTCGACTACTACGGTACCGATGCCGAGATGCTGCGCCGGTTCCGCGAGTATATGACGCTGGTCGGTCACCGCCGGTTCGTGGTGGGACGCGGCTATCCGCTCTCCGACCGGCTGTTCGAGGATTTCGGCGGGCTGACCTTCCCGACGCGTGCCGAGGTCGCCGCGAAAAAGCCGGTGAGCGGCGGTCGCGACTGCAAGTTCACCTGTGAAACGGGCCGCTGGGCGCTCGAGTTCCACGGCGTGAAGAGCGATATCGGGTCGGCCAACGACCCTGCGTACCTCATACAGAACCGCGCCGCAGCGCTGCTGGCAAGTTATACCCACATCCGCGAACTGCACCGCGACTACGAACCGGTCGACGCCGGGTTCTGGATGACCCTGCCCGCCGTCGAGCGCCGTTTCGAGAAGAAGGGGACCTGGCGCGACATCGCCCTCATCGACGATTACGCCCACCATCCCTCGGAGGTGCAGGCGGTCATGGACCGCGCCGTGGCGCAGTACGGCCGCTATCTGCTGGTGTTCCAGCCGCACCGCCATACGCGGTTCGACCGTTTTTTCGACGAATTCGCGAAGGTGCTCAAGGGGGCGCCCGCACTGGTCATACTGCCGGTCTTCGGGGCGGGGGAGCCCGCGGGCAAAAAGGATTCCCGCGATCTCTACGATCTGCTCAAAAAAGACGGCATGAACACCGCCTACTACTGCGAGACGACCGGCGAGGCGGCGGTACTGCTGTCGTCGGGAGCGCTCGACTGGACCCGCGCCGTCATCACGGCGGGCGCGGGCGATGTGAACGACCTCTTCGGACTTTTGGAGAAGTGATGAAGCTGAGGAAGCGCGCCACGCTCACCAAATTCCTCACGATACGCCCACAGGACGCGGTGTGCGATCTCTACTTTCCCGAATCGGTCGACGATGTGGTCCGCTTCACGGTGCTGGAGCGCGACTATCACCTGCTCGGCGGCGGATCGAATGTCATAGCCGGCGTGGTGAGAAAACCGGTCATCACGCTCGGTCTGCTCGATGGCCGCAGTTCCACCGAGGACATCGATACGCGGCAGGTCGCCGTCTCGATGCCCGCGTGGCTCCGCGTCGCGCCGCTCATCGACTATCTCATCGCCAACGGCCTCACGGGCCTTGAATTCATGGCGGGCATTCCCGGCACCGTCGGCGGCGCCATCGTCGGCAACGCCGCGCCGAAGGGCCACAGCTGGGAAGGGCTCGTACGGTCGGTGGTCTATGTAAAGGAGGGGAGCGTGCTGACCGCCTCCCCGCGGTTCGGTTACCGCCGCATCCTCGACATGCCCGAACCGCCCTACATCCTGCTTGCCGCCGAACTCATCCTCAGGAAGGACACGACCGCGAAGATAAAGGAGCGGGTGCGCGGTTTCATGAAGGAGCGCATCGCGATACCGTATCCGTCGGCCGGATCGCTCTTCAAGAATCCCGCCGGCGCTTCGGCGGGAAAACTGCTTGAGGAGGCGGGGTGCAAGGGGTTGGCGGTGGGCGACGCCGCGCTCTACGAAAAGCATGCGAACATCGTGGTGAATAAAGGGGCGGCGCGCTCCGCCGAATTCGTGGCGCTCCGTGAAGAGGCGGCCGGACGGGTATTCAAGAAGCACGGGGTCCGCTTGGAACCCGAAGTGAAATTCTGGCAGTGAGGGAGCTGACGATATGAAACTGACGAAGAACACCCGCATCGCGGTCATGATGGGCGGCCTGTCGGACGAGCGCGAGATCAGCCTGCAGTCGGGCGGACTCATCGCCGATGCGCTTGTGAAAGGCGGCTACACCGCCGTGACGAAGGTCGACATGGGCCGCGACATAGACACCGTCCTGCGCACGCTCAAACCCACTGTGGTTTTCAACGCGTTGCACGGCACCTGGGGCGAGGACGGCCGGATACAGGGACTGCTCGACATACTCGGCATCCCCTACACCGGGTCGGGGGTCGCCGCGTCGGCGGTCGGGATGAACAAGATACTGACCAAGATGGTGATGCGGCGGCTCGGGATACCGGCGGCCGACGATATGGTGGTCGAAACGACCGTCGGTATGGCCGCGCCGATGCCGTACCCCTTCGTGTTCAAGGATCCCGAGAACGGGTCGAGTCACGGGGTGTTCATCGTCCGCGACCCGCTGGAATGGCACGCGGCGCTCACGCAGGTCGCCGTCGGCAAGCGGATGCTCGTCGAGGAGTATGTCAAGGGGCGCGAGATAACCGTGGCGGTCTTCGGCGATACGGTGCTGGGCGATGTCGAGATCGTGCCGGTCAAGGATTTTTACGATTACGAGGCGAAATACTTCGACGAGAAGACCCGCTACATCGCCGACCCCGACTACGATCCGGCGATGCGCGAGGCGATGCGCCGCGAAGCGCTCGACCTTCACCGGGCGCTCGGCTGCCGCGGCACGACCCGCAGCGACTTCATCGTGACGCCCTCGCGTCACATCATGCTGGAGATAAACACCCTGCCCGGGATGACGGGTCACTCGCTTGTTCCCATGGCGGCGGCGCGGCGCGGCATCGACTATCTGGGGCTCATCGAACGGCTGCTTGAGGAGGCGCTCACGGCATGAAAAAGGCGCTCTCGATCATCGTCATGACCGGACTCGCGCTCTTCGTCTGGATGACCGCCGGGGTCTTCACCGCCGTTTTCGTGGGCGCCGAACGCTACACCGCGCAGCTCCGGGCGAGCGATGAGTTTGCCGTGACCCCCGACAAGGTGACGGTCGAGGGGATCGTCCAGCTGACGCGCGACGAGGTGCTCCTGCTTGCCGGTTTCGACCGCCGCATGAGCTGGTTCGATATCGACGAACACCGCGCCGAGCTCTTCATCCGTTCGAATGGCTGGATAAAGGAGTGCGAGGTGCAGACGATCTTCCCTGACAGCGTCCGCGTCCGCATAGTCGAATACGAGCCGGTCATCGTGGTCAACAGCCGCGAAACGGGCGGCGAGCGCGGCGAAGGGCTCTACAGCATCTGGTTCGCCGACCGCGACGGCGTCATTTTCAAGAAGTCTTTTCCGCGCGAGGGACGCGGCGATCTGCCGCTCTTCTTCATCGAGAACGAGCCGGGACCGGAGATGCGGACGGCGCTGGTCAAGCAGGCGATAGCGATAGCGTCCGAATGGCGTCGGCATACCGACCTCTGCACTCTGCGCAGCGTCGGGTACGATATGTTCGACGGCTTCTCGCTCGAATGCGAGTTCCCGAAACACCGCACCGCCCGCATCATGCTGGGCGATACGGGGACGGGCGAGGATATCATACAGCGCCGCGGCGGTATCTTCCGCGACGCGGCGCTGCGGCTGCGCGGCAAACGGCTTTTCGCTGGCGAGTTCCAGTTCGATGCGCGGCGGGGGGGCGACGCCCTCATCGCCGGACAGGTGGTTCATTACAAGGATTAGAGGGATAGGGATGTCGAAGAACGAGAATGTCATCACCGCGCTCGATGTGGGAACGGGAAAGGTCACCACGCTGGTGGCCACCGTCTCTCCCGACGGCCGCGTGCAGTTCGTGGGCAAAGGGGTCGCGAAGAACCCCGACGGGCTCATCAACGGGAATGTCGTCAACATGGAGGCGACCACCCGCGCGATAAACGAATCGGTCACCGAGGCCGACAAGATCTGCGATGTGCACATCAAATCGGTCATACTCGGCCTGTCGGGAGAACACATCAGTTCGCTCAACAGCCACGGGGTGGTCACGGTGCGCGGACGCGAGGTGGCGCAGACCGATATGGACCGCGTCGTGGAACAGGCGAAGAATGTCAGCCTGCCGGCCGACCGCCGCATCGTCGGGGTCGAGGTGGGCGAATACATCGTCGACGACCAGTCGGGCATCAAGAACCCGCGCGGCATGGCGGGGAAACGGCTCGAGGTCAAGACCCATGTCATCACCGCCTCCATCGCGATGATACAGAATCTGGTGAAGAGCGTCACCGACGCCGGCCTGCAGGTCGACGACATCGTGGTGAGCGCGCTTGCATCGAGCGAGTCGGTGCTGGGCGAAGACGAAAAACAGCTGGGCGTCGCGGTGGTCGATATCGGCGACGGCACTTCGGATATCGTCATCTACAAACAGGGACGGCTCGCCTACACGGCGGTCGTGCCGATGGGGGGCCGCTACATCACCCGCGACATCTCCATCGCCCTGCGGATGCCGCCCGCCGAGGCGGAACGGGTCAAATGCCGGCTCGGGAGCGCCGTGGTCAACTCGGTCAGCCCCGAGGAGGAGATCGAGGTCGCCTGCATCGGCGACGGCGAGAAGAAGATCGTCAAGGCGCAGTTCGTAGCGCAGGTCATATCGCCGCGCGTCGAGGAGATCATGGCCAATGTCCGCAAGAAGATAAACGAGGATATCAAGGGCAGTTTCATATCGTCGGGCATCGTGCTCACGGGCGGCACGGCCAATCTCCGATACATAAAAGGGCTCGCCGAGGATGTCATCGGTCTGCCGGTGCGCATCGGCCGGCCGGTCATCACCGACGACAACATGGGGTTCGCCGAACTCCTGCGCGACCCGGCGTTCGCCACG
>CAYPQK010000056.1:11986-20959 GCA_964412895.1 uncultured Spirochaetales bacterium
ATCTACGCGCCGGACGGACGCTGAAGGAATCGGGCGACGGTCTGTTCGCCCGCATCGGGAAATGGATAGAGAAATTTTTTCAATAGAGGGAGGATGGCATGAATCCGAGAACTGGGAATCCGCTCGTCAGGATCGGCGTCATGGGGGTCGGCGGCGCCGGCGGCAATGCCGTCAACCGGATGATCGAGGAGCGCGACCGGATGAATGAGTCCGGCGCGGTGAGTATCTTCAACGACATCGTCATCCTCGCCGCGAACACCGATACGCAGGACCTCGAGAAATCGAAGGCCGAAGGCAAGGTCCAGCTCGGCGCCAACCGCACCTGCGGCTGGGGCGCGGGGGCCAAGCCGGAGGTGGGGCGCGAGGCGGCCGAAGAGAGCCGCGTGGAGATCGCCAACAACATCGACGGGCTCGACATGCTCTTCATCACCGCCGGGATGGGCGGCGGCACCGGCACCGGCGCGTCGCCGGTCATCGCCGAGGTGGCCAAGCAGGCGAGCATCCTGACCGTCGGCGTGGTGACCACCCCGTTCAAATTCGAGACGCCCAAGAAGATGAAGATCGCGCTTGCGGGGCTTGAAGAACTCCGGGCGCAGGTCGATACGCTGGTGATCATCCCGAACGAGAAATTGGTTGCCATCGCCGAAGAGCGGGCGAGCTACATCGACATGTTCCGGCGTTCCGACGAAGTGCTCATCAACGCGGTGCGGTCGCTCGCGGTCCTCATCGCCAACAAGTCGACCATCAATGTCGATTTCGCCGATGTCCGCACCACGATGGTCGGCATGGGTACCGCGATGATCGGCATCGGCGCGGCGGCGGGCGAGAACGCGGCGCTCAACGCCGTCAAGGAGGCGCTCAACAACCCGCTCCTGTCCGATGTGTCGATAAAAGGGGCGAAGCGCGCACTCCTGCATCTGGGCGGCATGAACATGCCGATGAAGGAACTCGAGGCGGCGGGCCGCTACATATCGGAGCAGTTGCACGAGGACGCCGATTTCATCTGGGGTATATCGGTAGATGAGACGGCCGAGAAGGTCTATGCGCTGGTCGTCGCCGAGGCATCACAGACCGTCAAACCGCCGCAGTGTCATCAGACCATCGCGACCACCATTGCCGTGCCGCGCGCGGCGACCAAGAATTCACAGCAGGTATCGCTTTTCGAACAGGCCCCGGCAAAGACCGAGACGGTGCAGAGCGCCCATACCGAACCGGCCCCCGTTCCCGTTGCGGCGCCCGCCATGCAGGAGAAGGCCCCCGCGACCAAAGGGGTGCTCCGTGACAAGATGCAGAAGGTGGACTACAATGAAAAATTCCTGTTCAACCTGCCCGACGATATGCCGGCCGATCCGAACGATCCGAATGTCCCGGCGGTCATCCGTCAGCAGATGAAACAGCAGAAAGACGCCGAAACGGCGGCGCAGACCGCGCCCGAACCGGTCGTCGCGGAAACCGCACCGGCGGAGAAGGTCGAACAGCCCGCCAAGCGGGTCGACGAACGGCAGACGACCCTTCTGACGGTGAATGCCGCCGTCAAGAACGGCCACAATCAGCAGTGAAGCGCGCAGGGGTAGCCTACCTATTCCCTGCGGAACGGCGTGTCGCCCTCTCCAATCTTGCCCCGCACTATTTTTTCGGCGCCTTCCGTGAAAGCCACGGACTCGACCTGCTGTTCGACGGCGAGGAGCGGTCGCTTCTCGACCGGAAAAGACCGAACGAGTTTGCCGTCCTTCTGGTCGGCCTTTCCTATGAGCCGTCGTATCTGACCTTCGTCCGTTATCTCGCGACCCACGGTATTCCGGTGCTGAGGAGCGACCGGCCTGCCGGCAAGTTCCCGCTCATCATCGCGGGGGGGTGTCGCGCCGTCGCTCAACCCCCAGCCGCTTCTCGATATCTGCGACGCGGTCCTCTGCGGCGAGGCGGAGCCGATGCACGACGACCTTACGGCGCTGTTCGACAGCCCCGCCACGGCGCGGGAGATCATCGCCAAACTTCCGTATGCCGCGAAGCCCGGCAAGAAACCGCATATCATACAGGCGAAGGCCGGAAAATTCGCGGTCCACAGTCATCCGGAGCTGGCGGCCGAGGGGAACGAATTCGGCGGCCGCACGGTGCTGGAACTCGACCGTGGCTGTGTCGGCAAATGTTATTTCTGCGCGGCGCGGCACCTTTACGGCGAAAGCCGCGAGGCCGACCGCCACTTGATAACACACGCGGCGGAGGCGGCATTCAAACGGGGCGAGGATATCGCACTCCTCGGTACCGGACTTGAAAGCGTTTCCTACTTCGACGACCTGCTTGACCGCGCGATAGCGGCGGGATGCACCGTGTCGCTATCGTCGGTCCGCATCGCCGGATTCACGCCGGAGCGTGCTGCGCGGCTCGCGGCGGCCGGGGTGAAAACGGTGACGCTCGCCCCCGAAAGTATGGTAGCGGCGACCCGCTCCCGCATCGGCAAACCGCTCTCCGACGAACAACTCTTTACCGCCTTTGAACTCGCCAAGGAGCATCACTTCAGGGTCAAGCTCTACCTCATGGCGGGACTGCCTGATGGCGACAGCGCGGCCGAGGCGCAGGCGCTCATCGCCTTTTTCACCGAACTCAAAAAACGGAAACTCACCGTGCCGCTTTCGCTCTCGGTATCGCCCTTCTGTCCCAAACCGGGGACGCCGTTCCGCGATAAGGCGCTCATGCCGAAGAAGGAGTACGAACACTTCCGCGCGGCGGTGATGCGCGGTCTGGGCAAACTGATGCCGCAGATGCCGATAGAATGGTTCTCGTGGCGCGAGTCGCTCCTGCAGACGGCGCTCGGACGCCTCGGCACCGACGGCGCTCAATTCCTCGCCGCCTACGCCGACACCGGCAACCTCCGCACCGCCGAAAAACGCTCCGGCATCCGACTGGAAGACGCCGCGCATGAGGTAAAAACTAAAAAAGTTTAGCGGGTTAAGATTATGGAAAACTACGAAAAGATCATCAACGAAGTTCTTGAATATTATCATATAAGCAAAATGGGCGAACTCAGAACAAAGGGGTTCGATGAAATAGTAAAAAACAAGTTCAATATGAGCGATGAAGAGATAACCTTTCTTTGGGATGAATATATTAAAATATACAGCTACGCGGAAGAATGGTGTTTTAAGGGTGCTAAAGAGAAAATTGACAAGGATGTTATAGAAAAAGAAGTCGGGGCGAAATATCCGTTCTTGAAGAAAACAATTTTAAAACATATTCTTTATAAAGCATGGGTTGCAACCCTCATGTAACTGATTTCGTAAAAGCAAAGACCGTCGCCTGAAATTCCCTGTAAATCCGTGTGACTATCAAAAATTACTGTCTTTTCCCGGCCGGTTATGATAAAAACCGCCCTGCGACGGTACTATAGAGGCGTGTTTTTTGACATGGAGGCAGATATGAAGGTAAGACATTTCACTTATGTTATCATGGCGTTACTCGCGGCGGTGTTCTTCGCGTCCTGCGAGACCAGTTGTAACGGTTCCGATTGCGTCGTTCCCGATGTCGACAACACGGGCGGCACTCTCGAAGTGACCGACGAAGGGGAATTCGTGACCGCCGGCAACGGCAAGAACGACGGCTCCTACAACGGCGGGATGGAGGACGGCGCCACCGGAGAACCGGGTGCCGAGGACGACAAGGGCGACGACGCCACCCGCGAGATCGTCGAGGCCGATATATATAAGGTAGAGGGGAACATCCTTTGGGTGCTCAACCAGTACCGTGGCCTGATCGCTATCGATGTGACCGTTCCGACGGCGCTCAAGATCGTCGGCCGCACCTCGTTCAAGGGGATGCCCTTCGAGATGTATGTGCAGGAAGGGCGCGCCTATGTCATGGTGACCGGCCTGCGCTTCAACCCCGACGAGGAGCAGACGGGCGACGGCTACTACGATTCGTCGCGCACCTTCAGCGAACTCATCGTCGTCGATGTCGCGAACCCGGCCAAGCAGAAGATACTCGGCCGCCACATGATGGAAGGTACCATCATCGATTCGCGGCAGGTGGGCGATGTCCTCTATGTCGCGGCGAGCGAGAACCAGTACTACTGGTATTCCTGCGACAACTCCGAGGCGCGCGGCACCAATCAGATAACGCTTATGTCGCTCAATATTGCCGACCCGGCCGATATCTATCAGGCCGACGCCGAGCATCTTGAAGGTACCGGCTACGCGCTCTATGTGACCGACCACAGCATCTATGTCGCCGAAACGAATCTCAATTACTGGGAGTCGGGGTACTACACCGACGGCGTCCCGGTACACTATTTCGACATCAGCGATCCCGACGGTTCAATAGTGAAGAAGAGCGAATTCAAGACGCGCGGCTTCATCGGCGACCGCTGGAAGATGCACGAGAAAGAGGGGGTCTTCTTCGCGGTGACCACCACCAGCCAGTGGAGCAACGGCGAGACCACCGTCGAGGCGTTCGATGTGGCCGATCCGGCCGCCCCGGCGAAGATATCTGAATTCACCTTCATGCAGGATCAACAGCTCTACGGCGCGCGGTTCGACGGGAACCGGCTCTATGCCGTCACCTATTTCCGGCAGGATCCGCTCCATGTCATCGATATCACCGACCCGGCCAAGATGAAGGAACTCGGTCAGCTGGCGGTCCCCGGCTGGTCGACCCATATCGAGATCCGCGGCACCAAACTGCTCACCGTCGGCATCGACGATCAGGACGGTTGGAGCGCCAAGGTGTCGATGTACGATGTGGAAGACCCGGCCAACCCGACCGAGATGACCACCGTCGAGCTCGGCAGTTCCGAGAACGGCTACTCCTATAGCGAAGCGACCAGCGACTGGAAAGCGTTCAAGATCTACGACGCCATCGGCCTCATCCTCGTCCCGACCACCGAATGGAATTACGACTCCTACCGTGAAGTGAATAAGCTCCACCTCATCGACTTCGACCTTGAGAACGGCCTCACCAAACGCGGCTCGGTCGAGAGCCCCGGCTATGTGCGGCGCGGCGTGGTGGTGGGCGATCACATCGCCTCGGTCGGCGACACCACCGTCATGATGGTCGAATACAGCGACCGCGACAAGCCGGTGATCCTTTCCAGCCTGCCGGTCGCCTATCCGGTCGAGAACCTCTTCTCCTGCGCCGGGAAACTCTGCGGCACCAAGGGGACGAGCTGGTACGACAGCGATATCCGTCTGGCCACCTACGACGCGGCGAAGGATTATCCGGTGAACTGGACCTCCGACCGCATCCGCGGCCAGTATGTCTATTCGATGCAGAACACCGCCAAAGCGGTCACGATGTTCAGCTACGATTATAACTACCGTACCCTTGAGGACGGCTCCAGTCAGTATCAGGAAGGGGTCTACGCGACCCGCTTCGACCTCGCGGCGGACAAGAACCCCGCCTTCGCCGGATCGGTGGCGCTCGAGATGCCGCCGCAGGAAGAGAACGGCGACTACTGGTACTGGTACGGCCGCGCCTTCGCGGTGGCCGAGAGCAAGGCGGCCGGTATGATGAGCACCCGCTACGACTACTACTGCCTCGCCGACGGCATGCCGATGGAGTGCGCCACCGACGCGACCTACGACAACTACTACTATTACAACAAGTCGAAACTGGCGGTCTACAACCTCACCGACATGACCAAAGAATCGGTCGCACCGGTCATTCTCGACAAGGAGTTCCGCGCCGTTTCCTACAGCAACACCGTCCTCGCCCGCGGCGACCGGCTCTGGCTCACCGACTGCAAACTGCACGCGTGGGATAGCGAAGGGCGTGAACTGCTCGTCTGCTACGCGCAGTCGGTCGATGTGTCGAATCCCGCCAAACCGGTGCTCGCCGAGAAGTACAACATCCCGGGCGAACTGGTCGGTATGAGCGACGACGGCACCATCTTCTACACCCTGATGCGCACTTGGATCAAGACCGACGAGAACAACAGACGCGACGGCTACTACTACAACAGCAACTACCTGTACCACATGAACATCCTCAAGAAGAGCGCCGACGGCAAGAAGCTCCAGCTCGTCAAGGTGATCCCGTATCATGAGGAATACACCTACACCGAGAACTCCTCCGAGTATCTCTACAGCAGCTACATCATTCAGGACAAAAATCTCTTCTTCAACACCATGAAGCAGGTCTATCACTGGGAGGAGACGCAGTGTTCCTACTACTCCACGACCATGGAGCGCACCTCGACGGTGGTCGCCTATGACGGCTCGACCGGCGCCAAGCTGATGGAAGATGTGATAGAGGACGGCGTCGGCATCGCCAATGTCGACGGCGGCGGCATCCTTGTTCTGCGCCAGCCCAACGACGGCTACTACTATTACTATTATGGTTCGGCCTCCAACGAGTACACCTATGTCGCGAAGGACGGCACGATGACCGAGATCACCCTGCCCGAAGCGTCGTACTATGCCGATTATTACTACTACTACAACGGCAACAAGGCGGTGAAGGAAGGCGACAACCTCATCATCGCGCGCGGCTGGGAAGGACTCACCACGGTCTCGCTCAAACCGTAACCATCATACCATTTCCGGCAAGAGTCGGGGGGCCTGCGGGTCCCCCTTTTTTTTGCCGTTCCTTATTCTTGCCATCGGACGGCGATTTCGCTATCATCGGGTGTCTCTTGGTGATGGGGGAGTAGTATGAGATATCTCACGGTACTGTTGACGGTCGTCGTTCTTGCGTTCACGCTGACGGCCGAAGAGAAAAAGCCGAAGGTCGCGGTCATGGAGATGGAGGACAAGTCGGGCAAGATCGCCAAGACGATGCTCGAAACGGCGACCGAGATCCTGCGCGGCGAGCTGGTCGCCAGCAACCGCTTCGTGGTCATATCGAAAGAACGCCAGCGCAAAGAGACGGTCAAAGAGGCCAAGAAGGAAAGCTGGAAGGAATGCTACGAGAAGAGTTGCCAGATACCGCTCGGACAGGCGCTGTCGGCCGACAGCATCCTCTCGACCACCATCACCTTCTTCGGCGGCGCCTACACCATCACCGCCGAACTGGTCGATCTCGCCAAAGAGGCGACGGTGGCGGGAGCCAAGGCGCAGTTCAACGGATCGGAAAAGGAGCTGGGCCGTGCGATAACCGAAATAACGGCCCGTCTGGCGGGCAAAGAGACGCAACCGGCTACCGTCACGCCACCCGTTGTCGATACGCCGCCCGCCGGAAAACCGGCCGAAGCGCGTGCCGAGGAGCTCTACAATAAAGGGCGTGACCTTGAGACGGCCGACCGCGATCGGGCGTTGGAGCTCTATCGCGATGTCATGGAGCTGGTCCCTGCCGGGAGCCGCTACCATGAACGGGCCAAGGAGCGGGTGACCAAGCTGACGGCGGGGCCGACGGTGCGCGAGGGGAATTACGATGTCGTGGGTTACAATCCGAACGGGTCGCAATACAAGGGTTCCCTCACGATCAAGAAGCAGGGCGATCTCTACTATGTGACCTGGTATATTGCCGCAAACACCTTCAACGGCAAGGGCTATCTGAAGGGGAACATCCTCACCATCGACTGGGGCGAACCGGACCCGGTCATCTATACCGTGCAGGAGAACGGCATCCTCAAAGGAACTTGGGCCAACGGTGCCGCCTCCGAAACACTGACCCCGAAATAAGGGAAAAACTAAGATGTCACGGCGAGATAAGCAATACCAGCGACTACAAACGCTAGAAGCGGAGTTTCGAAACGAACTGACGACCCATCTACAAAAAATAATTACTGGCACCGACGACGCCAACAAAAAAGACTTCTTTTTCAGCCGTCTTCATTGGATTTATAGTAACTTCAATCGTAGACAAAAGATGCCCGTTGATGATCTGTTGACTTTGGGTGATGAAATCCTCGAACTCTGCGAACAACTTGGCGAGCCACCGTCTGTGTCCGTATTAGCGCTACATAAAGCTTGCGAAGAGCGTGGCGAATACCACAATGATCATCGGCTCGGATCTGTTCGTCTTGCACAGAGACTTCTTGATGAGCTTAAAGGAAGCTCCGTGCTGAAAAGGTAGTATTTTCGATGAATGTTCTCCTCGTTCACGGTATTTTCGACAGCGGCAGGATATTCCGGCGGCTTGTCGGGGCGCTGGAAGAGCGCGGCCACCGCTGTTGGACGCCCGACCTTAAACTGTACGATATGCGGAAAGGCATCAACGACTTCGCACTCGAACTGAAGGAATACATCGATAAGAATATCGGCCCCGACGCGCCGCTCGCCGTGGTCGGCTTCAGCATGGGGAGCATCGTCGCCCGGCAGTACCTTCAAGTGCTGGGCGGTCACCGCCGCACCAAAGCATTCTTTGCCATCTCGGGACCGCACCGGGGGACGCTGACCGCCTATCTTTACTGCGGGCAGGCTGCCCGCGATCTGCGGCCGAACAGCCCACTGCTTGAGAACCTGCGGAACACCGAAGCGTTTCTGGACGGCATCGCGCTCTATGCCTGCTGGACCGCGTGGGATGTGATGATCATTCCGGCGAAGAACAGCGATTGGGAGCGCGCATCCTATCGTTTGAATGTCGGCGCATTCCTGCACCGCTGTATGCCCGGTAACAAGAAAGTGGTCGCCGATATCGTCCAGCGGATGGATGCTTTTACGCTTCATCCTTGACTTGTTTTAGGTACTTGGTACATTTCGATAGCTCTGTTCGGCAAGGTGAAGGTTTCTATTTTTGATGAATTGGGTTAGTACTATGATTGTTGTTGGGCAATCAACATGATTCGTGTCTTTCTCAAAGGACTACCATACACACTGACTCAACCGATGTATCGCGAGTACGAAGAAAAATGCCGCGAACTAGGTCGGTGGAGTGAACACTCTCGGCTGCAAAAGGCGAAACCATTTTTCAAAAAACGCGAGGAACTTCAATTTATTTTTGCACTTGGCATTTACTACCGTTATATCATTGCACCGCTTTCGAGTAGCGCCAACTTCTTTGAGCGGCTTGAAACCGAATTTAAAGCCGGATTAAAGATTGGGG
>CAYPQK010000057.1:0-20814 GCA_964412895.1 uncultured Spirochaetales bacterium
CGCACGACGGCGCAGGAGAGAACCCCATGGACTACAGCAAGACGCTCAATCTGCCGGTGACCGATTTCCCGATGAAGGCCAACCTCCCGGTGAAGGAACAGGATCTCCTCAAAAAGTGGGAAAAGATCGATATTTACCGCAAAATACTTGAAAAGAACCGCGACAAAAAGAGTTTCGTCATGCATGACGGCCCCCCCTACGCCAATGGCCACATCCATCAGGGGACGGTGCTCAATAAGATACTCAAGGATATCGTGGTCAAGTACATGAACATGGCGGGCAAGTATGCCACCTTCCTTCCCGGCTGGGATTGCCACGGTCTGCCGATAGAGCTCAAGGCGGCCGAACGGCTCGGCAGTAAGAAGGACAAGATGGCGCCGGGTGATTTCCGCCGCAGTTGCCGCGCCTATGCGCAGGAATTCATCGATATCCAGCGCACCGAATTCAAGCGGCTGGGCGTTTTCGCCGATTGGGAGCATCCCTATATCACGATGTCCAACGCGTTCGAGTCGGTCATTGCCCACGAGTTCGCCAAGGTCATCGAGTCGGGCGCGCTCCTCAAGGCGAAAAAGCCGGTCTACTGGTGCATGCACTGCGAAACGGCGCTGGCCGAGGCCGAGGTGGAGTACCACGATCATTCGTCGCCGTCGATCTATGTGAAGTTCCCGGTGCCGGCGGGACTCCCCGAATTGCCGGGCGAGAAGGTCAACTTCGTGATATGGACCACCACCCCGTGGACACTCCCGGCGAACCTCGCCATCGCGCTCAACCCCGAATTCACCTACGCGGCGCTGAAAGTGCGCGGCGAGATACTCATCGTCGCCGCCGACCTGAAAGATAGTTTCCTCAAGGCGATAGGGGAGAGTGGCTCCGAAACGGTCAAGACCTTCCCGGCCGACCGGTTCAAAGGTATGGCGGCGCGCCATCCGTTCATGGAGCGCGATTCGGTCATCCTCTACGGCGACCATGTCACCCTCGAGGCGGGCACCGGCTGTGTCCACACCGCGCCGGGCCACGGTCAGGAGGACTACGATCTGGGCCGCAAACACGGGCTCGATCCCTATGCACCGGTGAAGGCCAACGGCAGTTTCACCGACGAGGTCCCGCACTGGGCCGGCATGAAGGTGACGAAGGCCAATCCGCTCATCGTGCAGTACCTGTTCGATAACGGCTTCCTGCTCAACAAGCCGGGCGAGACGATATCGCACAGCTATCCCTGCTGCTGGCGTTGCAACGCTCCCATCATCTTCCGCGCGACGCCGCAGTGGTTCATCGCGATGGACGATACCGGCCTGCGGAAACAGGCGCGCGCCAACCTCGAGGCGGTCGAGTTCATCCCGGCGTGGGGTAAGGCGCGGATAGCGGGGATGGTCGAGAAGCGCCCCAACTGGTGCGTGTCGCGTCAGCGGCTCTGGGGCAGTCCCATCATCGCGTTCCACTGCAACGACTGCAACGAACAGATCGTCGACGCGAAGATCGCGCACACGGTGGCCGATATGTTCCGCGAACATACTTCCGATATCTGGTACGAGAAAGAGGCGGCCCATTTCCTGCCCAAAGGTTTCAAGTGCCCCAAGTGCGGGTCGCAGAACATCGGCAAGGAGACCGACATCCTCGATGTGTGGTTCGATTCGGGAGCGACCTGGGCGGCGGTGCTCGACGGCTCCAAGGGGCTCGAGTTCCCGGCCGACCTGTACCTCGAAGGCTCCGACCAGCACCGCGGCTGGTTCAATTCATCGCTGTTCGTCTGCACCGCGACGCGCGGCAAGGCGCCTTACCGGCAGGTGCTGACCCACGGGTATGTGGTCGACGGCAAGGGGGAGAAGATATCGAAGTCGAAGGGGAACTTCATCCCGCCCGAAAAGACCATATCGCAGTTCGGCGCCGAGATACTGCGCCTCTGGACGAGCGCCGAGGATTACCGCGACGATATCCGCGTGTCGGATGAGATCATCAACTCGTTCGTCACCAGCTACCGCAAGATCCGCAACACCATGCGGTTCATGTTCGGCTTCATCGGTGACTTCGATCCCGAGAAGTGCGCCGTGGGCGTGAACGACCTTTCGTCGGTCGACCGGTGGGCCTATCTCCGCTGGAAGGCGGTGCTCGCCGACATCACCGCGAACTACGACACATATGAGTTCCACCGCATCTACCATACGCTCCTCGACTATCTGACGGTCGACCTGTCGTCGGTCTACCTCGATGTCATCAAGGACCGCTATGTGATGAAAGCGGACGACCCGCGCCGCCGTTCGAGCCAGCGCGCCGTCTACGAGATACTCTCCGACATGGTCAAAGTGCTCGCGCCGATACTCTCCTTCACCGCCGAAGAGGCCTACGGCTACCTGCCGGGCAAGAAGAAGGAATCGGTCTTTCTCGAGGAGTTCCCGGTCAGAACGCTTTCGGCCGACGATAAGAAGTTCCTCGAACGGTGGGAGCCGCTTCTGACGGTCCGGTCGGGCGTCCAGAAACTGCTGGAAGAACTGCGCACCGCCAAGACCATCGGTCATTCGCTCGACGCGAAGGTGACGATGTACTGGAAAGACCAGCCGCTCCTTGACGAGGAGCAGGCGTTCCTCGAATCGTTCTTCATCGTATCGGCGTTCGAGAAGGCGACTTCTCCCGACGGGCTCATCAAGCTTTCCGAATCGCTCGAGGTCTACGCCAAAGTCGTACCGGCCGACGGCGAGAAGTGCGACCGCTGCTGGAAGAAACGGACGGTCGCCGACCGTTCCGCCGAAGCGACCCATATCTGCGACGCCTGCTGGGAGGTCATTCGATGAAATTGCCCGAACTGGCGCCCAAGCAGGGATGGTGGCTCCTCATCATCGCCGTGCCGCTCATCATCGTAGACCAGCTTACCAAACAGTGGGCGCTCGGCCTGCAGACGCAGGAGGCGATTACCGTCATTCCCGGTTTCTGGGACTTCGTCTATGTCGAGAACCGCGGATCGCTCTGGGGGCTTGGCGGCAATTTCTCCGAGATGTATAAACTGGTGGTCCTGCGCGGTTTTTCGACGCTGGTGACGCTGGTGGTGCTGGCGCTCGTGTTCATAAAGACGCCGCATAAACTCTATCCGGTCATCTACGCCTTCATCATCGCCGGCGCGGCGGGGAACCTCATCGACCGTTTCATGCGCGGATTCGTGGTCGACTTCATGTTCTGGCATCTGGGCGACTGGTATCATCATCCGGTCTTCAATGTCGCCGATGTCGCCATAGTCGTCGCCATAGCGCTGGTCCTGATCGACGCGATATTCCTACAGAAGAAAAAGGAGAACTGACCGATGCATCCGACGCTCCTGCGGATAGGCGACTTCACGCTGTCGGGCTACTACACGCTGGCGGTGCTTGGGGTGGTGGTCGGCTTCTTCATACTCGACCGCGAGGCGAAACGGACGGGACTCGACCGTCGCATCGCTTTCAACGCCGGCGTCTACGCCGCGATCTTCGGCTACCTCGGGGCGCGCATCCAGCACATCATCTTCGACGGTTTCTTCGAGATATACCTGCAGAAGCCCATCGCGATGCTCTACCTGTGGAAGGGGGGACTCGCCTTCTACGGCGCCATCGTCCTCGGGTCGGCCGCCATCGTCTTTTATCTCGTGGCCGCCGGTCGTCCGGTGATGCGCTACCTCGACCTGTTCACTCTGCCGTGCGCGCTGGGACTGGTCCTCGGCCGCATCGGCTGCTACCTCAACGGCTGCTGTTTCGGCAAGATATCGGCCGGGCCGCTGGGCGCCGAATTCATAAAGAACGGTCTGTCGGCCAAGAAACAGTTCACCGACACGATGATCGGGAGCCTGAACGATGTGCCCTATCCGGTCATCCAGACACAACTCATCGAGGCGCTCTTCGGCTTCC
This sequence comes from uncultured Spirochaetales bacterium, assembly GCA_964412895.1. Lineage (GTDB taxonomy): Bacteria > UBP6 > UBA1177 > UBA1177 > JAKLFG01 > CALMRE01. The sequence goes on from CAYPQK010000057.1 coordinate 3,867, forward strand.
TGCTGTTCCTCTTCCTCTTCTTCATACGGCGCCGCGTCACAAAGCCGGGCGTCATGTTCGGCGGCTGGCTCATCGGCTACGCGGTGGTCCGCTTCATCGTCGAGATATTCCGCGACGACGACCGGGGACTCTTCTTCGGCGGATTGCTGTCGACCTCGCAGCTCATCGCCGTGGCCACACTGGTGCTCGGCGCTCTGCTTATGTATCTGCCGGCCGAGGATGAGAAAAAGCCCGGAGCGGCATAAGGGAGATCCATGAACATCGCCGCGGCACTCAAAGAACTTCAAGCGGCCCGCATAGAGACCTTGGCGGACGACGCCCCGGCCGCCTTCGCCTATGGCGCCGACGCCACCTTCCGCGCCCCCGAAACGCTGCTGGTGGTCATCCCGGCGACCGAAGAGGAACTCATCGCGGCGGTCCGCATACTGGTGAACCACCGCGTCCCGATGACGCCGCGCGGCAGCGGCACCGGCACCACCGGCGGCGCGCTTCCCGAAAAGACGGCGCTCCTTTTTACCGGACGGCTCACCGCCTGCCGCATCGACGCGGGCGACCTCATCGCCGAGGTCGAACCGGGGGTGCTGACCGGCGATCTCAAGCGGGCGGCCGAAAAACAGGGACTCCTCTATCCGCCCGATCCGGCGAGCCATGAATATGCGACCATCGGCGGCAATATCGCCACCAACGCCGGCGGCCCCGCGTCGCTCAAATACGGCACCACCCGCGACCATCTGCGCAAGGTGCGGCTCATCGACGGCACCGGAGAAGTGCGCGAACTCGGCGCGGCGGTCCATAAGTTCTCGACCGGCTATTTCCTTCCCGGCATGATCTGCGGTAGCGAGGGGACCTTCGGCATCGTCACCCGGGTGTGGCTGAAACTGGTGCCCTGTCCGCCCTTCTCGAGTTTCATCGAGATCGTGGCGCCGACCCCCGACGATTTTTCGGGGATCCGGCTCCTCGCCCCGGCGGCGATGGAATATCTCGATATCCGGGCGGGCGAACTGGTCACCGGTTCGCGGCAGAGTTATCTCCTCGTCCGGCTCGAGGCCTTCACCGAGGCGGAACTGGCCGAACAGGAACGGCGCTTCACCGGACGGTTGACCGCCGCCGGACGGTTCTTCCGCATCGGCCGCGACAAGAAAGAGATCTGGGCGGTGCGCGAACTCCTTTCGCCGCTGTCGTATCAGTTGGGCGAACGGAAGACGGCGCAGGATATCGTCCTGCCCTTTTCGCGGATACCGGAGTTCCTCCAGTGGGCGGAGATGCTCCGGAAACGGCTTCCCGCCGGGATGGAACTGTTCGTCTTCGGTCACCTCGGCGACGGCAATCTCCATGTCAATCTCATGTGCGGCGACGATCTCGCGGTCGAGGCGAAGCTCATCCAGCGCGACATCATCGTGCAGACCCGCCAGCTCGGCGGCCTCATATCGGGGGAACACGGCATCGGCCGCGAACGGCGCGAGGCGCTCGGCCTGTTCATCGATGAGCCGACGCGCGAACTCATGCGCGGCATCAAGAAACTCTTCGATCCGTATGACCTGATGAATCCCGGGAAAGTGCTCTAAAGGATCGCTACTTTTTCATCCCCTCGAATGGGCAGACGCCTTCCTTTTCGCAATAACACTTCATGTCGCGCAGGATGAAAGGAGAACTGTTCTGCTTTTGATAAAGGAAATAGTCTCCCTCATATTCGGAGTGACCGTACGGAAAAACAACCCAATCGCCGTACTGCTCATCTTTTTCCATCTTCTTCATGCAGTGTTTTTGCTTCGTGTCGAGACGGTAGAAACAGGCACGGCCACCGCTCAAGGTGGCGTTGTTGTCCATCGTGATCTCGCGGTACAGCAGGATGTTGCCGTTTAACTGCTCGACATAAAGAGAAAATGCTTGAGATGCACTTTCCGGCGTGAAATCGGTGATGAGGTCGGTATATGCCATGTTTTTTAAATCGTCTTCATACTCCACCAACACCACCGCTCGATCATAATCCGAGGTATAGGCAAACCGCCGTACGCCGCTCCGGTCAAATTGGATCTCACTCACCTCTTCCTCTCCCCGATTTACTTTCGTGCATGCATTTAATGATGTTGGTTTTTGGGCGAGATTGCAGACATATCCTTTGAAATCGGAACTTGATATGCTTAAGAGATCACCATACAGATCGGGATGATAGGCAACACCTTCCCCTAAACTCGTCCACTTCCATTCGCCGACTTTGGCATAGTACATTGTCGAGACGCCGCCTTTCTGGAAAGTGATGTTCGCGAAGACCCATTTTTCGTTGAATGCTGGGGTATAGGTTATGGAATAGATCGGTTTATTGAACACCACCTGATAGCTACCGTCGAAACTGAAGTATCCGATGTAGTCGTAGCTATTTGCCAATTCGATGCTTCGGCTGTCATTGAAAAACAGGAATGCATTTCCCTGATAATAGGAGAACCCATAATTTCCGGGACCTTGGGCGCGGTATTTCTTCGTCGCGATGTCGTAGATGAAGTATTTACGCATAGTTAAATATTCGCGAATGTCCAGAGACACCTTATACATCACGAACCCGATCTTCCCTTCGCTTATATTCCAATGTTTGATCTGACCACGCGTATCGTCGTTAGCCCAACCATAGTTGCCCAGCATAATGTCGCATTCGTGCATAGCAATCAGATTGTTGTACCAAAACTCAACCTCTTCCTTCGTCATGGGTTTAAGATTGCTCATCTCGCAGGGGTATGGATAACAATCGGCCTCGGGAAAATCTGTGGTCAGTTTCAGGTTGGCTTCTTTCCAAAGATTCTGCACGCATTGAGGGTCTTTTGCGGTCGGAGTGTCGCACTTGCGGCAGAAGTGGATGGTACCGTCTTCCCGGTAGTATGGGAACTTCGCCTCAATGAGCGGCGGACAGTCGGGTTCGGCGGTATCGGCATCGGTGGTTAACGAATCGTCCATGCTATCGCCTTCGTTCTCGGAAATCGTTATGTCGTCATCCAGCAAGACATCGGTATCGTGCGATTGCTTCGACGGATTACAGGCCGCGATGACAAACAACAGAGACATGAATATGGGGGCGGCCCAGCCGCCCCCAATAGCAAATATCTGTCTCATCCTCAGCACCCAGACCAGTAGCAGTCGCCGGTGTCCCACGCGGTGCAGGTGCTGTTACAGTATGCCGTCCCGCTGTCCCACTCGTTCGGGTCGAGTATCGCGCAATCTTCGGTGTTCCCGTCGCAGAACTCGCCCGGCTCGATGATCCCGTTGCCACAGATGCTCGGCACAGTGTTGTTCGTCGAGAGCTTTACCTTGTTCCCGTCGGGAATATAGACCCAGCCGTTGTAGAGGTAGTTCTCCTGCATCTCGCGCATGTCGCCGTTCAGCTCGAAGTAATCGAGGTAGGTATTCGGTAGGCCGACGAAGCGGTATTCATATCCGTCACAGGAGAGGTAGAACGCACCGTGATCGGTCGTCAGCTCGCCGGTCGAGCAGTACGGGTTATCCCACGCCGTGCGGGCGAGAGTGTCCACATTGCGAATGTCTATTCCGGAGTTCCAGAAGGAGTCCCAGTACATCGCCAGCTCGCCGTTCGCAATGGCGAAGTCCATGGTCGAGCCGATGTTCACATAGGCGAGCCGCGCAAAGGTGTTCTTGTCGCGGATGTTGATGCCGTTGTCGTCGCCGACATAAAGTTTGTCGTTATAGAGTTGGATGCGGTACTGGTAGTTGTACGGCGTGCTGTAGAAGAGGAGAGAGGTCAGGGTATCGGGGTTGACAGTGTTGAGTTTGTAGATGCCGCCGCTGGTCGCTGCGTACATGATGTCGCCATCGGCCGGTTCGAGGTCGTATACGGTCTTATTGGTGGTGAAGGTCGACTTGAGGACCAGCGCGTTCGGGTCGCTGATGTCATAGACCTTGATACTGCTGCCGGTCCCGACATAGAGCCGGTTGCCTTTACCCGCTACGCTGTAGACGGTCGTGCCGATCGAGTACTGCTTGTACCACGGGTGCGTGAAGGGGGTACAGAGCCCTTCGACGAGCGTTCCGCCGCTGACCGAGGTGTCGGCCTCGTCGAGACAGTAGCGGGTCGGCGTAGCCGGAGTGAGGCCGTGTACCTCGACGGTATCGGTGGTGTAATTATTGCCGACAGGCGCCGTAAGATCGACGATCACCCGCTGGGTCATGTTGCCGCTGACAATGAGTTGGTTGGCGAGGATAAGGTTGTTTCCCTCGACGCGGATGAGCGTTTTGAACAGATCGGCGTTGAGGTCGTCGGCGAGTTTCACCCAGCCGTCGGTCGCGGTGTAGCGCCAGATGTCTTTCAGGTAGGTCGGGATACTTGTCGCCAAATTATTCTTCTTGCCGCCGGCGAGATAGAGAGCGTCTCCCGAGGCATAGGCGTTGTAGAAGTCGCGCGTCGGAGGAAGCAGAGACGAGGATACTTGAAGGAAGGTGCCGCCGTCCAGCCGGAAGAGCCTCATGCCGTCGTCGGCGATACCGAAGAGATAGAGTGTTTCTCCTATCCAGTGAAGCGTTGGGTCGGAGATCGCCGCCGGAACGGTGGCCATTGTGGTGATCTGCCACGCCCCCGTCTCGGCATCCTGCAGCGCTGCCTTCACCAGTGACGAACCGGCGGAAGGCGATTTGAGTACGGCGTAGAAGTCGTCTCCGTGTTTCGCCGCCGCGGTCAGTTCGTACAGGCTCGAATCGAGCGTGAAGATGCCGAACGGTATCCAGTCGCCCGGATTGCCGGGACGGTTCATGAGAAAATAGAAGGTGGCCGGCGTGTTGGGGTCGTCGTCGGGGCGGATGCCGTAGGTGATGCCGTCCTCGCCGGGGATGAGGCCGAGAACATTGTCGCCATAGTACTTCGCAACCGATACCACATCGGTTCCCGCCATTTCCCAGCGGCGCACCGCATAACTGCCCAAATGCTGATCGAGCGAGAAGTCGGTAATGCGGGTGTGATTGCGCTTCCAGATGTCGTAGATAAGGCCGGGGTTAGGGATAAACTCGGTATAATTGAATTGAAGATACGAAACTCCCAGCGGGGCACTCATGAGACGAATGCTTCGCGCAAACTGTTTTAGCGGCTGTATCGTTGGATCAGGCCATCCGACGACATCGCTTGGGTTTAAACGAAAATAGTTGGGGGTTATCTTGTTGTTACAGTTGTCGGGACTTTCGCATTGAAGCGACTGATAGTCATTTTTCAAATAATTGGTTGCCGAGTCATTGTCCCGAACTCCGCTCGAAAATGCAAAGAAGAAATCATTATTGTAAAGAGGACGAGACAGCGGGGAACCAAAGATGACCGTCGGCAGAGAGGCCAACGATGTTGCATAATCAGGATAGTCTTCCATCACATCGTATCTCCAGTTCCAGTAGAGACTGGCGACAGAGCCACTGATATCATACGAAGGAAAAGTCAAACTTTGTTTTCCTGTAAGTTGAGGAAAAAATGTTGGGGCATAGGATTCTGTTGTTTTGTCATGATAAGTTTTGCGGCTGGCATTTTCTATCGCCGATTCATCCGAATTTATCGTCCAAGAAATTTCATTCCACGCCAATGAACCATTGGGCCTCACCGGTTCAATCTCACTGCCGTGGCTGTAGCCGTGAGCCGTCGCCTTATTAATCTGCCATCCCAAATCGGACGGCGTATAGGTGGAACAGTAACCGGGAGTTCCCCATAATTCTTCTGCATATTCTGGGTTCGTGAGCCAGCAGTAGCGATTAGTGCTGGGGAAGGTCCTATCATTTTGAGTAGTCGTTGCCTTCACTTTTATATTGAGGTACTTATTCTGAGTGAGAGCAACTTGAATTCCGGATGTTTCTCGTTTCGATATGTAGTCGATTTCGAGAGGAGTCACATACGCGGTATCGAGATCGCAGGCATCGCCCTCGCCGTCGAGATCGTGATCCGGTTGCCATTTATAACGCGGCCCCCCCAAGCTCCATTCTGTTCGGGTATACTTCTGAGTAACAGGGTTGAAAAAAGCGCCGTTTCGATCATCGCCCAGCGTGATGAGTCCAAAAGCGACTTCGCCGTCTGCAAGAACCATCTCATTGGGAACTCCGGGACAGTTGTCTTCCGTGTCAAGAACATCGTCGCCGTCGCCGTCGTCGCAAGCGTCTCCTATACCATCTCCGTCGCTGTCGGCTTGATTGGGGTTGGGGGCGTCGGGACAATTATCGGGCAGGTTCCCCGAGTTGGTTTTGCAAAGCAATGTATGCGTGAAATTGACAAGTTCGTATCTTTTCGCTCCACCGAACAACGCCACCGTATCGTGCAAATTGGCTCCGCCAAAGTCATAATAACAACCCAACGGATCGGCCGCCGACAAGGTTCCTATCGGCATGGGAAGGCACCCATCATTGGATGATGGATTTATCATATCGTACAGGGAGTCGCAATATCCATCGTGGTCTTTGTCGTAATCTATCCAATATGCATTGTCTAGATAATTGGTTACATTTCCGGGAGAATCTATAGTCAAGACGATATTGAGGTAATATTCGACAGAAGTCGGCTTGACGATCTTTCTTAGAGAGTTTATCCCCAGCCGTAGAAGTTTTCCTCCGGCGGTCATCAACCAAACACTGTTGCGCGGCATATTGTAGGAATCGCCGGAATCGCTTGATATCGGATACAAGGATTGGGAAACGGAATCTAAATAATCATTGCTGTTGAATCTATACAAAGTACCCATCCACGCTGTTTTGTCGGACCAGTTGTTCCCCGGCTTGACCAATATTCTTTGCAGTTGTTGCCATCTTCCCGCGCCATCGGAGGCAGGATAGTCGATATACTGATTTGAGGAAAGATCGTAATGCGTAGGAAACATTTCGGGAAAAATAGTCACATTATACAAGAAATTGAGATCGTTTGGCGTAGGGGTCACACCGCCGTGCAACGACTCATATATTTTTTCCAGAATATAGTTGGCGTCGGCCTTGGTATCGAACATGTCCTGTTCTATGACATCGACATAGGGCTTGAATGGCTCCGTTTTCTGCACATTGACGATACAATCGTTAAAATTGCAATGACCGTTACCGTCGGCATCTTCATTTGCCGGATTGTTGGCAGCGTGTATATTGCATACGCCATTTTTGTTGTAATCCCAGCAGTTCTTATAGTCGCTACTTCCAAATCTTGTATATTTATAGAGCAGTAACGAGTCCCTGGTAAAGGCATAATTGGAAGTGCCTCCGTAATTGGCTGGTATATAGGACTCGCCGTTATAATCCTTTCCCCCCGAGAAAGAATCGCTGTAGCTTACCCTGTTGCCGACCCTTTTGTCGGGCTGCATGGGCGTTGGATTGGGATAGTCGTCTATGGCAAGTATTTCACCAATTATCAATGAACTGTCCTGACCATTATTGAATGGCATGAAGTAGCTGTAGTTCTGAAACCGTTCGCGACCGGAATCGATTAGAATGTATTTCTTGAAATCGGAATCATAATATGTGTTCGAGATATTCGTCAAAGGAAGTTCCGTTGAAATATTCAAACAGAAAGACCCCGCCAATTCGGGACACTCGTTAATCGCCAATTCGGGACCGCTGGCATCTTTCGTAACATTGACATCTATTCCAGAGCCGATCAGAGCATCACTTATGTCTATTCTGATGCCATGATGCGAAAAATCGGAATAATCGTCGAGGTTACCTTCTGAATCGACATCTATCCATCCGAGCATCATTTTATGAAAAAGTATTTCGTCACCGTGAGCTGGAGCGAAACTTAAATTAACATCAGTTCCTGTTGTGCTGGAGCCACCTGATATTACAGAGAAATCTGCCATTCTCCCCCATTGCTCATTAAGATAAAAATCTTTCAATTCTCTTGAGTGCAGAGTTTCTTCTATAAGTGTTCTAAAATCTCTTAATCTGCCATCATCTTCTCTTATTTGCGAATTGGCAATGGTTGTAAATATGGTAACATTTTTTCCATTTATGATCGTTTGAAAGTTTACACCTTTTTCTTGGCCCGCTCCCCTATGATAGTATGACACGATGATGTTGGGAATATAGAATGCGTAATCGGTGCCGGTGCCGGTAAGATCTTCATATTTGATCGCGATTGATTTCAAATCATCAATAGTCGGAAACAATGCCCGGAACCTATCTCCCAACATGAGATTGAAGAAAATGTTATCTTCGCCTACATTTCCGAAATCGTTTTCTCCTTTGCAAGACAAATGAGGATTTCCCGATGCATCGATATATTCTCCGCATCCGGTTCCCATTTCATAAGGGTTGATATCTCTGGAAGTACAATCTATCCGATGAGAGGGATAAACTTCCCAATCGTTGGCTGTCTCGAGAAAAAAGGATTGCGGCGTCAACATACCATAAGACGCTTCCGCAAAATATTCATTGACAGCTGTGTGAATCTGATCAACGAACAAATAATCGGTGTCGCGCTCCAAGTCGTTCTGCCAAACACCGCCTCCTGCATCAATTCTTACGATATCTCTACTCGTGACAGGGTCTTTGTTACAATTTAGTCTTACGCCTATCCTCAAGATGTTGGAAGCAGAATCGTTTCTTGAATAGAATGTATTTGTCCATTCCGACAATTCGGACGGCTTGTTATAATAAGCGAAAAAGAGATACGGATCAATGATTCTACAAGTAGGAGTGGAAAGAACTCCCCCCTGTATCAGTTGGTCAGGATCGTGTGCACACACCTTTATATCGTTGTTCAAACTACAGATACGACCGAGATTTGACAAATCAGCGCAATCGACCGTTGCAACATCAACTGCCGCCGAGATTTCACCAGAATAGAAAAGAACAAAGAATAGCACAGCAAGCATCGTGTGCATTGTTTTCCGAGCAAGCATCCCGTTTTCTCTCATCCTCTCCTCCCTCTATCTCCGTTGTTGGTGACTATTGACTGCTTCAGCCCCGTCTCTCCCTCTTTACCCTATAAAGATACCCCGAAGGGGCAAAAAGATACTTAGACTTTCATTAGATTCTCGTTTGTCCGTTTCTGCTAATGATCTTTGGTACTTTTGTCCGAAGCCTTCGTGGCCTCGTTCTCTTGGAAAGCCTTTTCCCCGCACCATCCCCATGCAGATACCTTCCGGCTTTGAACTTTGCTACTTTCTGTATTAAAGATGCTTCTTCCGAAGAAGTCAAGATTTCAGTAGTGAACCTTAGATTTATGCCCGGCGTGAGGGTTCACAGGCGTTCCCGACGGCCGTCGTTCACATAGTCCTGCGCATCGCGGCCTTTGAGCAATCCCGGCGCGACGCCATACATATCATTCCATCCGGGGTTCGTCGACAGTTCCGCCGCATCGAGCAGTTTCCTGAAACTCCGCTCGGTCATCTGCGCCAGCTTGCTTGCTTTGTCGAGCGGCATGCGTCCCCGGCGATAGAGCATAAGCGCAAGTTCGCGCCGCATTTCTTTTTCGGAAATGTTGGCCTCTTTCAGCGTTTTGTCGTCGATGAGCAACATGTCATCCTCCCTTGATCCGTGCCTATCTTAACGGAATCGGGGTAAAAAGCAAGCGGAGAGAGGAACTACCAGCGGTAGTGGATGGTGGCCATGAAGGCCATGGGATTGACCCACGGGCCGCGGCCGCTGATGAAGTCGGGGCCTTCGGTGAGGATGTCGAAGTTCATGAGCGCGGTCAGGTTGAACTCCTTGTAGTCTATCCCGAACCCGATGAACTTGCCGATATCGAAGTTGTTGTCGTAGGAATCGGCGGTCGCGGTCGCGGCGGCGGTGATCACCTTGGCCGTGCCGGTGTTGACGAAGATATCCTTGCCGATGCCCGCCTTGAGGGTGAACCATTCGGCGACCTTGAAATCGGCCGTCTGGGTGAAGTTGAACAGGATCAGGTGGCCGTCGTTCTGGTTGGTGGTGGTCGCGCCGCCCGCGGTGACCTTGTTCTCGAGGCCGCCCCAGCAGTGATAGAACAGGAAGTTGCTGCCGAGCGTCAGCCGCTCGATGGGCTTGACCAGAACGCCCATTTTCGCCGCCAGATAGGTATTGTCGAGCGACATGGTGTCGTTGGCCATCTTGTCGGCGGCGCCGGCGTAACCGAACGAGAGCGCGCCCATAAGCGTCGTGAACTTCGACACATCGAACATCGCGCGGCCGTAGACCGAGAACTCGGCGTTGCCGGAGTAGTCATACGGGTAGGTGAAAGAGGGGGTGCTCGTCTCGTTGGATATCCACTGATAGAGGAAGTTGAGCCCGGCGTCCATGCGCCACGAATCCATCTTCATCGATACCGACGGGGTCAGTTCGAGCCGGAAGGTCGCGTTGGCGAGTTTCGTCTCGGTCGCACCCGCCTTGGTCTCGCGGGAGTACTGATCGGCGTAGAGCTTCATGTTGATGCCCCACGACAGCAGACCCGCGTCGCCCGCGAAGCCGAAGCCGAAGATGTTCGAAAGCGGCGCGATGTAGTCGTCGTTGCCGAGGTTGTCGTAGACCGTGCCGCGCATCGCGTTGAGCAGTTGGCGCGGGCTGTTGCGCGTGTAGGTCGCCTCGTTGGGATCGTACTCGATGAAGACATGCATGAACAGTTTCCGGTCGAGTATCGGGAAGATGACCCCGCCCAACTGACCGTTGTTGTCGATGTAGACCCAGCCGCTGCCGAGTTCGGGCAGGACCGACGGCAGCCACTGCGCGTTCTCGTAGTCGACATACTGAGACAGGACCGGCGTGTTGCCGATGATGGTGTAGGTCTTGTACCCGACCTCGTAGGCCGGCTGATTGATCTCGCCGAAAAGCGCCGACGAAGCCATAAGCATCAGCGCCACTAAAAATCTCTTCATAGGAACCTCCCCACGGCTATAAAGACACTATCCACTTACCGAATAAAGGAAAATACCGAATAAATCAAGAAAATTGGCTGTGCGAATTCGCACGCCTACGGAGCGCCGAGCGGCAGTTGGAAGAGAAATCCGCGGCTCCGGCGCGCTTTAATGATATACGAGGAAAGGAAGTCCTTCAGTTCGAGCGCTTCGGTATCGTCGCGCGGGGCGAGCGTCCAGACGATGTTGAGTTTCTTTTCGACGGCGAGGGTCCGCACCGCTTCGTCGGGTGTCGCCGTGACCAGCAGGAGTACATTGGTCGCCGGGGCGAGCATTGCGAGCGCTTCGGTGTAGCGGTCGGGCGATGCGATGAACTGCCGTCGCACATTCGTGAAGAGTTTCGCCGTCCGTTCGGTCACGGCGGGATCGCCCGAGGCGTCGAGCAGTACCAGTTCGGCCTGCGCGTAGTCGACGAGGTATGCCTGCTCGAAATACATCTCCGCCTTGAGCCGCAGGTCGAAGAAATGGTCGAGTCCCAGCAGGATGAACCAGAGCGCCGCGATGAGCGAGAAAAGTATCCCGGCGACGCGGATGAGCCGCTGACGGGCGAAGAGCGGCAGGATCGCCATCGGGATGAAGTAGAGGGTGGTGCCGACGAAAAAGCCGGTGAAGAGGAGCATTCCGCCGATGGCGCCGCCCGCATCGAAGCCGCGCGTCAACGCCCCGATGAACGGCGGGCAGACCGAAAAACCGGTGACCAGCCCCGCGAGGAACGGATTCCCGGCGAATTTGGCGATGAGTCCCGTCGGACAGCCGCCGTGTTTCTCGGCGCGGCCCCTCACCAGAGCGGTATATATAAGGAAAAGGGCGATGAACAGATAGGAGACGGCGGCGATGGTCGGGATGGGGATCGTCCCGGCGGCGGCCGCTCCGATCGCGCCGACCATGATGCCGACCGCGGCGTAACTGAGGAACCGGCCGAGACTCATGAGTACTACGGCCCAGAGCGCGCCGAGGGCGCCCCGCTGCGTCTGCATGAGGATGGGGGCGTAGACCGGGGCGCAGGTGGCAATGCAGGTGACCCCGAGCGACAGCCCGAGGAGCAGTCCTTCGATGAGGAGCGACACGGTGACCTCCGGTGCCGGTCGAAAAGCGGCCGGACGGGGGACCATACCGCAACTCGCGCCGACTTGCAATTCATTTCTGACCGGCTATGATATTCCTGTTTCGTGCGTGCGAACAAAAACGACAATGGAGGATCCGATGGCCGACCTGAGCACAAAGTATGTGGGATTGACGCTCAAGAATCCGTTCATCGTGAGCAGTTCGAGCCTCACCAATTCGGTCGAGAAGATACAGCGCTGCGAAGAGGCGGGCGCCGGTGCGGTGGTCTTGAAGTCGCTGTTCGAGGAACAGATCTACGAGGAAAAGATACGGGCGGCCGACGACGGACTGGCGGCGGCCTACCATACCGAGGCAGCCGAATACATTCAGCAGATGAGCATGAATTTCGGTCCCGAGGATTATCTGGGGCTCATCCGCGGCGCGAAAAAATCGGTGAAGATCCCGGTCATCGCGAGCCTCAACTGCATCGCCCACGAATGGTGGAAGGACTACGCGCTCCGCATCCAGAAAGCGGGTGCCGACGCGTTGGAACTCAACATCTCCTTCCTGACCCACGACCCCGAGGATACGAGCGAGGAGATCGAGGAGCGAGTGGCGAAGATCGTCCACACCGTGGCGGCCGAACTCAGGATCCCGGTCGTGGTCAAGATCGGCCCTTACTACACCAATACGGCGCGGCTCGTGAAGAAACTGCAGCTCAAAGGGGCGGCGGGCGTGGTGCTCTTCAACCGTTTCTATCAGGTCGACATCGACACCGACACGATGGAACTCAAGCCGGGCTACCTGCTCACCCCGCGGGAAGAGGTGACCCTCGCGCTCCGGTGGATCGCCCTTCTGTCGGGCCGGACGAAACTTTCCATCGCCGGGTCGGGCGGCATCTACTCGGGCGAAGATGCGGTGAAATACCTGCTGGCCGGCGCCGACGCGGTGCAGGTCTGTTCGGCGCTCTACAAGAACCGCATCGAACACCTCAAGACCATGACCGCCGAGATGACCGTCTGGATGAAGAAGAAAGGGTTCGATTCCATCGACGATTTCCGCGGCAAACTGGCGCAGGGGAAGAAGAGCGATCCCGAGAGCTGGGAACGCCAGCAGTATATCAAGGCGCTCGTCGGCCTCGAATAATCAAATCATTTTTCAGATAACAGTCAGCGAACAGCCGGGCGTCTGCGTTCCCATGGGGTGGAAGAATCGCGGATCGGTGATCTCGTCGGGGTGCTCGTCGGCGTCGGTGGGCATGTCGTCGTCGTTCCCCGCCGGGTCATATATCGCGGGATCGGCGGGCGCCGTGCCGCCGCACCGCTCCTGCAATTCCTTTTCGGTGCAGGTCGTCGCGCATATTCCCGGATAAAGCCGCAACGGGAACCCCTGATTTACCTCGTAAGTATGCTCCAGATCGCTGATGGTGGTGCGCACCTCGCCGATACGATTCTTCGGCAGGCCCTCTTTAGGCAGGAGTTGGAAGCGTATCAGGTATGAAACGGCCTTCTCCGGCATCTTAACGAAACTGTAGATGAGGTTGGTGATGAGATTGGGCTCAGACAAGGGAAAACTCCCCTCCGGTCCATCGATGATGTTCTGCCAGTTCGTCCCGTTGCCCTTTTCGTCGAACAGGGTCGCGATCTCGGTAGTGCCGGGAATATAGTCGAACACGAGAGGATCGTATGCCGCCCGCACATAGATCGACTCGGCTTCGCGGTCACCCCAGTTCTCGATAGTGAGGAGGATATACTGCGGTTCGCCCGCGCAGAACACGGCGAGCGGTTCCTCGGGAACGCAGGGACAGTTGCGCAGTTCATCTTTCCCGTTGATATCGAAACACGGTTCGTACTGATTCTCGGAAATGATCAGCAGATTGGTCAATATTTCATCGGTGGCGAAACGGAAACGGAGATCGATCCCGGTGCTTCCTTCGGGTACGAGCGGCGTCAGGTGGCTTTCGTTCGCCGTATCGAGGAACCAATGGTCGATATCGAGTCCGAAAGTCGGCTCCTTGCCGTATCCAGCGCAATATTTGCCGCTTACGGTATCGTATTCGAAATGGGAGGAGCGCGAATCCCATACTTCGTTGAACGCGGCATCCTGCGGATCGCAGTCGTCGGTTATCGGCACGGCGGAGTTCGAATCCTTTCCCCAAACGCTTACCGACTCGAAACCGTTTTCCTCCGTCATCAGCGCCGGATCGCCTTCGGCGGTAAGCATCATCATTCTCAATACATTATTATAAGGCCGATCCAAGCCGGAGAGCGTCACCTCGGCCGATTCGTCCTTCTTAAAGGCAAAGCCGGGATACAGATAGATGTTCTCGTACGGGAGGTCCCTTGCGGGCGAATGGTAGACCAGCAACACTGCCCAATTCGAGACCATGAGGGTGGGACAGCGGTATGCATCGTCCTGCGTACAGTCAAGACCGCCCACAGCATAATTGCCGAGGAGCAACGACCCGTCGTCGGTGCCGTCCGACAGCCCCGCGTCCCGCCCCTCTTGCTGTATCCGCGCGAAGAGATCGGTCACATCGACCCGGTAGGTGAAATAGGCGAGTTCGGCGGGGATCATGGCCCCCGCTTCGGTCCCGGAACAGCCGGTCGGCACATCGGCGGTGAACCGTACGCTCTCGAAAAGGAACGGATCGCTCGTGTCGCCCAGATAGCGCGCCGTATCGCCCGCGACGATGTCGTCCCCTTCGGTGTAGCCGTCGGCGCGGGAGAACGAGAGCCGGACCATATTGTCGGTCGGTTCGCCGAGTTTTGCCGGATCGACGGCACCCATCCAGATGAGATATGCCTTCTCCACGGTCGCGTCGAGGGGAAGCATGTCCCCGTTCAGGCTATAGCCGCTGCTCTCTATACAGGTATCGCCCTGCCGGTTGGCCCCTTCGCCGAGGAGCGTCATCTGATCGTCGATGAGCGAGCCGCCCATCACCAGATACCCGGTGTCGCCCCGATCGAAGACCTCGTACGGTTCACCGCCGAACAGAGCGGCCGCGAGCGTCCCGCAGGCGACCGATGTCACGAGAAGAACCAGCACTTGTTTCATGGGTCCCGTCCCCTTAATAAAAAACCACACTCCACCCTCTAAGATTCATCTGCGCGGCAAAAAGATACACGAGATTTCAAAGTATTTTGTTACCACTTGATATCCATGATGAAATAGTTACCCGAAACAGCGCCTTTTTCCTCCGAGAAAAGACCGGTCGCCCGTGCACCGTCATTGTCCGCGGCGACGGCGTAGGCGCCGTCGTCGCCCGCCGTACCGTGCTGAAGGGCGGCGATCCGTTCCCCGGAACGGTCGTAGCGGGCCGCGATGATCTCGTATCCGCCGTTGGTCGGCTGGGTGAAGACGGCTCCGGAGGAGGAGCCGGCGGCGACGACCGATCCGTCGGGGGCGAACGCGACGCCGTAAAAGGCATCGGGTCCGTCGTTGCCGTGCTGGCGGCTGAAGAGGCGGTCGCCGTTGAGGTCGAACAGGAGCAGAAGGGCGTCGTAATTCCCGGCGTTTATCTCCTCGTCGAACGATCCGAAGGTGCGTCCCGCCAGCGCGATGCCGCCCGCATCGGCGGCCCCGGCGAGTATGCCGTCGGCCCCCGCGGTGCCGAACTGGCGGGTCCAGCGGCGGGACAACGAAAGATCGAAATTGCTTAAAAAGCCGTCCATATTCCCATAGTTGAGATTGTCATGCAGGGCCCCCTCCGTGGTCCCGGCGGCGTAAAGCGTGTTCGCGCCGCCCGCGAACAGCGCCGTCACCCGGTCGCTCTTGTCGCTGCCCACCAGCGTGGAGCGCAGGATCGCCCCGTCGCGGTCGAATTCGATGATGAACCCGTCCTCCCGCCGCGGCAGGCTCTCCCCCGGCAGGAGCTTCCCGCCGGTCGAACCGCCCACATAGAGCGCGGGCCCTATCGCCACGCAGGAAAGAGCGATATCGTCTTCGGCGGAGCCTATTTGTTTCAGCCACAGCCGCGTACCGTCGGCGTCGTATTTGGCGATCACGATGTCGGCTTTTCCGTAGACCGCGTCGCCCAGCAGGCCGTAGGTATTGCCGACCAGATAGAGCGCCCCCGCGTCGTCCCGCGTTATGGCGGTGAGCGTTTCGTCCTCGGCGCTCCCTATCTGCCGGACCCAGTCGGCCGTGCGCCCGGCATCGTAGCGGGCGATGAAGATATCTTTCCCCCCCGCTTTTCCGCCCGGCTCCAGTTCCCCTTCGGTGTGGCCGCCGATGACGATGAAGCCGTCGCCCGCGACAATGGCGGTCCCCCGGTCGGCGGCGGCGCTCCCGCCGGTGACCACGGTGAAGTCGGGGATCATGTCGCCGTCCGGTGCCGGCGCATCGTCGGGCGGAGCGTCGTCGGGAGAGGCGGAGCGGTCGATCGCGATGAAGACCGGCGCTTCGCAGGCTATGATGAGGGCGGCGGCCAGCAGGCTAAAAAGAGTAGGAAAAAGAGACCGCCCCGGTGAACTGCAGGATCGAGTAGTCGGTGTAGTCATTATTATTCTCACCGATATTGGATAACTTTCTCAGAATGCTGGCGGTTGCCCGCACCGCGTAATGGTCGAGGAACCGGTATTCGAATTCGGGTTGCACGAAGATGGTATGTTCGATGCGCCGTTTCTCCCAGTCGAGGTAGCGGAACATATCGACACCGAGCCAATACTGATAGGTATAGCGCAGGGCCGCCGAAACGGTGAACGACTCTTTGACGACGGCCCCTTCGAGCATCACGGCGGCGCGGAGGAATTTATTGCTGACCCCCAATACATCGGTCTGCCGGTCGGTCCAGCGGTCGTACTCTTCGTCGCGGAACCAGTTCAGGTCTATCCCGGCCGCTGTTTTGATGTAGCTGGGATCGGCCGCCGGGTATATGTACCATCCGATCTCAAGTCCGGCCGCCGGTCCCCGGAAATAGTCGAGCCGCCGGTCTTTGAACGGATCGATGTCGTGGTAGTACCCGGCCCGCGCGGTGGCGTAGCTCGAAAAATAGTCGTTGTGATCGTACATCACCGTCGCCCAGCCGAACAGGTCGACATAGAGCTGGCGCGGGACCGGCCACCGTTCGGCGA
>CAYPQK010000058.1:0-20801 GCA_964412895.1 uncultured Spirochaetales bacterium
GCCCGGAAGCTCCGCCCGGCGGCGTTGAACAGATCTCGGCCAGCTAGGGCCGCTCGCTGTCGGAACCGTCCGGCTCATCCCCGCGCTTCGGGCGAGGCGGCGTCTCTTCGTGCCGCGGCTGCGCCTTGCGGCGGCGAAGGTTCTCGCGCAACGCCTCGGCCAGCCGCTTCGCCCGTTCGTGCTCCGCATCCTCGAATCGGGCCACTTCATCCGGCCGCTGGAAGAGATCGGGTTCGACGATCCGCAGCTCGCGGCGTGGCGCATAGCGATGAAAAAGGGCTACGGGATGCTGCTGGTCACCGGTCCGACCGGGAGCGGTAAATCGACCACGCTCTATTCGACGCTCAAGGAACTCGCGAAGCCCGATATCAACATCGTCGCCATCGAGGATCCCATCGAGATCGTGATGAGCGAGATAAACCAGATGGGGGTGAACACCAAGGCGGGGATCACCTTCTCCACGGCGTTGCGGCACATCCTGCGGCAGGATCCCGACATCATCATGGTGGGCGAGATCCGTGACAAGGAGACGGCCGACAATGCGGTGCAGGCGGCGCTCACCGGTCACTTGGTCTTCTCGACGCTCCACACCAACGACACCGCGTCGACCGTCGAACGGATGATAGACCTCGGCATCGAACCCTACCTGCTCGCCTCGATGCTCAACGGGATACTGGCCCAGCGGCTGGTCCGCAAACTCTGTCCCTACTGTTCGTTCGCGCGCGACATGACCGACGACGAGAAGGTGATGCTGAAACTCGCCACCGACAACACCTACCGCATCAAGGACGCGGAAGGGTGCGTGAAGTGCCGCTTCACCGGCTACAAGGGGCGTACCGCCATCATCGAATATATGCCGGTCGCCGGGAAGACATCGCGGCTGGTCGCGACGCGCGCCTCCACCGACGAGATACGGCAGAACGCGGTCATGGACGGGATGATCACGCTGCGCGATTCGGCCATCCGCAAGCTCGCCGAAGGAATGACTTCCTTTGACGAGATCGTCAAAGCCCTATACTTCGAATAGTTCCGAACAATTAATTTCATCCGACGCGCAATCGACAGGCAGAGCGAGGCGCATGCGACGAAGGCGACGAAGGTGTACTTCCGTACATTGAGGAAGTCGAGGAGCGGCAACGATGCTATGCCGCCGAAGGTGCGTCGGTCTTACTGAAAAAGAGTTTTATTGCTGAGCGGCTTCGTCGAGATATTCGGTCTTGATGATGTCCGACTTCGACATCTTCCAGCCGTCGTCGGTCCTGATGAAGGTCGATATCATCTTGAGCCGGTTGTCGCGGAATTCGGGACCGCTCTTCTTCTTGGTCAGCTGTACGATCTCGACCGCCGCTTCCGAGCTCTTGTACTTGAGTATCTTCGCCGACTCGATGGTCGCCGCGAGGTCGTAGGCCGCGAACATCCCTTCGAGCATTTTCTTGGTCCCTTCGTAGCTGGGGCTTTCGGGATCGATGGTCGACATGTAGCCTTCGAGGTTCTCGGTGTTCATGGCGTCGGCGTTCCGCTGGACCGTCTGCAGGAGCAGTTCGCGGTCGGCCTTCTCCTTGTCCGAGCAGGCGGTAGCGGCGATCAGGGACATAAGAGCGAGAAAAACGACGATACGGCGCATGGGTTCCTCCCTGCGATAAATTCGACCGATGGTAGCGGGTGCGGGGCGCGGCGTCAAGTTTCGCGGCCGCTTTCGTTGACAGCGCCGTCGTCGTCGGGTATCCTGTAGCGATGTTCTTTCGGGGGTACCCATGAAATTGTCCCTTCTTCTCGATCCGCGGCTGATACGGATCGGCGTGCCGTGCAACAGTTATGCGACGGCGATGCGCGCAGTGCTCGATCCGGTGCGGCGCAACTACTCGTTCGAGGTCTCGGGCGACGATATCGAGGCGGCGCTCCTGCGTCCCGGCGAATCGTGCGAGGACCGCATCGAGAACGGCATCGCGGTGACCCGCGCCAGCATCCCGCATCTGCCCGATCTGCTGATCGCTCTGCTCGTCCCCGCCGCGGCGGTCAAGGCGCGCGAGGGGGCGGTGAAGCTTTTCGTCCTGCTCCTGTCGGGAAGCGAAACGGCCGATCAGTCGCTCAAGGTCGGCGAGGCCTTCATCCGGCTTGCCAACGACGGTCCGTTGTTCGCTTCGCTGCTGGCGGCGCAAAGCCCGGACGAACTGATAGACAGGCTGGCGCGGGCCGACATATCGGTGCCCAGCGAACTGACCGTATCGACCGTCATGCTGCGTGAGGTCGTCACGGTCGCACCTACCGCCACACTGCGGGAACTGCTGGCGCTCCTCTGTTCGCGGCACGCCACCTTCATCACGGTAGCCGATGCGCAGGGAAAGTTCCTCGGCGAGATACACCTTGAGGACATTCTGCGGCAGGGATTCCCCGACTACGCCTTCCAACTCGGCAGGCTCAATTTCCTTTCGTCGTTCCAGCCTTTCACCGAACTGCTCGACAAGGGGCTCGGGACCACGGCGGAGCGCATCATGAGAACGCCTCCCTACCGGCTCACTCCCGACAGCGGCGTGGCCGAAGCGGTCTTCGAGATGGTGAATCACCATCACCGGAGCGCCGCGGTGATCGGGCCGGGGAACACGGTGGTCGGCGTCATCAACACGACCGATCTTCTGCACAAACTCTTCAACCTCAGCTAGGCGGAGGGAGCCATGTCGTACCAGATGCTCTTTGCCGTCGTCGTATTCCTCATAGTATTCGTGCTGATATCGACCGAGAAGTTCAACAAAACGATACTGGCCCTTTTCGGCGCCTTCCTCTTCATATCGATCGGCATCATCCCGCAGGAAAAGGCGTTCCTCGCCGAGGACTGGAATGTCATTTTCCTCCTCATCGGTATGATGATCATCGTCGGCATCACCAAACACACGGGCCTCTTCCAGTTCGTCGCGGTCAAGATGGTCAAATGGGCCAAGGGGCGACCGTTCGTCGTCATGGTCTACCTCTGCCTCGTTACGGCGCTGTTCTCCGCACTGCTCGACAATGTCACCACGGTCCTCATACTCACTCCGATCACGATACTGGTCACGGTCGAACTCGGCCTCAAGCCGATCCCCTTCATCATCGCCGAGGCGATCTCCTCGAATGTCGGCGGCACCGCGACGCTCATCGGCGACCCGCCCAACATCATGATCGGTTCGGCGGTCGGGTTGTCGTTCATGGATTTCGTCACGAACCTGACGCCGGTGGTGCTGATCTGTCTCGCTCTGTTCATCGGGATGGCGTGGTTCTTCTGGGGCCGCACGATGTATGTATCCAACGAACGGCGCGCCCGGGTCATGGAGTTCGACGAATACAAGTTCCTGCAGGATCGCCGCCTGCTCATCGTTTCGCTCACGGTACTGGGACTGGTCATCGTCGGGTTCCTCGTCCACAGCCTCATTCATCTTGAGGCGGCCACCATCGCCATGTCGGGCGCGTCGCTCCTGATGCTCCTGTCGGGCAAACACGAGGTGGGGAAGTTCTTCGAAGAGGTCGAATGGGGGACGATATTCTTCTTCCTCGGCCTGTTCATCCTCGTGGGGGGACTCGTCGAGGTCGGCGCGATAAAGAAACTCGCCGAATTCTTCCTGTCGCTCACCGGCGGCGACATCAAGAGCACCACGCTCCTTATCCTGTGGGTATCGGGTCTTTTCTCCGGGGTGGTGGACAACATCCCCTATGTCGCGACGATGATACCGCTCATCAAGGAGATGGGGGCCGCCGATCCGGCGCTCGCCGGGAATGCGGCGCTCCTCCTGCCGGTGTGGTGGGCGCTCTCGCTCGGGGCGTGCCTCGGCGGCAACGCGACGCTCATCGGCGCGTCGGCCAATGTGGTCTCGGCGGGATTGTCGGCCAAAAGCGGCTACCCGATCTCGTTCCTCGAGTTCACCAAATACGGTGTGGTCGTCACCCTCGCCCACCTCGCCGTCTGTACCGTCTATCTCCTGCTCGTCTATTTCTAGAAGTATAACCGCCCGAAAAACTTTACGAACGCGGGACGGGCGGTATAATCGCCCCGTTTTATGCGACGGGGGATCCCATGAAGAAAGTCACTTTGCCGGATTTACTTAAGAAAAATGGCGCCGCGCCCATCGTCATGACCACCTGCTACGACGCCTCGTTCGCCCGGCTTGCCGAAAATGCGGGTATCGAGTCGTTGCTGGTGGGCGACAGCCTCGGCATGGTGATAAAAGGGGAGGAGAGCACCCTCGGGGTCGCCCTTGAAGAGGTCGCCTACCATGTCCGTGCGGTCCGCCGCGGCGCGCCGTCGCCTTTCCTCATCGCCGACATGCCCTTCGGCAGCTATCAGGCGTCGGTGGAAAAAGGTGTCGAGAGCGCCGTCACCCTCATGAAGGCGGGGGCCGAGGCGGTGAAGGTCGAAGGGGGGAGCGAGGTCGCACCGCTGGTCGAGCGGCTCACCTCGTTCGGCATCCCGGTGGTCGGTCATGTCGGGCTCACCCCGCAGTATGTCAACCTCTTCGGCGGCTACCAGAAGCGCGGGAAAAGTCAGGCAGAGCGTGAACTTATCGCCGAAGGTGCGCGGGTGCTGGCACGCAGCGGCGCCGTCATGATAGTGCTTGAGTCCATTCCGCCCGATCTGGCGGCCGCGATAACGGCCGAGGTCGCCGTTCCCACCATCGGCATCGGGGCGGGCCCCGCGACCGACGGACAGGTGCTGGTCATCTACGACCTGCTCGGGATGAACGGCGGGTTCAATCCCTCCTTCCTTAAGAAATATGCCGATATGGACCGGCTGGTCACCGCGGCGCTCGAAGAGTACCGCGACGAGGTCCGCACGGGCCGTTTCCCGCTACGCCGGAATAAATCCTGACGCACCGTTGTTCAATGGGCGAAAAATGCTCTATTCTTGATAGGGAGGTCTCTGCATGACGGAACTGATCACGGTAACCGGGGTGTCCAAAAGTTACGACCGCATCCGGGCGGTCGCCGACGCCTCGTTCATCCTGCGCAAGGGTGAGATCCTCGGCTTCCTCGGCCCCAACGGCGCCGGGAAGACCACCGCGATGAAGATGATCATCGGCTACATGCCGGCCGACACCGGCGATATCCGCGTCCACGGCCGCAACATCGTCGACGACCCGATCGCGGCGCGCAACGCCATCGGCTATCTGCCCGAGAACAATCCGCTCTACACCGACATGACGGTCGAGGAATACCTCTCGTTCGTCGCCGAGATGCGAGGGGTGTCGGATCCCGAGGCGGCAAAGAAGCGGGCGATGGAACGGTGCGCGATCACCGATGTGCGCCACCGCATCATCGGCCATCTTTCCAAAGGCTACCGGCAGCGGGTGGGACTCGCGCAGGCCATCATCCACGATCCTGAGATACTTATCCTCGACGAACCGGCCAACGGGCTCGACCCGATACAGATAACCGAGATCCGCGGCCTCATCCGCGACCTCGGTCGCGAGAAGAGCGTCATCCTCTGCTCGCACATCCTTTCGGAGGTCGAGGCGGTGGCGAGCCGCGTCATCATAATCAATCAGGGTAAGATCGTCGCCGACGATACGCTGGAAAATCTGAAAGAGCGCTCCAGCGGTCACAACATCTTCCGCATCGAGTTCCTGACGGCGAAGGATGAACGGACGGTGGCCGATGCACTGGCGAAGATCCCGGGCGTTGCGGCGGTCAGCCGCGTGGCGAACGATACCTTCCGCGTGAAAACCAAAGGGGAGCGCGAGACGGGGAACCTGATCTTCCGCGCCGCCGTGGCGCAGAACTGGGACCTCGCCCAGATCCACCTTGAATCGCGGTCGCTCGAGAACACCTTCCTGTCACTTATCGAAGGAGGCAACGGATGAGAAGCACACTGACGATATTCCGCAAAGAGATGCTCGGGTATTTCAACTCGGCCATCGCCTACATCTTCTTCACGCTGTTCCTGATACTGCTGTCGTTCCTTTTCTTCCGCATCTATTTCCTGCAGGGGATCGTGTCGATGAACGATTTCTTCAGCGTCATGCCGTGGGTGTTCCTCATCTTCGTTCCGGCCGTCACGATGAAAAGCTGGGCCGAGGAGCGAAAAAGCGGCACGATGGAGGTGCTCCTGACCATGCCGGCGCTCGACGCCCAACTGGTCATCGGGAAGTTCCTTGCCGGTGCGGCGTTCGTCGGCATCGCGATACTGCTGACGCTCATAGTTCCTTTCCTTGTTTCGGTCACCGGGCCGCTCGACTGGGGAACGGTCGTGGCCAGCTACCTCGGCGCGTTGCTGCTCGCCGCCGCCTATGTCGCCATCGGCAACTTCGTAAGTTCGCTCACCGGCAACCAGATAACGGCCTTCCTCTTCACCGCCGTCATCCTCTTCCTGCTCCTCATCATTGGGACCGAGCCGGTCTATTCGGTATTTCCGAATCTCATCGCCGAGGTGGTGCGGAACTTCTCGCTGAACTACCATTTCCAGAGCATCGGCCGCGGCGTACTCGATTCGCGCGATCTGCTGTTCTATTTCTCCATCATCGGGCTGTTCGTCTATTACAATGTCAAGTCGCTTGAAGCGCGCAACTGGTAGGGAGGACGCCATGAAAAGAAGAAAGACCGACGCCCTCATCGCCATACTGCTCGTCACCGGGATAGTGCTCTTCGCGAACATCCTCTCCTCCTACTGGTTCTTCCGGCTCGACCTCACGCGGGGCAGCATCTATACGGTGAACGATTCGACCAAGAAACTGCTGACCGAGCTCAAATCACCGGTCAACATCAAGTTCTACATCTCCGACGAACTGCCGCCGCGCGTCCTGCCGGTCAAGCGCGACATCCTCGATATCCTCAAGGAGTTCGAGAACTACGGCAAAGGCAATGTCGAGCTTTCCATCCTCGTCCCCGAAAAGGACCCGAACATCGAAGAGGATGCCAAGAAGGCGGGCATCGAAAAGGTGAACCTCAATGTCATCGGCAAGAACAAGGAGGAGGTTCAGGCGATCTATATGGGCATCGCCATCTACTATCAGGAAAAGACCGAGATCCTGCCGGTGGTCATGGGGATACAGGACCTTGAATATCAGCTGACCAGCGCCGTCATAAAACTGACGCGCGAGAAACAGGACACAATCGTTTTCCTCAATAAAGAGGTAAGACTTCCCGAAGGACTCGACCCGCAGATGATGGCGCAACTCCAGAATCAGTTGCCGCCGAGTCATTCGATCACCAAGGATACGATGGCGGTGGCGCAGGCGCTCCGCGAACAGTATGCAGTGGAAGAGGTTCAGCTCAAAGACGGCGATCAGCTCCCCGCCGCGGCGAAGGTGCTCGTCATCCACGAAGCCGACAATCTCACCGACTGGGAGAAATATGTCGCCGACCAGTTCGTCCTGAACGGCGGATCGCTCGTCATCCTGCAATCGGGCATCAAGTTCCAGCAGCAGATGATGGGACAGGAACGGCGCATCAACTACGGCAGTATGCTCGAAGCGTGGGGGCTCAAACTGCAGGGCAACATGGTCTTCGATACCTACAACTTCCCGGCGCTCATCCCGTCGGGGAATATGCGCTATCTCCAGCCTTATCCGCTCTGGATAAAGGTGGGCGCCCAGCAGATGGCTCCCGAACTGCCCGGTTTCCTGCGCGAGATCGGGACGCTCGCCTTCACCTTCAGTTCCTCCATCGACATCGAACAGAAGGAGGGGGTGACCTATACCATCGTCGCCAAGTCGTCGGGCAAGAGCTGGGAGCAGAAAGGTGCGGTCATGGGGATGCCCGACCAGATAACCGAACCGCCGTCGAGCGACTTCAAGGTTTTCAACCTTGCGGTCCTCGCATCGGGGCTGTTCCCCAGTTCGTTCGCCGCCGGGAGCCTGCCCGCCAAGGCCGACGCCGCGACCTTTGCCGCGAAAGGCAAAACGCCGGGGCAGGTGCTTCTCATCGGTACGCCGGAGTTCATACTCGACCGCAACATGCGCAACTTCCAGACCAACGGGATGTTCTTCATCAACATGATGGATCACCTCACCAATTCGACCGAACTGGCGGGGATCCGGTCGCGCGATCAGGGGTATGTCTTCATCGACGCCGACATCTCCGACGCGAAAAAGGAGATCATCCGCTGGATCGGCACGCTGCTGATGCCGCTGTTGGTCATTCTCTTCGGCATCGTGCGGATGATGATGAGAAACAAACGGTCTGATATGAGCAAGCGCAATATCATACTGTTCTGCGTACTGGCGCTGCTGGTCGGCGGGTTCGTGCTGAAGGGGTATCTCGACGATCAGGCGGTGAAGAAGAACATCGAGCTGGAGAACAGGTCGCTCTTCCCCGGCCTGACGAAGGATCAGATAACCGAACTCAAGATCGCCGACACCGAAAAGAACACCACCGTGACGCTCGCCAAGATGGGCGACAAGTGGGTGGTGAAGGATAAAGAGAACTTCCCGGCCGACAAGACGCTGGTCGAGAAGGCGGTCGAGGCGTTGCCGAAACTGCGCTTCGGCCACAAGGTGGGCGACTTCACCGAGGAATCGAAACAGAAGTACGGCTTCGACAAGGCGATCGAGGTGACGGTGCAGGGGAAAACGGTCGTCATGGGCCAGCCGGCCGGCGCGCGCCTGCCCATCAAGTTCGACAACGCGATATACCTCTCGCCGAGCAACGACCGCTTCACCTTCGCTCGTTACGACGGCGAATGGCGCGAACGGAGGCTCTTCCCCGGACAGGAACCGGCCGATGTGACCGTGGTGAAACTGGCCATCGCCGGTCAGCCCGAGATAGTGGTGACACTTGACGATAAAGGCGAAGCACTGGTCACCGGTATCACCGGCGCCGATCCGCAGAAGGCGAAATCGCTCCTCACCGCCGTCGGCGGCCTGCGGATCAGTTCGTTCTTCGACACCCCGCCGGTAACAGTGGGCGAAATAGAGAAGGAGAAGAAGATGGAACCGCTGGCGAAGGGGATGGTCACCGTATCGTTCAAGAACGGCGCGACCGCGACCTTTGAACTGGCGGGACTGAAACTCAAGGATAAGCCCGACTACCTCATCCGAAAGGATGGCGTGGTCTTCGGCCTTTCCGAATACTACTACAATAAACTCGCCAAGCCGGACCTCCTACCGGGCGCTCCCTCCTCTGCTAAAGCTCCGGCGGGCAAGCCCGCTTCGATGCCGATGGGCAAGCCCCTGCCGATGAAAATGCCCATGAAACCGGCCGCGCCGGTCAAGAAATAAGGGATATTAGTTTATCCTTAGAATTCGATCATCGCACACGAACAACCGGTATTCTTGGTCGCCGTTCCGTCGGTGTCGGTGCCGGAGATATCGGGATCCGTGGTCTCATCGGATGGTAAGAAGTCATCGGGTTGGGTTGAATCGGTGGTTTCTTCATCCAATATGATGTTACTGTCGTTTTCATCCGGTTCGGTCGCGCCGTCAGTATCGGCCGTTTCATCGGATACAGTATCATCCACCGTTGCGGTGTCCTGATCGGTCACGGAGTCATCGACAATATCGGGATATTCGGCCGTGTCCGCATCGGTCTCGACGATGTCGTCCATTTCGTCCGTTATTGTCGTATCGGCTTCGATCACCGTATCGACCACCGTATCGTCCGCGGTAGTGTCGTCATCGGATGCCGTATCGTCGTCGGGCATCGTATCGTCGTCGGGGACAATGCCATCGAGGAATATGGTCCATTCAAGGGTGACCTGCGTAAGCAGCGAAGGATCGTTGCGCACCTCGCCGGTGTCGTCGGCGACCAGAGCCGTCAGAGTGTTCGAGCCAACAAAGAGATCCTGCGCCGCGATGGGCAGGGTACACGAACCGGTAACGCAAGAGGCAGCAAGCGGCGTACCGTTCAGCGCGAAGGAAACGGAGACCGAATCGCAGGGGAGCGTCTTGACCGTCACCGACAACCCCGGCGCATAGGTGACGCTGCCCGGCGTGGGGAGCGCCCCTTCGAGGATGTTCGCGAGGTTGTATATCTGCAGTATCTGCGCTTCGGTGCAGACCTCGCAGAACTGATGTGTATAGATGCGCATCTCGCAGGTCTCCCGCGGCCGGTAGATGCCGGTCGGCTTGTAGCGCGCCCCTTCGAACATCCCGATCGCGTCTGAGTAGCTGCCATTATCGGGAGTCGGGAGCGGCGTCGCCCCATCTATCCAAAGGTTCCACTTTATCTGGGAACGGTCGAAGCCGTAGGCATACGAGACATTCGGTTCCCAGTCGCCGTCGGGATAGCCGGGATAGGCGTCCTCATATTCGTCGGCGAGGTTGCCGAAGGAATGACCGAATTCGTGCAGGACCAGATCGGCCGCCGCCGAGTGGGTCGATGTGACGGTCACCGACCCGCCGCTGCCGCCGTAGGTATCGTCGTTGACGATGACCATCACCATGTCGTAGGCGGCGACCGAGGCGGCTATTTCCTGCGCCCACGAGGTGTTGACGCAGATAAGCCGCTGGATGCCGGAACAGTTGTAGGTCGCGTCCAGCTCGGTATCGACGGAAGTGCCGAATTCGGGGTGGTCGGCGCCGCTCTGGCTGGATACGACATCGACGCGGTAGATGTTGAAGGCGCCGCGCCGCTTGTTCCACGGCGCTATCGAGAAAAGGCCCGCTATCGCCGTTTCGGCGTCGCTTTCAAAATTCGCCATCTCGGCCACGGTGTAGCCGTCGCCCATGACCATCAAGATGATGCGTCCCTGATCGGCGCCGGTCTCCTGCACCTTTTCATACGGGAACAGCGGCGCCGGCGGCGGCGGGGCGATGCGGAGGAGGGTGCGGTCGAGCCGCGCCAGCGGCGTGGAGCGCAGAGCATCGAGCGCCGCGAGCGGTCTTCCATGCAGGCCGGTAGCGTTCGCGTGCAATGTCGCCGTATCCCATGCCAGTCCGTCGGGCAGATAGATGCGTCCGGTGCGTGGTGCGCCGGGAACGGCGCCCGGGATGAGAGGGAGGGCGGCGCGGTGGACCTCTTTCCCGCCGTGCCGCGCGACGAATGTCAACGGAGCGGCGATCAGGTCGCTGCGCGCCGTCTTGCCGGTACCGGCGGTCGTCGAAACCGCGAGGGTATAGTTCCCCTCCCGTTCGGTGACGGTGACCATCTCGGCGGCCGAAACAATCGGGTCGATAAGCAAAAGTGCGAGAACAAGAAGAGTTCTCATAAGCCCTCCGTTCATTCGGTCGGAAGCGTATATCTCAACAGGAAGGCATCATAGTTGTCGTTGCTTTCCAAGGTGGAGAAGTTGCCGTGGGTCTGGCCCGTCATGACGACATGCCCCGCGTTATCCATTGCCGCGGCGAAGCCGTAATCGTAGCTGTAGGTGCCCCACGCCTTGGTCCATATCCGCGTGCCGTCGGCGTCCCACTTGGTCAGGAAAACATCCTCCCAGCCGTAGTAGATCGCATCGTCGCCGAAGGGGCTGATCGCGAACCCCGAAGCATAGATGTTGCCGTCGCCGTCGGTGAACACGGCTCCGCCGCGGTCGTCGTCGGTCCGGCCGATCTGCCGCGTCCACGCCTTGGTGCCGGCGGCTTCCCATTTGGTCACGAATATATCTTCGCCGCCCACACTGGTATTGCCGTCGAGCGCGCCGTCGGTCCAACCGGCGACCGCGATGTTGCCGTCGCCGTCGAGCGCGACCGCATCGCCGACATCGCTCCCCGCCGTACCCCACTGCACGGTCCACGCGATGGTGCCGTCCGATCCCCACTTGCTCAGAAATATGTCGTTGCCGCCGGCGTTCGTGCAGTCATCGAAGGCGCCGGTAGTGTACCCTGTCACGAAAATGCCGCCGTCGGCGTCGATGGCCAGCGCCTTGCCGAAGTCATCGGCCGCCGTGCCCCACTGCCGTGTCCATGCCAAGGTGCCGTCGGCGTTCCATTTCGTCATGAATGTGTCATAACCGCCGGCGGCGGTGTGGCCCGCGAAGGCGCTTTCCGTATAGCCCACGACATAGATATTCCCGTCGAGGTCGGTCACGATCCCTTGGCCGGCATCGTACCCTGCCGTGCCCCATTCCTTCGACCACGCCTTGTCGCCGTCGGTGTCCCATTTGACGAGGATCGCGTCGCCGTTGCCGAGATAGGTGCCGCCGTCGAAGGCGGCGCGGGCGTAGCCGGCCGCGAAGACATTGCCGTCGCCGTCGGTGGCGACGCCGTAGCTTGCGTCACTGTCGGCGCTGCCCAACTGCCGGGTCCATACCTTGGCAAGATCGGCATCCCATTTGGTCACGAACAGGTCAGCGTTACCGTACCCGATGTTGCCGTCGAGGTCGCCGAGCGTGTAGCCCGCGACGAAGACATTCCCGGAGGCGTCGGTCGCGACCGCATACCCCGCGTCGCCGCCGCCGGTACCCAACTGCCGGGACTCGAGGGAAATGAGACACTCGCTTCCGTTCCATGCATAATTGGCGGCACACTGGTAACGGCAGGAGGCATCGTCGCCCGTCATGTTGTATTCGGTGGTGATGTCGTCGGGCGGGGCCCAATTCGTGCCGTTCCAGGTCTGGATATACCCCGGGACCGCGTTCCATACCGTGCCGGTCTCGGGCTTGGCGGAACAGTCGAACCAGCGGGTGACCGCCGCGCATTTGCCGCCGTCCCATTCGTAGTTTGCGGCGCACTTGTAGCGGCATTCGCTGAAACTTTCTTCGGTGTCGTATTCGGTGACATTATCATCGGCGGGGAGCCACTGCGAACCGTCCCAGGTCTGGATGTAGCTCGCGACTTTGTTCCACAGCGTGCCGGTCGCCGGCTTGTCGGAACAGTAGAAGGTCTTGGTATCGGCCGTACAGGCGGCGGTGTCGTAGCCCAGACAGTTGTCGGCGCAGGGCGCCATCCCCGAATAGTGAAGACCGAGAATGTCGGTGCAGGCGAGCGTGGAGGAATCGCATATCTCGCCGTCGTCCTGCACGCCGTTGGGACAGAAGGGTATATAGATGTCGGTATCGGGAAGGACACTGTCTTCATCCACCGTATCGTCGTCGGTCACGGCGGTATCCTCGTCGATGACCGAAAGGTCGCCGGTATCGGCCGTGGCGACATCCTCGTCGATCGTATCGTCATCGATAACGATCATGTCTTCGTCGACAACAACGGTATCGCCGGTATCGGTCACCGTAGTGTCCTCATCGGCCGCAACGATAGTATCCTCGTCGGGAATGATCACTGCGTCCTCGTCGGGCGACGGGGCATCGTCCTCATCGCCGGTGACGGTATCGTCGTCGACCGGCATTGCGTCTTCGTCATCGGCGACGGGAATGTCTTTATCGGTCGCGGTGTCGGCATCGGCAGGAGCGATGTCTTGGTCGGCTGCGGGATCGGCCGCCTCATCGGTGGTATCGGGCTGTTCGTCGAACAGCAGGACATCTTCGTCGGAGAACATTGTTTCATCCTGCGCCGGTTGATCGGTGTCGTTTTTCTTTGGTTTACCGTCGGAGCAGGATGCCAGAACGAAAAGCGCGACGAAAAGAACGATAAAAAAGCGGGTCATTCCCACCTCCGTTGAACGGTTGAGATCCAGTAACCACTTAAGGTCAATAAAGATAATATCTTATATCGAAAAAGTCAAGCACTCAACGAAGATCAATTTGTCGGCGTAAAGGTCAGGGCGTCGCCCGAAAGCACCAGAGAGACCGTTGCTCCGGGCATACCGCCTTCATCGAACGCGGTAATGGTCACATCGCCGGTCAGATGGCCGGTTATCAGCGTGTCGTCGTAGCGCTCTGCCCGTGAAAGACCGGCGTTGTTGGGCGGTCCCTGCAGGGTGACGGTCGTCGGCAGGGTGCCGCCCATCTCGATGCGCGACAGGGTGACCAGAAGCGATTCGGGCGAGTTGTTCTCCTTGTAGATGCGGAAGGTGACGAAGCTCTTGTTCGTCTCGAACGGCGCGGGGACCGTGAAAAATTCCACCGGATCGACCGGCGAGGTTATGAACGAGGCGCTTCCCTCTAGGATGTTTGCGCCGCCCGACCACGGCTCGACGGTATTGTTGTAGGTCAGCGTCGAAGTCGCCGGGACGATATCGTTGTCGGAGAGCGGTTCGTCCGGCAGAGACTCATCAGGCACGACATCGTCCTGCGTGTCATCCGGCAGGAGATCGTCGGTCACGACCATATCTTCATCGGCCATTTCGTCCTTTAAGTCGCTTATGTCATTGTCGTCTTTTTTCCCATCGTCGTCGGTCACTGCCACCTCGTCATTCTGCGGCGTGGTATCCTTATAGATCGACCGAGTGTTGTTCTCGCAGGCGAACAGGAAGATCACCGCAAACACGGTGATAATGCAATACTTGATCATAGTTCCCCTCCCGTGTCTTTCATAGGAGCCCGCCGCGTTTTTGAATACCTGACCGCGCCTTGGTGATGGTGTATTTGAGGCCGCCGGCGGCGAGTGAATCGATGAGTTGATGCCAGCGGTAGCGGAGGCGGTAACACTTTCCGCGCAGGGAGTCGGCCGCCGCGAAACCATATTTCTTGTCGAGGTATTCCTGCTCGGCGCGGTGCTTGTCGTCTATCGCCGCGTCGGGCGTCTTCTGCGCCTCATGGACGCGGAAGGCGCCGAGGAAGGCATCGGTGCGGTGGAAGCGCGCCGGTCCTTCGTTAAGCAACAGCGCGAGGATGAGGTCGTCGTCCATCAGCCGGTGCAGGTTCTCGTCGAACCGGCCGAACCGTTCGTGCGCCGCGCGCCGCCAGAAAAGCGCCTGATTGTAGCTGTCGAGATTCTCGTAGGAGAAATGGGGCGTACGCGCCTTCAGCGCATAGTGTGAACGGATCGAGTGGCCCGTCTCGTCTATCGTCACCCAGTTGCCGTAGACCACCGTGACGGCGGGATCGGCCTCGAAGATACGCGCCGCCTCGGCGAAGGCCCCCGGCAGGTAGTGATCGTCGGCGTTCATCCAGCCGAAGATGTCGCCGGTCGCTTGCGCGAAGCCTTTATTGAGGGCGTCCGACTGGCCGTTGTCGCGCTCCGAGACGAAGTGGGTGACGAGCGAGCCGAACCCCTGCACGACGGTGGCCGTGTCGTCGGTCGAGCCGCCGTCGCGGATGATGACCTCGACGGCAGAGTAGTTCTGATCCGCGATGGAGCGCAGGGCGTCGCCGATGAATCGTCCTTGGTTCAGCGACGGTATGACGATGGAAAAACGGAGCATCGGCGGGTTACTTGCACTTGCCCGAATTGCATTTCTTCCCGGGGCATTCGCTGTCGAAGCTGCATTTGCCGTCGGGGGCGTTGGAGCATTTGCTGCTGTTGCACTTGGCTCCTTTGCCGCCGCAGTCGGAGTCGAAACTGCACTTGGAGCCGGCCGAGTCGGCGCAGGCGCCCGAGTTACACTTGACGCCGGGGTGGCAGTCTGAATCGAAGCTGCACTTGGCAAAGTCGCCCGCGAAGGCGGTGAAGGCGCACAGCACGATGATCGTCGAAAGGATGCGTTTCATGGGTCCCTCCCTGTTAATTGAACGGTGAACGGAAGGAGTATAACGCGGGAAAAATAAAAAGCACTAAAACAGGACTGAACACCCGCAGCCGGTATTGTCTTTTTTGACGATGGGTTCGTCGTCGGGGAGAAGTGAGTCGGGCAGTACCGCATCGTCCGACAGGTCGGACTGGTCGGACAGGTCCGACTCGGCCGCCTCATCGGCGATGAGAGAATCTTCGTCGGATAACAGCGCATCATCGTCCGGCAGTTCCTCTTCGACATCGACCGAGAACTGCTTGACGCCGAAAGCGCCGTTCTTGGCGATGTAGAGCAGTTCTATCGCCTCTTTCGGATGGTAGGGGTTGAACTTCTCTTTGAACCCGGCGCCGTCGCGGATCGGCTTGCCGTCGCGGTGCCAGATGAGGTGGAAATAGTCGTCCGCGTTGGTGACAGTGAACTCAAGCGGAGAATTACCCGGTATCCATTCCTCGTATTCGACCTCCGGCTCGGGAGCGGCGACGGTATCGGGGCCGAGTATCGCCAGCGCCGTATTCTTGATGAATTCCCGTTTCAGGAACCCTTCGACGGTCGACCCGGCCGCCACTTCGCCTTTCGCGGTGATGAGCATCGTCTTGCGGTCGGCCGAGAGCATGGCGTCGTCGATGACCGGCACTTCGGAATCGAAGAGGTAGCCGAATTCACGCGCCGGCATCACGAAGCGGAGCCGCGCCGTCTGCACGGTCGGCAGGAAGTTGATGATCTCGGCCTGCGCCGTGACCGACACGCCGTTGCCGCCGATGTAGAGCGATGTCGTCTCGCTCGCGGTGTAGTTCACCCAGAAGTTGCCGAGCGGCATCGAGGGGAAGCCCGCCTTTTCGCCCTCTTTGTCGGGGTTGCATTCGGCGTCGTCGGCGCAGAGGTAGGATATGCTCGTCACGCCGGTATCGAGGTCCTGATACACGGGACGGATGCCCCAGTAGGTCTGCCCCGAACTCGCGGCGCTTTTGGTCTGAGTGAGGTCGAAAGCCTGCGGCGTGATCAGGCCGGTGCCGGGGATGATCTCGTCTCCCGCCTCGTAATGGTAAAGGGCGTCACCGTGGGTATGGCCGGCGAAATACATCGGCGGCCGTGGGAATTCGGCGATCATCGCGCCGGTCAGCCGCGTGCCGGTGTTGTAGGTGCCGGTCTCGACGAAGATCGTATCGGCGATGTTGCTGTCATAGGCGGTCGTCTCGATGTTCCACTCTTCGCCGAATAGCCCGCCGAGTATCTTGTTCTTCGGATACTTCTCCATCGCGGTGTATTCGTTGCCGTCGTCGACCATCCCGAGCGGCAGATGGTGCGAGAAGAGCATCGCCACCTCGCCGACGGCGAACGATTCGGTCGCCCACAGCAGTTGCGGGTCGGAGAGGAAGCCGCCGTAGTTGCTGACCGGCGGCGCGGCGTTGTCGCCGATGCCGATCGGCTTGCCCGATGCGCGGCGTTCCGCCGTCCCGTCGTAGGTGTTGAGCATCAGGAGCGTCTTATCGAATATCTTGAACGATGAATAGGTGGGGCCGATGAAGGCGCGCCAGTAGTTGAGGCCGTCGCGTTCAAGCGGCGAAGAGAAGTTCTCCTCGTCGGAGTATTTCGCGTAGCCGTCGTGATTGCCCGGTACGCCGAAGAAGGGTATCTCGGCCTTCGCGAGGAACTGGACGATATCCTCATACTCGCGCTGGTGGTTGATGCCGAACACCAGATCGCCCAGACAGGCGATGAAGTCGGTGTCCATCGCGCTCATCTGCGCAATGGCGATGGCGATGATCCCCTGCTGGCGCGAATAGTCGAGCAGATCGTCGGAGAAACCGGGATAGGAGTGATCGTTCCAGTTCATAGTGATGTCGCTTTTCGACTGTAGGTCCTCTATCTGCGGGTCGGTCCAGACGGCGAAGGCGATCCGTTTGTCGGCGATGAAGCCGACGCCGTTGGGGACGGTGACCGGAAGTCCGTTGATGACGGCGCGCAGGGTATAGACGCCGTGCGGCAACTGGTAGGGGACATCGAAGAAGAACCGCGTGACGCCGTTGCCCACCGGGAGGAACGACTTATGCGTGAGCGACAGGAACGGTACGAAGCCGCCGGCCGTCTCCTTGCCGATCTCGATGTGGTCGAGCGCAGCGCTCTCGCAGGCGGCGAAGAGCGATAGTTCGCTGTCGTTGCGGGTGATGAGCGCCGGGTCGCCGGGGGCGGGGTAGAGCACCATCCCGATGCGGCCATTCTCGACGGCGAGAGTCTGTTCGAACTGAATGTAATTGGGGAAAAAAGCGGTCGCCATAGGATAGCCTTCGATCGAGACGAACGAGTCGCCAGCGCGGAGCGTCAGGGAGAAAAAGAGTGCGAAAACGCACGCAACGGTTGACCGAACGGACATGACTCCCTCACTTCAAATTCACGAAATCATAACAATTGCGGAGGGAAAGGCAAGAAAAATAGACCGGAGTGTCAGTTTAGAACGAGCCGTTTACAGAATGATGGCGCAGGAACAGCCGCCCTCGGCCGGTTTATCGCTGTCGGGGGGCCAGAAGAAATCGTAGTCGACCGGCACGGTGTCGTTATCGGCGGGGGTATAGTCGTTGTCGCCCGGATTGTAGTCGTAGGGGATGGTGTGGTCGTCGGCCTCTTCGTCGGGTACCGTTCCGTCGGTCGTCGTACCGTCGTCACCGGTGGTGTCGTCGGTATCGGTGACCGCGTTGTCGGGCGTGGTGTCGTCAGGTTGCGCGGTGTCGATGTCGGGGTCGCCGTCGGGCGCTTCGCATTCCGCGGGGTTCTCGCTGTTGAAGAGGTAGCCGGTCGGCGGGAACCGTTCGGTGTTATTGTCGGCGAACGAGACGGTGAAGTAGTAGGCGGCGCAGTCGGCCGCCGATACCGCCGCGCTCCACGCGCCGCGGATGGCGGTGCCGAAGGTATTGGCGAGCGGCGTGGGCGCGTCGTCGATGACGACGGTGGCCGTTTCGACCGCCGAAGGGGTTTTCACAACGATCCCGGCGGTGAGGGTACCGTCGATGAACAGGGCACCGGGATAGAGCCGCCCGGTCTGCATGCCGCCGCCGAAATCCTGCGTCCAGTAATGATAGAAACAGTTCTGCCCGCCGTGGTAACCGGTGCCGAGCGAGGAGTGGGAGGGGAGGCAGATATTATCGCGGTGTCCCGGCGAGTTCATCCACTGGCAGAGGGTCGAGACGGCCAGTTCGTTCCCGGCGGCGAGATTCTCGCCGGTCGGGTTCGCGCCGAACATTGCTATCCGCTCCACCCACGAGGTGCCGGCGCAGGCGGTCTTGTCGCACGGCTGATTGG
Organism: uncultured Spirochaetales bacterium; assembly: GCA_964412895.1. Lineage (GTDB taxonomy): Bacteria > UBP6 > UBA1177 > UBA1177 > JAKLFG01 > CALMRE01. Next base: position 18,697 of record CAYPQK010000058.1, read on the forward strand.
TGCAGGCGGTGCCGCTCACGCACTGGACCTCGTCGCCCGCGAGGGTGAGGGTGCAGCAGGTATCGTGCTGGAAGCAGGGGGTGTCGTTGAGGTGTTTGCTGAACCAGCGGGCGGCGGTGGAGAGTTTGAAGTCGAGCGCGAACAGCGGCAGGGTACCGCTGGACCCGCATTCGAGCATCGGGGTGCCGCAGTCGTAGCCCATCCGGGCGAGGTTGGTGAAGTAGTGGATGGCCATCTCCTTGGCCGTCATCGTCGAATAGTCGAGTATCGGGACGGCGTAGCAGACCGGCCCTTCGTCGGGCCGCCACGCCTCGTTGATCACCTGCGCCGGAAGAGCCAGCGCGAGGAGCAGGATCGCGGATACGATGAGTTTTTTCATAGGTCCCTCCGTTATTCGGCGCGGAGCGTCGCGATGGCCTGTTCGACCTGCGCGCGGTGCTTCTCGAACGATGCGGTGCTTCCGCCCGCCTCGACGGTGAAGAGCAGTTTTCCGTCGCTGAAGAGGGCGACGGCGTAACGGTGCTCTTCTCCATTATAGAGAATGGTATACTCGGTCAGCGTTCCGGTCATCCCGCCGCCGGTCTTCACCTCCCGTTTCGTCACCGGGATGTAGCCGCGCGCCGTCAGGAAACCGTCGGTCTCTTTCTGCCACAGCGCGATATCGAGGTTACCGGCGAGCGCATCGCCGTCGCCCGCGATCCGTGCCCGGACCATGAAGCCGTCGGCCGCCGCCATGAGGAACTGCGACTCCTCCTTGTCGAAGTGGGCGAACCCGGCGGGGACATCCATCCGCGCCGTCGCGCACGCCGCAAGCAGGAGGGGTAATGCAAGGATAAGCAGATATCTCATCGCACCGCCTCCCCCGCCGTCACGAGCGGTTGGATGCCGAGGGTGTTGACGAAGCCCCAGCGGCTCCAGCGCTGGTTTTTCGGGCGGATGCCGTTATTCTGCGGGTTGACATAGACCGTGACTATCGCGTTCGCGGCATCGTGCTCGTTCATCCGCAGTTGCCCTTTGAGCGCCTCAAGGTCCATCACCGCCTGACTCAGCGCCTGCTCCATCTCAAGGGTGTCCTGCACACCGGTGGTCGCGAGGATCGCCTCTATCTTTTTCAGGTAATCCTCTTTGACGGCGATGCGCGCCTTGAGTTCGATGATGGCGGCGGTGAGGTCCTCCTTGTATTCCTCAAGGTCGGTCACCATGCCGAGTTTCAGTATCTCGCCGCGCGCCTCGGCCAGTTTCGCCACCGGGATGCGCAGGGTGACGGTCGTGTTGTTCAGCGCCACCACGAAGCCGCCCGATTTCTCGGCAAGCCCTTTGAGCGCCGGGACCGCCGCGTCGGGACGGAGCGTCGAGAGGTAGAAGGTCAGCTCCTGCATCTCGGAACGGTCACCGCCGAAGAGGAGCGGCGCCGCGAACAGGAGCGCTATCCATAACATCTTTTTCATGGCCGTACCTCCACCGAACCGATGAACTTTTTGACGATCTCGGCCGTCGCCGCGTGATCGTCCGCCGAATCGAACACCGCCTCGACGATGAAGAGGTCATCCTCCACCGCCGCGAACCCGACAAGGTAGCGCCGTTCGCCCGGTACCTCGTAGGTGCGCGTTGCGAAGGGTCCCGTCTTCTCGTCGGCCAGTTGTTTGTAGAGCCGGTTGCCCATCTCGAGCGTCAGCGCCTCGGTCCAGAACGGGGCGTCGGCTTTGGGGTAGTTCTCCGCCTCGGTCAGCCGCACGCGGATCGTTCCCTGCGGCGACTGGAAGAGCCACGCGTCGCGGTGCTCCTCGAAATCCTCGCGCGCCGCGAAGAAACCGTCGGGCCCTTTGGCGTAGACGAGGTCGTCGCTGTAGTGTCCCACCGGCCACGAATCGGGGCCGACGGCGCGCAGCCACCGGAAAGGCGACGGCTGGTAGCGTTTCACCGCGTCGCGTATCGCGGCGGTGAGGTAGAGGGTGATGGTCGAGAAATCGGCCTGATCCTTGAGGTAGCTGAGCCGCTGCTCCAGCGCCGCGATGTCGGACGATATCCGTTCCATCTCGCGCAGGATGCCGACTCGCTCTTTGGGGTCAGTCGCCTTTTTCAGCAGTTCCTCGAACCGCGCGAGT
>CAYPQK010000059.1:0-20607 GCA_964412895.1 uncultured Spirochaetales bacterium
GAGGCGGGGATCGAATACCTGATAGAGGTAGCTCCCGAAGCGAGCTATGATGTCACCATCAACCTCCTTGGTGCCTGCCAGAACAACGAAGCATGTATGGGTGTCGCCAACGGTGGCGGGGAAGGGGATACGGAGGCCATTATCTATTCCAGCGCATCGCCGCGAACTATCTACATTGCCTTGGAAGGTAGCGCCAAGAACGAGGTCGGTTCCTACGAGATCAGAGTGACGACCGTCGAACAAGCTGACGATACGCCGCTGCCCGATACCGACACGGCGGACGAACCGGACGATACAACCAGCGTACTCGAGATCGACATGGTTGAAGAAACAGATGATGCGGCCAGTGAATTTGATGCCGATACCGTTGTTCCGACCGATGATACCGCCATTGTCGTTGATGAGGATACCGAACAGATCGACGAAACAGTCGATGCCGCCAGTGACGACACGGAGATCTTCGACGAAGATACCGTTGATGTTTCTCCGGTCGATGACGACACTGTGGTTACTGACGATGCACCGATCGTTGATGACGCCAAGGTTGCTGATGCAGACGAGACTACTGACAAGGACATAGACAACTACCCGAATGATCGCGATATCGAGGTTGACAGGGACAACGCCATAGCTGTCGACACCGATGAGCCGAAAGACAATGGATGCGGTGTTACATTATCTTTCTAAGCCTTCCCACCTTTTCTTTCAATCCATTTGACAATCGTTCCGATTTCTGATTAAATCCAACAGAATATCTTTCATTGAACCGGGGGCGTTGCCATGCGGAACATATTTCTTACACTTATTGCGCTTGTTCTTGCCTCCTGCGGCGGTGAGATGCCGACGGCCGGCGCGCCAGCCAACGCCAACCTCACCCCGCCCGAATTCGCGTGGGAAGAAGAAGCGCCGGTGGCTCTCGACCTCGGCGGTCCTGAAGCCCGCTACGCCGTTCCCGGCGATGAACGGTGGGAATCGATGAATGAAGTGCTGGGAACAAATGCTCCCTCTCCTCTATCCATGTCTGTGCCGGGAGTTTCCGCCATGGTACGATATGGCGACTATCTGTATATCGGCGGAGCATTCACCATCGTCAAGGATGTTTTTGCGAATAACATTGCGCGGCTCCATATTCCCACCGGCAAGTGGGAATCGCTCGGCAGCGATATGGATAGCGATACGACCGTTTTTGCCCTTGCCGTCGATGCCAACGGGGATCTTTACGCGGGAGGAGATTTCACGACGATAGGCGGGGTTACGGCAAAGTATATTGCAAAATGGGATGGCACCTCGTGGAGTCCGCTTGGAAGTGGCATGAGCTACATCGTTTATGCGCTTACCGTCGATACAAACGGGAACCTTTATGCCGGAGGAGAGTTCACCACAGCAGGTGGCACTACGGCAAACCATATCGCCAAATGGGATGGCGCCACATGGAGTGCCCTTGGAAGCGGGAGAAACAGCATCGTCAGGTCTTTGGCGGTCAATGCGAGCGGTACTCTTTATGTAGGGGGAGAGTTTACCAATGAAAGCGGGCATTATACAGGAGTTGTTCAATGGGATGGTTCATCATGGACCACACTCGGCGAGGAACAGGATGGACGAGTTTTCGCTCTTGCAATAGATGGGAACGAGAATATCTATGCTGGAGGAGAATTCAGCGTTGTTGTCGACGGAGACTCCTTGGCATGGGGAATTGCAAGGTGGGACGGCACCTCATGGAGCCCGCTGGGAACAGGGGTGTCCACTGTCTATACGCTTGCTGTTGACGCAAACGGAGATCTCTATGCCGGTGGTGATTTCACGACGGCGGGTGGCGTAAGCGCAAACAATATCGCTAAGTGGAATGGGGCATCATGGAGCGCACTGGGCGACGGAATAGGCAGCGCAATGTTTGGGTATCCTTCTGTCGCGGCAATTGCATTTGATGCCGAGGGTGTTCTCTATGCCGGAGGAGCTTTTATGGGGGCTGGCGATACGGCAGCGCGAAGGATCGCGAAGTGGGATGGCGATTCATGGAGCGCCATCGGATACGGCATAGATATTGCCTACGGCGGATATGCCAACGCCATCGCATTTGCCGCAAGTGGGAACACCGTTGTGGGAGGTTCTTTCTTGGCAGCGGCAGAGGACGGGGGGTGGAGTTATGACATCGCGGAAAGAGAAGGTTCTTCGTGGGGTTTCCCCTATAACGGACTTTGGAGTAACGGATCTAGTGGGACGGTCTTTGCTTTGGTGACCGATACCAAGGGTGACCTTTACGCGGGAGGAGGATTCTCCACGATAGCGGGTGTTGAGAGCCACAATATTGCAAAATGGGATGGCGCTGCATGGAGTGCACTGGGAAGCGGCATGAACGGCAATGTCCGCGCTCTCATGTTTGACATAAATGGAAATCTCTATGCCGGTGGTGATTTTACAACGGCGGGCGGGACTGCGGCAAACCATATCGCGAAATGGGACGGTACCTCGTGGAGTCCGCTCGGAAGTGGGATGAATAGCAGCGTTTTCACCCTCGCATTTGACACAAGCGGAAATCTCTATGCGGGCGGTGGTTTCACGACGGCGGATAGTGTAAGCGCGAATCATATTGCAAAATGGAACGGTTCTTCTTGGAGTGCCATAGGCGAAGGACTGGATGGCGCAGTGAGGGCAATATCTCTCTCGGATGACGGGACTATTTACCTTATATATCATTATGATGACGGGTTTAACGCATTTCAGAAAATAGAAAAATGGGATGGCTCGACATGGGAGCAAATCGGTGGCTATTCAGATTCTGGAATGGCAATTGCCCTTGATGAACAAGGAACTCTTTATGCGAGCGCGAGCGGATCCCTTGGTAATATAGCAAAATGGAACGGTAACTCTTGGAGTAACTTGGGAGGCGGAACAGATGGCCCCATCTACACCATTTCATTTGACAAAAAAGGAAATCTTTGGGCTGGAGGTGAGTTCTCCATGGCTGGAGGTAAGGTAAGCCCGCTTATCGCGATGTACCGCACCATCATCGACGCAGGTGAGTCCTGCTTTGACGGCACAGAATGCGATTCGGGGAATTGTGTCGACAGCACCTGTTGTTATCAGAAAACCTGTGACGACAACAACCCGTGTACCATTGATTCTTGTGCTGTTTCGGGCGACGGTACCTGCACCAATGTTGCCGGTAATGCGGAAACGATCTGTCGTGCCTCGGCGGGTGTCTGTGATGTGGCCGAGAACTGCGATGGTGAGAACAAGGACTGTCCGACCGACATGAAACTGACGAGTGAATGCCGTCCGGTGATCGGCGTATGCGATGTGGCCGAGAGCTGCGACGGCGTTACCGACGATTGTCCCGAGAATGAACTCTTTGTCAACACAACACCGTGCCGTATCTCGACCGGTGATTGTGACACCACCGAATACTGCACCGGACTTGATGTTTCCTGCCCCGGCGAGGACTACACTATCGTTAACGGTGACACCTGCGACGACGCCAATGCTCTTACCGAGAACGATACATGCTTCAGTGGTACCTGCGCCGGTGACCTGATATCGGGCGTCTGCGGCAATGAGGTCGTAATAGCCCCATTGCCCTACACCGCGACCGGGACTACAGTCGGGCGACCGAATGCGCTCAATGCTTACGGCCCGGCCTGTGGAGATGCCGGTAAGCCGAGTCCCGACATCATCTATGCCTTTACGGTCGAGACGGGTGTCGAATACCTGATAGAGGTTGCTCCCGAGGCAAGTTACGATGTCACCATCAATCTGCTTGGTGCCTGCCAGAACAACGAAGTGTGTCTGGGTGTCGCCAATGGTGGCGGGGAAGGGGATGCCGAGGCCATCATCTATTCCAGCGCATCGCCGCGAACCATTTACATCGCCTTGGAAGGAAACGCCAAGAACGAGGTCGGTTCCTACGAGATCCGCGTAACGACCGTCGAGGCGTCCGACGACACGCCGCCGACCGATGCTGATACTGTCGATGAAATCGTTATCGAACCGGACGACGAATATGTTGCTTCAGAGGCCGACATCGTCGAACTCACCGACGATGCGATGACCGACGACATGCAGCCCGACGAGGATACTTGGGTTCACGAACCTCCGCCGTGGGGTGCCGACGATATCGTCTATCCCGATGATGATTTTGCGACCACCGACGACGCCCTGCCGCAGGACAAGGACATCATCGCCACCGACGCCGACACCTTCCAGCCTGACCTGAGCGATGCCGAAGGTCCTGACGAAACGGTCGACGAATCTGTTGACGAAAGCGTCGACAACGCTGTCGAAGACACCGACTCCATCATTTCCGACGAACAGCCGCCGGTTGACGCCGACACCGCCAAGCCGAACGGTAATAGCGGGTGTGGTTGCACGGTTCTCTTCTAAGCCGCGCTGGACATTTCATTTTTTCGGCTCCCTGTCGCAGGGAACTGGCCGAAGGACTGAGGGTGTCAAACGAGGGATTATTTCTTCCCGGCGTATTCCGAGATTGTCGTGGCCAGAAAGCGCGCCAGATCGTCGAGGAACTGCTCATTCTCGATGCGGGAGCGGTCCTCGGGGGCGGTGAGGTAGCCCGTTTCGATAAGAAGTCCGGGGACATCGGTCAGCCGGAAGAGTTTAAGGTCGCTCTGGGTGAACATGTTGAAGTCGTGATTCCAGACGGTGAAGAGTTCCGATTTGAGATAGCGGTCGCGGATCAGTTTCCCCAGCGCGAACGAGCGGTTGCTGCGGTGGTAGAGGGAAAAGGCGGCGGAGGGGTCCCGCGTGAAGTCGTCGGCGGGGTAGTAGATCTCGATGCCGCGCGTTTCCGACAGCCGGAACACATCGATATTGAAGTGGATCGAGATGAACAGGTCGGCCTTGGCGGCGGCTATCTTTTTTGCCCGTTCCTCTATCGGGAGCGTCGAGTCATCCTCGCGGGTCATCACGACCTTGATGCCCGCCTTTTTCTCCAGTTGTGTCATGATCTTGAGGGCAAGGCGCAGGGTGAGTTCTTTCTCGATCATCGTCGCCTGCACCGCCCCCTTTTCGCCGCCGCCATGTCCCGCGTCGATGACAACGGTGAAAGGATAGGCAAAGGCAGGAAAGAGAAGTGTCAGAAGAAGAAAAAGTGTCGGAGCGAGGTCATTTCTTCTTGAGGTCATTCACAAAACTCTGGAAGTCTTTCATCTTAATGAACTCAAAACTGACCACTATCTTTTTCGGTTTGCGCTGGACCTTTATCGGTATCTGGAGTTTCGCCGAAAGTTCCCGTTCAAGATCGGTGAACGATTCGTCCTTCTCGACCGCCGGACGCGGTTTATGGCGGGTGAGCGTCTCGACCTGACGGGAGGTCAGTTCCTCGGCGACGATGCGGTCGATGAGCCGGTCCTGTTCCTCGGCCGGAAGAACCGTCAGCGGGCGGATCTGCCCGACGGTGACCTGACCTTCGGCGAGGTATTTCTTCACCTTGTCGGAAAGGGTGAGGAGGCGCAGGTAGTTCGATATCTCGGGCCGCGATTTGCCGACCTGTTCGGAGAGCTGCTGCTGGGTGATGTCGCCCCGTTTCATGAGTTCGGCGTAGGCTTCGGCCACTTCGAGCGGATTCAGGTTCTCGCGCTGGAGATTCTCGGTCAGCGCGATGACATAGTCCTTTTCCCCTTTGTAGACGACCGCTTGCAGTTCCTTGAGTCCCGCCAGTTTCGCGGCGCGGTACCGGCGTTCGCCCGCGATGATGCGGTACTTCATGCCGTCGCGGCGCACGACGATGGGTTGGATGAGACCGTGCTCCTTGAGCGAATGGGCGAGTTCCTTGAGCTTATCCTCGTCGAAGTAGGAGCGGGGCTGTTTGGCGCTCGGCACGATCTGGTCGATGCGCAGCGTCAGCACGCTCTCCTCGCGGGCCGCCGGCAGCATCGCGTCGAGTCCGCGCCCCAGTTTGCCGAATGACCGCTGTTCCTGTTGCTTTGCCATGATCCCTCCCTGTTACCCGATCCGTTCGAGATATTCCTCGGCCAGCGCGAGATACTGTTTGGCGCCGATCGACGAGATGTCGTAAAGGATGATCGGCTTGCCGAAACTCGGCGATTCCGAAAGTTTGACATTGCGGTTGATGACGGTCTGGAACACCGTTTTGCCGAAGTGACGCCGCACCTCCTGTTCGACATCGAAGGTGAGTTTCACCCGCTTGTCGTACATGGTCAGCAGTATGCCGTCTATCGCGAGTTTCGGATTTATCTTGCGGATCCGCTCGATGGTCGCGACGATGCGCGACACCCCTTCGAGCGCGAAGTATTCGCACTGTATCGGGATGATGAGCCCGTCGGCCGCCACCATGTTGTTGACGGTGAGGATGTTGAGCGACGGCGGCGAGTCGATGATGATGATGTCGAAGTGCCGCGAGACGCGCTTCAAGAGGTCGCGCAGGACGAACTCGCGCCGCTCGACATCGAGCAGTTCTATCTCGGCGCCGGTCAGTTCGGAATTCCCCGGTATCACTTTAAGGTAGGGGAGTTCGGTGTCGTAGACCGCCGCGAGTTTGTCGTCGCCCATCATGTCGTAGACGGTGCGGTAGTCCTTCGCGGTGATGGAACTCATCGAGGTGGCGTTCCCCTGCGGGTCCATGTCGACGAGCAGTACCCGCTTCTCGAGGACGCCCAGACAGGCGGCGAGATTGACGGCGGTGGTCGTCTTGCCGACGCCCCCTTTCTGATTGACGATGGTGATTATCCGTGCCATGGCGCTCCCTGTTTACGGTATCGCATAGTTGATGATGCGGTGTTTCTTGCGCAGCGTCGAGAACCATTCCTCTGTCGCCTTCTTCTTATCCTCTTCGGTCGGCGCGGCGCGCCCCGCGAATTTGCGTTTGACCAGTTCGTCTATCATGAGCCGGGCGACGAGCCGCTTCTTCACGATCATGCGGAATTCGAGCGCGGTCAGTTCGAAGGTTTTCAAAAAATCGGCGATGGAGGGTATCTTCTCGTAAGTAGTGAGCATCTCGGTCACCGCCTGTTCATCCACCGGGAGTGATCGTTCCCGCGATTCGAGGAATACCATAGTCCGCACGATGAGGGAGTCAAGTATCTTCCCCTTGAGTTCCTTCGACAGCGGCGCGTTCATCGGTATGCCGTTCTCGATGTTGAGGAGCGCCCCTTCCCGCAGTATCTCGGAGTAAGTGATGACCGTTTCGTCGACCTTTGCCGCGACGCTTTCGATGACGGTCTGCGCATCCGCCGCGAGCGGCAGGAAGAGCAGCGTCAGAGCAAATACTGCTCGATGTAGGTCCATGCTTCTTCCTTTCCTTCGCCGGTGACCGCCGAGACGCAGACGGTGTTGGGGCTGTGACGGCGCAGGCGCGCCTTCTCGTTATTGGTCAGTTTGTCTATCTTGGTGAAGACCGGTATCCACGGGAGGCGATGGTGGGAAAGGAACTCGATCATCTGTTCGTCGCTCTTCTGCAGGCCGTGACGACCGTCGATGAGGATGAGGATGAGTTTCAGTTCGGTCCGCGTGGTGAGATAGTCCTCGATCGCCTCGCGCCACCGTTCCAGTTCGCTTTTCGACCGTTTGGCAAAGCCGTAGCCGGGAAGGTCGACGAAGTGGAAGATGCCGTTGACGAGGAAGAAGTTGATGGTGACCGTCTTGCCCGGGGTCTTGCTCGTCTTGACCAGTTGTTTGCGGCCGAGCAGCAGGTTCATGAGGCTCGACTTGCCGACATTCGACCGGCCGATGAAGGCGCATTCGGGCAGGCCGCCCGCCGGGAAATGGGCCGACAGTCCGGCGCTGATGATGAAGTCGGCGCTTTTTATCTGTATCATGTCTGTCCCCGTTTAAGTTCGCGGTGTCCGATGTCGCGGCGGTGGAATGCGCCGTCGAACGATATTTTGGCGGCGTTGCGCGTCGCCAAGGTTACCGCTTCGGAAAGGGTGTCGCCGCGAGAAGTGACCATGAACATCCGTCCGCCGGCGGTTACGAGGCGTCCGTCGGATCCTTTCGTGCTTCCGGCATGGAAGACGACGGTATCGGGCGTGACGGTGTCGAGCCCCGCTATCGGCAGTCCTTTTTTATAGGTGCCGGGGTAGCCGCCCGAGGCGACGACCACCGTCGCCGCGGCGCCGGGATGCCACGCGAAGGGATCGGTCGCGCCGAGTTTTCCGTTCGCGGTCGCCTGCAGATAGGGGACGATATCGCTTTCAAGCGCCATGAGAAGCGCCTCGGTCTCGGGGTCGCCGAACCGGACATTGTATTCGAGGACAAAGGGCTTTCCCTTTACGATCATGAGGCCGATGTAGAGAACGCCGCGATAGCCGATGCCGCGCGCCGTGAGCGTTTGCAGGAGCGGCCGGATGATCTCCTGCTCGCACCGTTCAAGGAGCGCCGGGGTCCCGATCGAGACGGGGCAGTAGGCGCCCATCCCGCCGGTGTTCGGTCCCGTGTCGCCCTCGAAGGCGCGCTTGTGATCCTGCGCGAAGATGAAGGGGCGCCACGCGGCGCCGTCGGTGAGGAGGATGAGCGACAGTTCCTCGCCGTCGAGGAATTCCTCCATGACCAGTTCCTTGCCCGCCTCCTTGAAGCGGCCGCCCATGAACTCGCGCAGCTCCTTCTCGCCCTCGGTGGGGTTCATGACGATGCTGACCCCCTTTCCCTCGGCGAGTCCGTCGGCCTTGATGACCAGCGGATAGGGAAGCGAACGGAGCAGTTTGAGTCCCTCGTCGAGTTCGCGCACGGTGACATGCTTCGCCGTCGGTATGTCGGCCGCCTTCATGATCTCCTTGGCGAATATTTTTGAGGATTCGAGCCGGGCCGCCGCTGCGCCGACACCGAAAATATGCAGACCTTCGGTCGCGAACAGGTCGGCGATGCCGAGCGCCAGATATTTCTCGGGGCCGACCACGGTCAGGTCGATCTTTTCCCGTTCGGCGTAGTCGAGCAGGGTCGTGATCGAATCGTCGGCCAGTTTCGGGATGCGGGCGATCTTCGCGATGCCGGCGTTCCCGGGGAAGGCGTGGAGCTCGGTCACCAGCGGGCTCTGCACTATCTTCCAGCACAGGGCGTGTTCGCGGCCGCCGCCGCCGATGACAAGGACCTTCATGATGCCTCCTACAGGTGTCTGAAACTGCGGATGCCGGTGAAGACCATCGCGATGCCGTGCTCGTCGCACGCGGCGATGACCTCCTCGTCGCGGACCGAACCGCCCGGCTGGATGACCGCCTTTATCCCTTTCGACGCGGCGAGATCGATGCTGTCGCGGAAGGGGAAGAAGGCGTCGCTGGCGAGGACCAGCCCCGCCACATCGCGGCGCGCTTTCTTGAGCGCTATCTCCATCGAATCGATGCGCGACATCTGACCCGCGCCGACCCCGACCACCTCGTCGGCGGTCGCGAGCACGATGGCGTTCGACTTGACATGTTTGACGATGCGTTGACCGAAGAGCATCATCTTCTTCTCTTCGTCGGTCGGGGCGCGGCGGGTGACGACCGTAAAGTCGGCCTCGCTGACCACGCGTCGGTCGGCCGCTTCGATGAGCAGGCCGCCCGATATCTTCTTGAGCTCCCAGTCCATATCGAGATCGCGGCAGGGTGTGCCGAGTTCGATCAGGCGCAGGTTCTTTTTCTTCTGGAGCAGTTCGAGCGCCGCCGGCTCGAAGGCGGGGGCGATGATCGCCTCGACGAACAATTTGCCGAGCAGTGTCGCGGTCGCCACATCGACCGGCCGGTTGAAGCCGATGATGGAGCCGAAGGCCGACACCGGATCGCAGGCGAGCGCCTTTTCGTAGGCGTCGGCGAGCGTTCTGCCGCGGGCCGCGCCGCAGGGATTGGTGTGCTTGAGTATCGCGCAGGCCGGTTCGTCGAAATCGAACACGAGGTTCTTGGCCGCCTCGAGGTCGAGATAATTATTGAAGGAAAGCTCCTTGCCGCCGAGCTGCTTGGCCGTCGCGACGGTCCCCGACGGGGCGGCGGTGTCGAGATAGACCGACGCCGACTGGTGCGGATTCTCGCCATAACGGAGCGTTTCCTTGCGGACGAACTGGAGCGTCACGATATCGGGATCGCTCTTCACGGCGTTCCCGGCGTGGTCGGTGCGCGAGAACCACGCGCTGATGGCGCCGTCGTAGAGTGCGGTGGTCTGAAAGGCCTTCTTGGCCAGTTCCCAGCGGGTCTCGATCGTCGTCGCGCCGCCGTTCACACGCATCTCTTCAAGGACGCGGGAATAGTCGTCGGGCGAGGTGACCACGGTGACATCGCGGTGATTCTTCGACGCCGAACGGACCATCGAGGGGCCGCCGATGTCTATCTTCTCTATGATCTCATCCAAGGAGGCACCCGCAGCGACCGTTTCGCGGAACGGATAGAGATTGACCACCACCAGATCGAAGAACTCGATGCCCTGTCCCTTCGCGTCGGCGACATGCTTCGCGTCGTCGCGCTTGACCAGTATCCCGCCGTGGATGCGGGGATGGAGCGTTTTGACGCGGCCGTCCATCATCTCGGGGAACCCGGTATATTCTTCGATGAGGCGGGCAGGGAGGTTTTCTTTTTTAAAGAGGGTGTAGGTGCCGCCCGATGCGTAGATGGTGACGCCGAGTTTCACCAGCTCGGCGGCGAAGGCGACGATCCCCCGTTTGTCGTAGACGCTGACGATCGCGTTCCGGATGGTTCCCATGTCTATCTCCACCATATCAAAGAGGGTTGAAAAAGCGCTCCTTCCTCTAACAGAACGGCCCGCAAAAAGCAACATTTCTTGACAACTTACCGCTGTTCCTTAAGATGTTCACCGAACTGATATCCGGGGGTTCCGGTGGTCACCGAAACGATGGTCCTGCTCGCCATTAAACAGGGCAACTGGCGTCATGTCCGTGAAGCGGCCCGCGAGATCGCGACGCAGAGCGGCGACGACCTGATGTCTGCCATCTCGGTGGCGGCGAAACGGGTCGAATCGGGGGACGAACGGGCCCGGGCACTCATCACCCTGTGGTCGAACATTCGTTGGCGGAGCAAAAAATGAAGCTATTCGACGGCATTGCCGATCCGGCCTTCCTGATGGTGAACCGTAACGGACTCGCGGTGGCGGACGGCGGCCTGTCGCTTACGGCGGTCGGTCCCTTTGTCGAGACGCTCCACGCCGCCCTCGAAGCGGGTGAGACCGACTACGCGGTCTGGAGTTCCGGCACCAAGAAATATATGGGCACCGCCATCAAGGATTGTTTTCTTATCGTGGAGTGCGGTCCGACGGTCCCGTTGACGCGGCTACTCTATGCCCTTCCGGAGCTCCGCGCCCGGTGCGGCCGCCTTCTTTAATACCATACTATTTACTTGACAACAGAAAGTGAACACATAACATAGGCGCGGCAAACTTTTTCACCGGTCGGAGGAAGTCCCATGGTGTCGATATCAACCTCGGAATTCAGGAAAGGACTCAAGATCGAGATGGACGGTATTCCCTACAATATCGTCGATCTGACCCACATCCAGCAGAAAAGACGGGCGGTTATCAAAACGAAACTGCGCAACATCCTCTCCGGCGCCATCGCGGAGCATACCTTCCTCAACGGGGAAAAGGTCGACAAGCCCGATCTCGAGGAGCGGAACATGGAGTATCTCTACCATGACGACGACCACTATCACTTCATGGATCAGGAGAGTTTCGAGCAGTTGACGATAGACGAACGGCTCATAGAGGACGCCATCCCCTTCATGCGTGAGAACGAGAAGGTGCTGGTGCAGTTCTACAATGGTTCACCGATATCGGTCGACCTGCCGCAGTTCGTCGAACTGGAGATATCCGAGACCGAACCCGGTTTCAGGGGCGACACCGTGACCAGCGCCTTCAAGTCGGCGAAGGTCGTCACCGGCGGCACGGTGCAGGTGCCGCTGTTCATCAACACGGGGGATGTCGTCCGCATCAACACCGCCGAGGATTTCCGGTATGTCGAACGCGTGAAGAAGTAGGCGGGAACGCATTTTGGGCGAAACAACCGATAAAAAGAATGTCTTCGGTTTCACCAAGAAACCGAAGAGCAACGACGAGATAGAACAGTATCTCGCCCTCATCAAGAAAGAACCCGACAATGATCGCAATTATATCCGTCTGGCCGAACTCTACACCCGCGCCGAGGAAGAGGAAAAGGCGATAGAGACCTACGAGAAGGCGGCGCTCCTGTTCGAGAAGAAAGGTTTCTTCAATAAGGCCAAGGCGGTACTCAAGCAGGCGCTTTCCCTCAATCCGGAACACGGCCGTATCAATGTACTGCTGGCCGACCTCGACAAGGGCGACGGTCTTATCAAAGATGCGGTGATCCGTTACCAGATCGCCGCGAACTACTTCATCAAGCTCGGCAACAAGCAGGCGGCGATCACGATACTCAAGAAGATCGTCGACATCCAGCCGCAGAACACCGGATTCGCCATTAAGCTGTCGACACTCCTCATCGCCGAGAAGATGTACCACGACGCCGAAAAGATACTGATGCCGCTCATGGTCCAGCTCAAGAGCGCCGACAAGAGCGCCGACTATATCTCGGTCCTCAAACTGCTCTACACCGCGAAGGGAGAAAGCCCCGAGATCGGCCGTGAGCTCGTGAACGCATTCATCCGGAGCGGCAACCACGCCAACGCCCTCTCGATCCTGTACAAACTCATCATGGCCTCCCCCGAGTCGATAGAACTGCTGGAACAGCTCGCCTCTCTGTTCGAGAAGATGGGAGAAAAAGACAAACTGCAGGCGCTCTATAAACAGCTTGCCACGCTGTATAACGAACAGCGGAACACCGAAGCGCGCAACCGCTACTACCGCAAGGTGCTGGATCTCAACCCGCGCGACACCGAGGCGCTTCTGGCCCTCAACGAAGAGGGGAAGCTCCGCGATATCATCTCCGGCAAGATAGCAGAGAGTTCGGCCGGACTGGACGATGATGAAGAGGAGGGCGAAGAAGGCGATATAGAAATAGAACTGGACGATCAGGCGCCGGGCCCCGAGTATGCCGAAGAGCCCGCCGAAGGCGAGACGGTCCAGAAACAGCAGTACAACATCGCGCAGTTCATCAAGGAGGCGCAGGTCTTCCGCAGTTACCGGCTGTTCGACCGCGCCATAGAGAAATTGCGGTCGTTTCCCTTCTGGAACAAGGATGCCGAAGCGCTCGATATGCTCGCCGAGATATACATCGAGAAAGGCGATATGGCGTCGGGCGCCGAGATGCTTTTTCTTCTTATAGAGGCATGCATCGAAAAGGGTGACGGAGCCCGCGCCAAGAACATCTTCCACGATGTGAAGGAACTGCTGGACACCGATCCGGACCGTTGCCGCCGTATCGAACAGTGGCTGGCGCAGACCGCTTCCGCGGAAGCGGGACCGGCCCCGCGCAAGGAGGAGGTGAAACCGGTGAAGGTGGAACTTCCCCCGGCGGTCGCCGAATACCGGGACGAAGAGGCGCCGGCCGAGGCGGCAATGCTGCTTACCCCCGAACCGGAAACGCCGGTCATGCTGACCGAGCCGGGCCCTGCGGACGCTTCCGCTACAACGCCCATAGATGCGGGCTTCGCCGATCTGGCGCGCGACCTGCTGCATGAACTGGATGAACTCCGGGAACCGCCGCAGAAACAGCTTGACGAACTGGAATTCTTCATCAGCATCGATGACTTCCAGAGCGCGACGATCCTGCTGCAGGAGCTCATCGCGAGTTACCCCGGTTCCGAGATGCTCGCGGGATTCAAGAATCTCATCCCCATGAAAAAAGAGGAGAATATCGCCGATACGCTCGACGAGGTCAAGGCATCGTTGTCGAAGACCATGAAAGGGGCCGACAAGTCGGCCGAGGATTTCTACAACATGGGCATCGTACATCTCTCGATGGGAATGGCGGCCGAGGCGATCGGATATTTTGAGCAGGCGGCACAGATCGACGAGAACAGCATCAAATACCTTATGGCCGTTTCGGACGCTTGGTTCCAGAGCGGCAAGAACGGCCAAAGCCTGAAATACGCGTTGAAGGCGGCCGAAAAAGCCAACGACAAAGCGACCAAGGCGGAAATTCTTGAAAAAGTCGCCAACCTTTACTATAGTATCGGGGACGCTGAACACCAGCGACGCACACTGGAGGAGATTCAAAAGCTCAAGTGAGGGTAAGGTGAGACGATCTGTTGGTTCCCTGATCGCGGTCTGGTTGCTCTTTTCGGGGACGGTCGAGGCCGGGAAATTGACGGTCGGCGTCGCCTATGCGCCCGCCACCATTTCCCGCGAAGAGGTCATGCCGGAGAATCCCGTGAACGACAATTACCATCGTATCCCGATGGTGATCCCCGAGAAGATATACGAACCGGAAAGTCACTATGTTATCCTCGAGGGCACCGATCAGGGCGCGCCGGCCGATGAAACGGTGCGGCTCCGCGGTCTGTCGGTCGATCGCAGTTATGTGATCATCAAGGTCAACGGTAAGTTGTTTCTTGAGAACGAGGAGAACATTGAGCGCCAGTTCACCATCGTCGACGATTCGGGTATCGTCACAAAGGAATTCAATGTTGGATCGAAAAAGTCGGTCTTCTACAATTTCATGCGGACCGGCAACTACACCTTCATAGACAACTTCAACCCCACGGGCAAGATCTATGTCAAGGTGCTTTCCTCCTGCATGATATTCCCGTTGCGCGGCCCTTCGATCAAGATAGATTTGCCGGCGCTGGAGTCCGGCTCTTACGGGCTTAAGATATTCTATGCGTTCCGCCAAATGTTCCAGGAGGATTTCTCGATGGTCGGCGACTCGGTGCTGGCGGTCAACTACCGCATCATCAACCGCGAGGTCTTCCGTGACGATTCGACGACCTTCACCGGAGGCCGCATCATTCCGATGTCGCCCGGCGCGGCCGCTCCGGCCCCAAGCGCCGAGACCCCGGAAACAGGGCCGTCGGGAAAACAACGCTAAATCAGGGAGGGGGATATGCTGGGCAACATCTGGCTTAAGGTCAAGGTATTCTTCATTATCTCAAGCGTCTTGGCGCTCCTTTCACTCCTCTACTATAATCTGTTCGAAAAGCTGGTCAATGGCATCAATTTCCAGCAGGGGACCGAGAACACCTTCCGCTTTCTG
Organism: uncultured Spirochaetales bacterium; assembly: GCA_964412895.1. Lineage (GTDB taxonomy): Bacteria > UBP6 > UBA1177 > UBA1177 > JAKLFG01 > CALMRE01. The sequence goes on from CAYPQK010000059.1 coordinate 15,050, forward strand.
GAGCAGCGCGTCAAGAACTCCCAGTACGAACTCATCACGCAGTCCTTCGGGATAGCGGCGAAGCTGAAGTTCAGCACCGACAAGAAGAGCCGGCAACTCGTCGTCGATGCGCAGGAGGTCGACCGTGCCCTTCTTTTCGCGGTGCTGGACGGATCCGGCGCCGTCGTTTCGGGGAATTTCCAGACGCTCAACTCGCTGGTCGGTATCCCGGCGGTCGACCGCGCCATCCGTGACGGTGTCGCATCCGACGGCACGATGCGTATCGGGAACGAGGAATATCTTATCGGGGTAGCCCCCGTTAACGCCGAGACGGGACTCGACAAGCCCAAACGCTTCATCGTGGTGTCCATGATTCCTATCCGCGAGGCGTTCAGCGGCATCCAGACGACCTTCCCGGCCCGCGTTTACTCGGGCGGCATCATGGTGCACGAATTCGATAAGGAACAGATGAGCAAGATGATATCGGGTCCGGAACAGGCAAAGATACAGACCGCCATCGAGGCGATCCTTGCCGGCGGCGGCGATCAGACCATCAACCGCTGGCTTCACATATCCTCTTTCACGATGCCCAACGATCTCCGTTCTCCCGGCAAGATAGTGTTCGTCGGTTTCATGAACGCGGTGCCGGGTTACGAGCTATATCACAAGAGCGTTACCTATATCGCCATCTATGCTTTTCTTGTGATCTTCATAACGCTGGTCTTTACTTTTGTCATCACCTATGATGTGGACCGCGGCTTCAAGAAACTCGCCGCCGACATCTCCCGTCTCAAGGTCGGCGAGAAACTCATGCTCCACAAGTACAGCCATGGCGCGGGGCTGGTCGTTTCGGCGCTCAACCATATGATCGGCAATTATCAGAAACATGGCGGGGATGATGCTTCCAGCGTGATGCTTTCTTCGCTGATACCGGAGAAGGAGGAGCTCGAGACCGAGATACCGGAACCCTCCTTTGACCGGAAACGCGAAACGATGGAGCCGCCCAAGCCGCCGGAACCGAAAGAACCCGCCCGTCCCGTTGCCCCTGCTTCACCTGCGGCCGGGGTCGAGGAAAATGCCGCTCCCGCCGCCGCGACGGCACAGGATCCATACGCTGCCTTGTGGGAAACCTACAAGAACATCAAGATAAAGAGCGGCGAAAAAATAGCCGATCAGGAGAAGGCGGCGTTCCTTGCCAAACTGAAGACCAATCGTGTCTCCATCATGACCAAGTACAACTGCAAGGATGTCTCGTTCTCGATCGAAGAAAAAGAGGGGAAGCCGGTGATAAAAGCGAAGCCGGTTAAGTAACGGGGTTCCCATGAAATTCAACTGCAACAACTGTGGCTTTTCCGCCGAGATACCCAAACAGATAGAGTTGTGTCCCATGTGCGGCAGCAGCAACACCGGTTGTTCCGAAGAGGAAGATCCGGCGCCGGTCGTCGAAAAAGAGGCGGCCCCTTCAGGCGGCGGATCTGTCCCGGCCTCTGCCGAACAGCGGCCTGCGGTCCCGAAGATGGATGACGCCTCGCGTGCGCGCGCTATAAGTTTATCGGAAGAGTTCTTCAACAAGAAGCCCTATCAGGAAGAACACGAGATAGCCGAACTGCTTAAAGAGCTTGGCGCCGAAGAACCGAAAAAAGGCTCCGGGAAACTTTCGCCGCCGCTCATCATCGGCGGTGTGGCGGTGGTCATCGTGCTGGGGCTGGCGGCGTACCTTCTTTTTTCGCCATCCGATGAAAAGAGAACGGACGAGCCTCAAGCCGTTGAAGAGGTCGCGGCAACGGCACAGGATACCGAAGAGCCCGCCGTCTCCGATACGGAACCGGTTCCCGCTCCGGCCCCCGAGCCGGAAAAACCGGCTCCCGCCCCAGTCCCCGAGCCGGAGAAACCGGCCCCCGCTCCCGTACCCGCCCCGGTGAAGGTCGAACCGCCGAAGCCTGCTCCTCAACCGGCGCCCGAGCCTCCCAAACCGGCTTCCAAACCGGCGCCCAAGCCGGTGAAGAAGGCGGCCGGCGGCGGCGCGGCGTTCGATAATTTCGTGGCCGAAGGGAACAAGGCGATCGGCGAACAGCGGTTCAGTGACGCCATCCATTCCTATAAGGCGGCGCTCAAATTGAATCCACGCGCCGGCAAGATCTATAAGTTCCTCGGCATCGCCTACGCCTCGATAGGCAACGCCGCGCAGGCATGCCAGAACTATCGCAAATATATCGAGCTCACTCCCGCGGCGCCCGACAAGGCGCAGGTCGAGGAGCTTCTGAGTTCCTGCCAATAGCACGCCCATGTTCTTGCGTATCACGGCGGGAAGGCTGAAAGGCCGTCGCCTGACGGTCCCCGATACGACCCTGCGACCGACGGAGGAAAAAGTGCGTGCCGCCCTCTTCAACACGCTTTACGCGCTGAAGGAATTCGAGGGGACCCTTTTCCTCGATCTCTTCGCCGGCAGCGGTGCGATCGGTATCGAGGCGCTCAGCCGCGGCTGTCGTCGGGCGCTTTTCGTGGACCGCGACCGCAGAACGCTGGCCCATCTGCAGGAACAACTCGCACTGCTCGATGTCGCCGCCGCCGCAGAGACCGTCTGCGCCGATTCGTTCACGGCGACGCTCAAGGAGAAATTGCCGGAACGGGCCGATATGATATTCATCGACCCGCCCTACGGTGACCGGGAGCGGATACCGGGACTGGTGCGCCGTTGCATAGAGGAAAAGATAGTGACCGAGCGCGGCGTCATCGTCACCGAAAGCGACGGCGCGATGCCGGAGGAGATCGCGGGGTGGGGCAGGAAGGAGAAGCGCTACGGCGACACCTTCCTTTCATTTTATACGGGGGGTACCGCATGAACGGCAACAAAAAACAGGCCATCTATCCGGGGAGCTTCGACCCGATCACCTTTGGCCATGTCGATATCGCCCTCCGGAGCCTCAAGATATTCGACGAACTCATTATCGCGATCGGCGACAATCGCAACAAACAACCGCTCTTCTCGAAGGAACAGCGTATCGCCCAGATCCGCGAGATATTCAACGACAACGAGGCGATCCGCGTCGTGTCGTTCGACGGACTGCTCGTCGATCTTGCCCGTAGCATGAACATCTTCACCATCATTCGCGGCCTGCGCGCCGTATCCGATTTCGAGTACGAGTTCCAGCTGTCGAGTTTCAACCGCAAGATGGAACCGCGCGTGGAGTCGTTCTTCATGATGACCAGCGAGAAATACTTCTATATCTCGTCGAGCATGGTACGGCAGGTCGCTGAGATGAGCGGCGATATCAGCGATTTCGTGCCGCCCAATATTCTTGCCGACCTGAAGGCGAAAACCAAGCGGTCATGAAAGAGAGCTTCGCCTCGCCGGCCAAAATAAACCTGCGACTCGATATAACGGGGCGCGATCCGGCGACCGGCTACCATTTCCTCGAGATGGTACTGGCGCCGATATCGCTTGCCGACGAGATAACGGCGGAGGATGCCGACCGGCTGGAGGTCGTCACCGCGAACTGCGCCGAACATATCCCTTCGGAAAAAAATATCGTCCACCGTATCGTCAGAGCGGTCGAGGCGGAGATAGGCCGCGAACTGCCGCCGCTCAGGATAACCATCCGGAAAGAGACGCCGACCGGTGCCGGGATGGGAGGCGGTTCAAGCAACGCGGCGGCGGTGCTCGACCATCTCGACCGCCGTTTCGGACTCGGGCTCGGAATTGACCGGAAGTGCGCCATCGCGGCCCCCGTCGGGAGCGATATACCTTTTTTCCTTCACCATTCTCCGGCGATAGTCGCCGGCTTCGGTGAGCGGGTGCGTCCGTTCCGTATCGCCGCTTTTCCCTTCTCGCTGTTGGTGGTCCATCCCGGGTTTCCGGTCGATACCAAGGGGGCCTATGCCCTGTGGGATAAAAAAATGTTGACAAAAGTGCGCCCGGTGACTACAACTACCGACCGTGCGTTTTCTCTCGGTTCTTTGACAGAATGGCTCGATTTCATAAGAAATGACTTCGAGATACCCGTGTTCGGGGAGTATCCGGCGCTCATGGTCCTGCGGGATCGTATCGCGGCGTACGGAGCGGCTGGGGCATTCATGACCGGCAGCGGTTCGACGATGGTCGGACTCTTCACCGACGAGGAACGGCGCGAAACGGCGTTCCGGCGGCTTTCGGGCGAATACGGGTTCGTGAGAAAGGTCAGGTTGCTTATATAACGATGGGGCGTCGTCAAGCGGAAAGACTCCGGATTTTGATTCCGGCATTCGGGGGTTCGAATCCTCCCGCCCCAACCATTGAATGGAGGAAGACATGGAGTTCGTCAGTATGAAAGTGTTCCCGAGAACGCCCGGGAAGAAATATGTCAAGGAGGCCCGTAGCAAGGGGTTCCTGCCGGTCAACATCTACGGCAAGTCGCTTGAAGCGAACATCAACGGCTCGGTCGAACGCATCAAGATGGTCAAGGCGCTCCATTCGCCGAAAGGTCGCAATGTCATCCTCAATCTTGAGACCGAAGGGAAGACCGTTCTGGCGATCCCCTACCGCATCGACATCGATCCGGTCAAGAACAACATCTCCCACATCGACTTTCTCACCGTTGTCGAGAACGAGATGCTGACGGTCAATATCCCGCTGGTCAAAGAGGGCCGTTCGCAGGGCGAGATCGTCGGCGGCCGCGCATTGCAGGTGCTTAAGGAGATAGCGGTCCGGTGTCTGCCCAAGAATATCCCGGAAAAACTGACGGTCGATGTGACGCCGTTCGACATCGGCGACCGCATCATGGTCCACGACCTTAAATACCCCGACGGGGTCACGCCGAACTATCGCGAGAATGTGCCGGCGATCGTCGTCAACAAGGGCCGCGGTCAGAGCGCCGACGAGGCGACCACCGCTGAAGGCGAGGCCGCTCCGGCTGACGGTGCCGCCGCCGCTCCCGCCGACGGGAAGAAACCTGCCGCCGGTGCCGATGCGAAGAAGCCCGCCGATGGGAAGAAGCCTGCCGAGGCTGAGGCCAAACCCGCCGAGAAAGGCAAGAAGAAGTAGCGTACCACCCTATGCCGTTCCTGCTCCTAGCGGGGCTCGGCAACCCCGGGTTCCGGTACGAATCAACCCGCCACAACATCGGATTCAGATTCCTCGATACCATTCAGTCGAACTGCGGGTTCCCCCCCTTCACCTACGAAAAGAAATTCCTCGGGTATATCTCGCGTCTTGATATGGCGGGGAAACGGGTCTTTCTGCTGAAGCCCGACACCTACATGAATCTTTCGGGGCAGAGCCTCCGTGCGCTTGCCGACTACTTCGGGATACCGGTCGATGAGACGGCCGTCATCCACGACGATCTCGACATCCCGTTCGGTACCACGAAGATAAAAAGCGGCGGCGGCGCGGCGGGGCATCGCGGGATGGAGTCGGTCATCCAGTCGCTCGGTACGCCGATCTTCACGCGGATACGGTTCGGCATTGGGCGTCCCCCCGGCGGCCTTTCGGGAAAAGACTATGTACTGCTGCCTTTTTCGGTGACCGAACAGGAGGCCATCGCGAAACTCTGGATGCCGCAGTGGCCCGATCTTTTCAGGGTGCTGGCGGAACAGGGCTTCAC
>CAYPQK010000060.1:0-20435 GCA_964412895.1 uncultured Spirochaetales bacterium
CAGTAACACCACACGCCCCGCCCGTTTCAAGCGAGGAGCACCCGTCAACGATCGTCCGAAGTTCACTTATCGTCGGCAGGCGCCATCCGGCATAACCGGCGTATTCTTCAGAATTTAATGTCGTGTTGCAGTATGTCGCGGCGGCACCCCACATGAGAGATTTCTCGACGATGGGGTCTTGCCACATAAGGTTTGTCCCTAGATCAGTCCAAGTAAGTACCACCACATCATCGTCCACCGGCACATCATCCGTCAGAATAACATCATCGTCATTCATCGGCAATGATCCCTCTACGCACCGCACATAAAATGCCCCTGTTTTGTAGCTGTCACCGGGATGCGCTTGATTGAAGCCAATAGACCACGCTTTTTGATTGTCGTTGGTCGATTCCGACAGAGACCAGATGTATTCCGTATCAGCAAAAACCGAGTAGTAACCCGTGGTGTTATTCGCGCAACCTCCACACGAAGTCTGGCAAGTTGACTCAAGACATTCGTTAGTTACACCGCAGGCACCCCCCGTTTCGGTATCCGGACAATTGATTATCAGGCCACGCAGTTCGTCAATCGTCGGCAATCTGCCGCCCATCACCTCGCAATACGCCTTCGCATCGTCCCAATTCATTTCCAGCGTTGAAATATAAGACCAACAAAGGGTTTCGTGTTCGTTGGGAAAGTCGCCGCCACACAATGTGGTATCCCCATCCGGCACCACATCATCCTCAACTACTATCACATCCTCATCCCCCTCCGGCTCCTCGTAATCCTCATCCGGCACAAGACACTCGCCGCAATAATCCACATCCGGCTCCTCATCCACCGCATCCTCATCCACCACCACCGAATCATCTGGCTGAACATCTATATCATCCGGGCCCGGATCGGTGTGCTCACACCACGCATCCCCCGCCGACTCAACACATTGACAGAGCGGCCCGCAGTCAACACAGTGCTCCGACTGCACGAACTCTCCGCCCGTGCATACCATCACCCACTGACTCTCACACCTCTTCTCCCCCTCCTCACACAACAGCAGATCATCGTCGGTAATTACCTCGTCGGTATCAATCGCCGCGTCGGCATCGAGCGCCTGCAACGCCTCCACCAGATCGCCGATATCCACCCGCGCCGGATGATCACACCCGATGAACGCGAACAACATTATTATATATATGGCGATCCGCCATCCTTCCAGCCCCTTGTCAACGGGGCTTTGACGGGATTTGTAAATCGGTAGGATTTTTCTATTATTCATCAAAATTCCCCTTTCCACCCGATATAGACGCCGCCCGGGGTCACTGTCGCCTGCACCGGGACCTCTTCGGTGAGACACATGAGCACGATGCCGGTCACCATCGCCGCGCCCCCCACCGCGAACATCGCGATGCCGGCGGTCTCGAGGTCTTCGGCCTGCTGGTAGACCTTGTCGGTCTTGCGCTGATACGCGTCGACGCTGAACGACGGCTTGAGCATCTCTTTGGCGACCGTCGCGGGGGAAGTGAGGGTGTCGTACTCGTCGAATTTGTCGATGGCCGCCACCGCGAGTCCGGTGCCGCCGATGGCGATGAGCATACCGGCGCCGAGTATCCCCGCCCCGTGGTAGAGGTAGGGACGGCGCTTGGCGGGGGGCTCTTTCATCGCCGCGAACTCTTTGGACTTGTCGTGTCCATCGGCCGCCACCGCGTCGAGTTCCCCTTTGAGGGTGGCGCGCACCTCCTGCGTCTCGTTCTCTTTGAGCGCGAGGTCGGCCTCGTATTTGTCGGTGTCCGATATGATGACGGCGAGTTTTTTACTGCACAGCGGGACGGTGAAACTGCCGGGTGCTTTGCCCACCGCGACGCCGTCGACGATGACGGGGGCGTCGACCGCGTTGCCGCCGCCGTCCTCCGATATCACCGAAAGGCCCGCCTTACGGCTTTCGGGAACTATCTCGATGCGCCGCTCTTCGCCGCGTTTCACGGCGAATTCGAGCCCTTTCTGGAGATGGCACGGCGACGATATCATCACGCGGTGGAGTCCCGGCGGGACGCGCATGGTGACGGGGGTGACGCCCACCGGTTTGCGGTCTATCTCGACCGACAGGCCGTCGGGGATGGTGCCGACGGTGATCATGGCGAAGTTAGACTCCGTAGCGTTGATGGTCGGATCGTCGCTTCCCTTCTCCTCCCCGGCCGCGAGCGGGAACGCCAAGAGGAAAAGCATCAGCACCAGAAACGCGTTACGCATGGGACCCCCCTCATTCAACGAAAAGATGAAGAATAATAACAGAGGGAAATGGGAAAGGCAAGGGAAATACCAATACCTCCTTCTCCCTGTGGAGGGAGAAGGAAGGGATGAGGGTCTGTGAGAGAACACCCTCACCTCGGTCCTCTCCCTAAACAGGGCGAGGAAGTAAAAGGTATTATTTTTTCTCCAAATACGCGAGCAACCGTTCGGTGGCGAATTCGATCTCGCCGGCGGCGCGGTCGGCGCGGTAGAGGATGTAGCGGTAGACGATGAGCGACGGTATGGCCACCGACAGTCCGGCGGCGGTGGTCAGAAGCGCCTCCCAGATGCCCGATGCGAGGACGAGCGGGTTGCCTCCCATGTCGGAGAAGCGGGTGAATATCTTGATCATCCCGAAGACGGTGCCGAGCAGTCCCAACAGCGGCGAGATGGTCGCCATGACGCCGGGAATGGTGACCCAGCGGTAGATGGAACTGCCGAGCCGTTTGGCGTGGATGCCGGTCATCCGCGCGGTATCGGCCGCCGCGTCGTCTGAAAGGACCTGCCGCATGAGCTGCGACAGGAAATCGTCGCGCTTTTGCGTTTCGGCGAGCATCGTTTCGCGCGTCCCGGTCTTCGCGATGTGGAGGTAGAGCTCCAGACTCGGGGTCACCCGCGACGGGCGAAGCGCCCAGAGCCGCTCGAACAGCGCCGCGAGGCTGATAATGGAACAGAGGAAGATGGGATACATCAGTATCCCGCCTTTCTCCATGATCTCGGCGAATGTCATGGCGCGGGGCAGTCTATCTGGATGGTACAGTCGTAGCCGGTGAACTGGTCGCCGCTGTTCAAGGTAAGCGCTTCAAATTCGGTGACCCAGTCGGGATTCTGCGGATCGCAGTAGGTCTGGCTCGCGTGCGGTTCGTTGGCGCAGACGACCGAATGGAGACCACTGCACTGCGTCGCGTCGGGCCAGTCGACACAGCCGGAGACGACGGTGAGGACCACACCGGGATAGATGCAGTTGCAGGCAAGGCCGGAAACATCGCTGTCGGGCATCGCGGTGTCGGTCGTATCGTCGGGAACGATATCGTCGGTGGCGATGTCGTCGGGGGTAATGTCGTCGGGCACCGCCTCATCGACGCAGAGGCAGTTCTCGCAGTTCTGGTCGGGCAGGCAGTCGTCCTTTTTCTCGCATTCCTCGGGCAGGGTGATGACGCCGTCGCCGCAGACCGATTCTTTGACGCACCGGCAGTTCTTGCACTCTTCATCGCCCGCGCAGTCGGCGGTGAACTCGCACTCTTCGTTGAGGTCTATGGTGCCGTTGCCGCAGGTAAGGAGGCGGCAGGCGCAGTCGACGCATTCATAGGACGACGGATCGGCCTCGGAACAGTCGGTCGGCGCTTCGCACTCTTCCGACGCATCCAGAGCGCCGTCGCCGCATACGGCGCCCATCTCGACGCAGACGCAGGCGCTGCATTCGTATCCTGTGGCACAGCCGTAGGCGGCCGAGCCGGGATCGCACTGTTCGTTGCCCGAAAGGACCGCGTCGCCGCAGCAGCCGCACCGGATGCATTCGAACTGGTGGGCGGGATACAGGTCTAGGCAGTCGGGGGTCGTATCGCACATCTTTTCATGCAGGACCGCTTCGCCGTTGCAGGTGTAGGGGTCGTTCTGGAGCGGCATGAACCAGCCGGCGAAGGGGCTGAAGTGCTTTATCTGCGCGGTCATCATGATCGGATCGCCCGCCATGATGGGATCGCCCGCCATGATCGGGTCGCCCGCCATGATCGGGTCGCCCGCCATGATCGGATCGCCCGCCATGATCGGATCGCCCGCGTTCTCCCGGCCGTAATGCCACGCGCCGTCGCGCATCGTCCCGATGACCAGCCGCGTGTCGGCGGGATAGGTCATATCCTTGTCGGCATGGGACTTTATCGACAGCTGGATGTCGGCCGTGAACTGCAGGCCGTCGGGACCGAGTTCATAGATATATTCGAGCAGGCTTCCGGCGGCGGGATAGCCGTCCGTGGTCTTCTTGACGATGGTGATCTCGACATCCGCCTCTAGAGCGCCCGCCGGGATGACCAGCGTCGCGTCGCCCGATCCGAGCGTCACGGTGCCGCCGTCGGCCGCCGTCACCTGCTTGCTGGTCCGTTCGACCTCTTTCGATGTCTTCTTCTTGTCGCAGGCGGTCGCGGCAAGCGCAATGATAAGCAGTACACATACGAGTACCTTTCTGGTCATGTTCCCCTCCCTCTACATATTATATATGATGGTTATCAGCGGGATCGAAAAGCATCGGCTGCCGTCAGGGCATCGGGATATCGCTGTCGGGATAGCCGGAATCGTCGTCGGGCTGTTCCATGATCTCGTCGATCTGGCCGTTGCAGTTGTCGTCGATACCGTTTTCCAGTATCTCTTCGGCGCCCGGATAGATGTCGCCGTCGTTCGGCGCGCAGTCGCAGCGGTCGCCGTGACCGTCGTTGTCGGTGTCGTTGCCGCAGGCTTCACAGACGAAATGTTTGTAGTCGTCGTCGCAGTAGGTGAGATACCACGCCGGGTGTTCAGCATAGATGTTGACCGCAGTGCACTCCTCCCCGTCCCCGCTGTACGGCTGGCCCGAAGCCCAGTCGCGGAAGGTCGGCTGTTCCCACGGGTTGACCCAGTAGTAGCTGTCCCGGTCCCAGTCGTAGGTCAGGCCGATCCAATAGGAGGTCTCGCCGCCGAACTGGTCGGCCGCCGTCTGATAGACCCACTCGTTCTCGGCCGCGTCGTTGATGACCACCGGGGTATAGCCGTAGGGGCACTCGTTGTTGTAGTAGTAATTCGAGTAGAAGAAGAGATAGGCGCCGCCGTTGTAGGTATAGACCCAGTCGCCGTCGCCGCAGACGCTCTCATATTGATCCGGCATCGGGCCTTGCGGTCCCTCCAGATCACCGCCCTGACCTTCCATCCCGAACACACCGATCTCGCCGCCGCCGAAATATTCATCGATGGCGCCGTTGCAGTTGTCGTCGCGGCCGTTGCACTCCTCCCCCGCGTTGGGATAGACCATGTCGTTGGTCGGCGCGCAGTCGCACAGATCGCCCCAGCCGTCGTAGTCGATATCTTCCTGATCGGGGTTGGCTATCTCGGGACAATTGTCGTTGTAACTATCGGCATAGCCGTCCTTGTCGGCATCAGCCTCGCGCCACACCCCTTCGCCGTTGAACAGCACATATCCTTCCATGCACTCTTCGCAGGTGGCACCGGTCCACGGTTCGTAACAGTCGCAGTCGGTACCGTTGGGAGCGCCGCCATTGTTGCAGTAGATGTATTCGCCGGAACAGTTCTCGGCGGTTATCCCCTCGCCGTCGCACATATCGTCGCGGGTGGAGAGGTTTTTGTCGTCGCACGGGGAACCGTAGACCGCGCCGAGGTCGGCCGGGCAGGCGGCGTCGTCGCCGATGCAGTTCTCAGGCGCGTCGCAGACGGTGGCCGAAGCACGGCAGATCACGGTGTCGGCCTTGAAAGCGTCGACCGGGCACTGGGCGGTGCCGTCGCAAAGCTCGGCGATGTCGCAGAGGCCGGCGGAGGCGCGGCATTCGACGGTGGTCGCCTTGAGGGTGTCGGCCGGGCACTGGGCGGTACCGTCGCAAAGCTCGGCTATGTCGCAGTCGCCAGCCGAGGCGCGGCATTCGGTACCCGCGTCGGTCAGTTCGTCGGCCGGGCACACCTTCGTGGTGCCGTCGCACACTTCGGCGATATCGCAACCGCCGACCGCGTCGCGGCAGACGGCGTCAAGGGCAAGCACTTCGTCGGTCGGGCAGGCGGCGTCCATGCCGCCGCACACTTCGACCGCGTCACAGCCGCCGGCAGCCGGTCCGCATTCGAAGCCGAGCGCGCGGCGCTGATCGGCCGGGCAGGAGTCGTTCGCGCCGTCGCAGTATTCGGGCAGGTCGCACAGGCCCGCCTCGCCGCGGCAGAGGGTCTGGGCGTCGTATTTCATATCGGCCGGACAGGTGGGAGCGTCGCCGGTGCAGTATTCGGGGGCGTCGCAGGCGGCGGCCGCATCGCGGCAGACGACGGCCGAGGAGACCCAGTTGGGCAGACATTCGCCGTCGGTGCCGTCGCAGGTGTCGGGATCGTCGCAGACATCGTTAGCGCTCGACCCGCAGGGGGTGTTCGCGGCCACGGGGGGATGTTCACAGATATAGCCGCCGGTCGACTCGACACAGAGATCGCCGGTGCATTCTTTATTGTCGTAGCAGTCCATCGGCATCGCATTGAAGAACTGGTGTTCCCCGCAGACGCCCGCCGCGTCGCACTTGTCGACGCCGTTGCAGTAGAGGCCGTCGTCGCAGAGTTTGCCGTTGATGACGGCGCCGGTATCATCGGTGCAGGAGTTCACGCAGTAGAGGCCGCTGGCGGTGAAAGGCTGGTCGCACACGCAGGCCGGTTCGCCCTGCAGCACTTCGCAGACGCCGTGACCCGAACAGGTCACCCCGGCGCAGGGATCGACCAGCACATCTTCGTCGACCGGAGCGACGAAATCGTCGGTCGGTTCGGCCTCGACGGTGTCGTTGTCGACCGGCTCCGCCTCGACGGTGTCCTTGTCGGCCGGCTTGGCGTCGTCGACCTCTTCGTCGATCGTATCGTCGGTCGCCTCGTCGATATCCTCAAGGATGTCGTCGTCGTTTTCCGGGAGTATCTCCTGCATATAGAGAGTGAAGTCGGTGAAGTGGCCGACCTGCGAGGTCATTTCGGTACCCTGCATGATCGGATCGCCCGCCATGATCGGGTCGCCCGCCATGATCGGGTCGCCCGCCATGACCGGATCGCCCGCCATGATCGGATCGCCCGCCATGATCGGATCGCCCGCCATGACCGGATCGCCCGAATGGCGGTTCTCCCACTTGCCGTTGCGGTATATCGAGGTGGTCAGCCGCCGTCCATCCGGAACGGTCGTCGTCTCGGTCGCCTTGATGGTGAGCGTCACCGGCTCCTTGAATTTGAGCCCCGACGGTTCGCACCGGACCACATCGCTGACGACATTCTTTTCGTCGGGATAGCCGCTCTTCTTGATGAGCGTTATGGTGATGAAGGTGTCTTCGGAAAGGGCGCCGGCCGGGATGTCCATCTTAACGGAACCCGATTCCGATTCCACGGTGCCGCCTTCGGCCGCCGATACCTTCGCCTGAACCGTCTCTACCACATCGTCCTTGGCCTCTTCGCCGCAGGAGACGAACATGAACAAGGACAACGCGATGACCACCGACAAAATCATGGATCTCATGTGATGCTCCCTCAAATGGTGAACTCGCGGCATTCTATACTAATGGAATAATAAAGTCAACGGCGGGCGGCTGTTTTTTTAGACTATTTCGTGTTCTCTTTTTCGGCCGCGGCGGCGGCCTCTTTTTCCGTGCGGCGCATCTCGTAGTAGGCCTCTTTGGGCATGAGGTCGCCCGGCTCTTTCCGGTCGACGAAGAGGATGCCGTCGAGGTGGTCGAGTTCATGCTGGAAGATGACGGCGGTAAAGCCTTCTATCCGTTCGGTCACCCGCCCTTTTCCGGCCACATCGTGGGCCACGGTGACCGCGGTCGACCGCGCGACCCGGCCGAACCCCGCCGGCACCGAGAGGCACCCCTCCCAGCCGGTCGCCTTTTCGGGCGAGAACTCGACGATACGCGGGTTGATATAGAATTCGAAGGGTTTGTCGGGCTTGTCCATCCGCTGGACCCACGCGGCGCGGCGGCTGATGCCGACCTGCGGGGCGGCCACCCCCACGCCGGGCGCCTTTTTGACCGTTTCGAGCATCCGCGAAGCGAGGTGCGCGATCAGCGGGTCGGCCGGGTCGATAGCGTCTGCCTTTTCGCGCAGGAATGCGTTCCCCGCCGGGGTGTTGTCCTCCACCAGCGGCATCACCTCGTTCTCCCCGCCGCCCATGATGATACGCCGTTCATAGCGGTCGATCGGTTTGACGGTGGCGCAGGAAAGAAGCGACAGTCCGGCGACACACAGCAGGATGCAAAGGGTCTTTCTCATGAGTATCTCCCTGTGGAACGGGTCAGAGGGTCGCGATCCGCTTGTCGTCGTCCTTTTCGGCCTTTTTGAGGGCGCTCTCGGCGCGGCCGGTGAATATTTCGGGCGATTCGCCCGGTATCAGCTGGGTGACCCCGGCGGTGATGGCGAGCGGTTCGGGGCCGAAGTGGAAGGCGATGACCTCGGTCCGCAATTTTTCGGCTATCTTCATGGCGCGCGGCAGATCGGTTTCGGGCAACAGCAGTCCGAAACGGTCGTCGCCAAGCCGGACGATGATATCGGTGCGGCGGGTGTTCCGTTGGACCAGTTCGACCAGCAGGAAAAGCACCTTGTCGGTCTTTTCCTTTCCGTGCTCGATGAGTTCACCGTAGCCGTCGAGGCTGAACATGATCAGGGCGCTCGGCCGTTCATAGCGGTCCGACAGGAGAAGGTACTGCTGGAGTATATACTGGAACGCGACCGGGTTGAGGGCGCCGGTGGCGGGATCGTGCGTCGCCAGATGGAGCATGCGGTTGCGCAGGTACATCCTGCCCAGCACGCCGGCGAAGATGAGCAGTATGAAGATCGAGACGATGTTGGGAATGAGGAAATAGAAGAGCTTCACCCGCCGCTCGGCGTCGGCCTGCACTATTCGCACCGTCTTGCCGGTGATATCCCACAGCGATTCGCTCCAGACCAGTATCTGTTCGCGCAGTTCGGGCGATGCGTCCTTGCGGTAGAGCATGAGGAATTCCTTCAGCCGCCCCCAGTCCTTGCCCGCTTCGGAGACCTGCAGCGACAGTTCGCCGTTGCTGGTCACATCGGCATGCTGCCCCAGCAGAAGGAGCGACTTGTCGATCTCCATGATGTAGAGATCGGCGTTCTTGCCGCCCAGTTCGGCCTTGACGGTGCGCTGGATGCCGCCCATCACCGCGTCGAGCAGATTGATGACCGAGGCATCGTCCTTGAGCAGGCTGATGCGCGAGAAGAGGAACAGGTTCCCCGCGAGCACCAGCAGCATGATGGCGAAGCCGCCGATGTAAAGCCCTTTGTGCTGTGTATTCATGGTGCGCCCCTCAATAACCTCATCAGTGATACACTACTTGAGAAGCGATGTCAAATTGTTATCTCATATCAGCGTACAGCCGCACCCGCCGGAAGAACCGGCGGTGTCGGTGTCGGTAACGGGAATATCATCGGTGGACGGAATGGACTCCGTGGACGAAGTGGACTCATCTGTTTCGGCTGACCCGTCGGTGTCCATTTCAGCCATATCGTCCACTATGTCCACCCTGTCCATGTCGTCCATTTCGTCCCCGGCCACGGTATCGCCATCAGCCACTTCCCCATCATCGGCCGTCACCAACTCGTCGGCCGTCACCGAGTCGTCGTCACTCTCCCACGCCGCCTCCAGCCGGTAAGCGCCCCCCATCCGGACGCCGGCGGCGGTCACGAAGGTGTCGACGGCGGCGTAATAGGTCCCGGCGTCGAGCGGTGCGGTGAGCGTTATGTGATCGCGGTCGATACAGTCGCCGGGCGACAGGCTCCGGAGCAGGTGGATGTCGAGATCCTCGCGCGCCGCCGCATCGCTCCCCTCCCCTTTGGTGAGCGTGAGCGTCAGGGTCCCCGATCCTTTCAGCCGCAGTTCGTAGAGCATCTCGGGACCTTCCTCGCTCAGCGCGGCGCTGTTCTCATAGTTGTCGCAGGTGTAGCTGTCGAATTCGTCCGACATATAGTAATAGGTATTACTTTCATGGAGGAACGGGAAGGTGTCGGCGACCACCGGGTCGGCGGCCGAACCCGCCACGCGGTCGGTGAAGGCGGCCGCCAGTTCGCGCCAGTAGTCGTCGGCGGTCCCGTCATAGGTAAGCGCCCACATCCCGGTACCGCCCGACGGATTATCGTTCACGAAAGCGAGTTTCTGCGCGAAGGTAGCCGGCGTATCGAACCAGAGCTGGTGCCAGCCGCCGCTCTGATAGGCTTTGTAGACCGTCTCCGAACCGTCATCGTACACCGCGCCGGTCATGTCGATGGCGCTGTAGAACGCCGCGACGCCGTTGGCGGCCTGCGTTCCCGGCACCGCGTCGGAGGTCGACGGCCAGTCGTAGCCATAGTACGGGAAGCCGAGTATCAGCCGCTCGAGCCCCGCGCCGCCGAGCTTCGCCGCGTAGTCTTCATAAGAACGCGTCACGCAGATGCCGCCCGTCGTCCACGGCGACTCCGATATGAGCGGGGAGACCGGGCCGGGGTCGCCCCCTTTCCAGTGGTAGTCGTAGGCCATGATGAAGAAATGGTCCATCCCCCCCATGTCGCCGATGGCGAAGGTATCCTGCCAGTCGACCGCCCAGAGCGCCGCCGATACCTCGAGCGCTGCGTCGCGGCTGTGGAAGTAGTCGGCCAGATCGGCAAAGAAGTCGGCGATGGCGACGCTGTCGCTGCCACTCGATATCTCAAAGTCGATGTTGAGCCCGTCAGCCCCCGCGTCGTGAACGAGGGCGTAGGTCGCCGCGAAGAAGGTCGCCTTCTGCGCCTCGCTGCCGACCAGCGCCAGCACCGTCGCCTTGTCGAAGCCGGTCACGACCAGATGGACCTTCACGCCGTAGCTCTGCGCCTCGGCGATGGGAGCCGCATCGGGCCAGTCGTGGCAGTCGCCGAGCGCGCCGCTGGCCGCCAGTTCGCACGAGAAGAACAGTATGTCGGTCAGGAGCGCGTACTTGAGGTTCGCCGTGTCGTTGGCCCAGTACGGCAGATAGCCGAAGACCCGCTTGTTGACGATCGGGCTCCCCATCTCGCCGGCATAGGCGACCGGCCCGTTGTCGTACACCGCGAGCGGCGCGATGAAGCGGTGCGACGCCAGTTCGCGGGCATGGATACCGGGCGTATCGGCAAGCGCGATGCTCCACGCCGCCACAAGAAGCGCACTGATGAAAAGACGCATCGCGACCTCCCCTTTTCGGAACGGTCACAGCATAGCGCCCGCCGCGACGCGCGGCAAGAAAAACCAACAGCCTCCCCATCCCCATCCCCGTCCCTTATGTCCTTTTCGTCCCTTATGTCCTTTTCCCTGCTTTCTACACTGAATTATTCCGGTCAGTTATCTACTTTTTTCCGTTAGTACCTTGCTTTATGCAGTAGCGTGTTGTATGTTGTACCGTGCTTAGTGTAGGAGGCAGCATGAATGTTCAATTCAAGAAAGGGGTCCTTGACCTGTGCGTGCTGGCGGTGGTGGCCGAAGGCGACTGCTACGGTTACGAACTGGTGAAGCGGATCTCGGAGAACATCGAGATCGCCGAGGGGACCATCTATCCGCTCTTGCGGAAGTTCCAGAACGAGGGGTACTGCGAGACCTATCTGACCGAATCGAGCGGCGGGCCGCCGCGCAAGTATTACCGGCTCACTACCGCCGGACGCCGGATGCGCGATCAGCTCATCGGCGAATGGACCAAGTTCTCGAAAAGCGTCGATACGATAATAACCAGTAACCGAAAGGGGGCGTAGAATGGATAAGAGACAGTATCTGGCACGGCTCCGGGACAGCCTTGCGGGGCTTCCCCTACCGGAGGTCGAGGATATCCTCCGCGACTACGAGGAGCATTTCCGCATCGGCGCCGAGTCCGGCAAGTCGGAGGCCGATATCGCCCTCTCGCTCGGGATGCCCGAGGAGATCGCGCGGCAGTACCGCGGCGAGGCGCCGGTGGGCGTCACGATCGTCGATGAACCGGTCGACCGGACGAAGATGTGGATCGCCGGTGCGGTCCTCATCGCGCTTAATGTGATGGTGCTCGCCACGCCGGTGATGTCGCTTTTCTGGATGTGGCTCGCGTCGTGGATCGTCGCGTGGGTCGCGGCGATACTGGGGGTGGTCATCATCATCGCGGGACTGGTGACCATACCCATTCCGATACTTAATTTCTTCGCCGCGCCGTTCCTCGTCTTTTTCGGCGCCGGGGCGCTCCTGCTGGGGATCGGCGGCACGATGCTGCTGTCGGTAGTGACCGCGCTTGCCGTGAGGGCGATCAAGTGGTGGGTCAACTTCAATATCGGCCTTGCCCGCCGAGCGGGAGGGGCCCATGCGTAGGAAAGTGGTCACCGCGCTCATCTGCATCGCGCTTTCGGGCGTATCGTTCGCCGTCGCCTTCGGGATGTTTTTCAACGCGGCGCAGGCGGGCACCGCCTTCGCCCAGAGCGGCCTCTCACCGCTGTTCAAGAATGTGACGGGGCTCATCCGCGAAGGGATGGAGCCGATGCGCGGCTGTTCGGTCGACGATTTCGAGGGCGATCTGAAGAGCATCAGTGTCTCCACCATCACCGCCGGGGTGCGGCTTGAGACGATCCCCGACGCCGCGCCGGTGCTCAACACCGACGCCGGAGTGAACTGCAAACGGACCGGCGACAAGCTGGAGATCCGTGTTCCGCCGTTCAGCCTGCGGAAACGCCACCATTCGGTCAATCTGCGGATGCCCCCGACCGATTCGGGCGACCTGACCCTCTATCTGCCGCTGGGTAAACGGTACGATCTGGAGGTCAAAACGATATCGGGCGACATCCGCGCCGAAGATATCGCGGTCGGAAAACTGGCGGTCGAAAGCAAATCGGGCGACATCTCCGTCAAAGGGCTCACCGGCGATCTGACCGCGTCGGCGGTGTCGGGCGACATCACCGCCGAACTCAAGGAACTGACGCTCTTCGCCGCCGCCGTGGCGGTGTCGGGTGACATACGGCTCCGCCTGCCGGGGAACGAGCCCTACGACATCACCACCGAATCGGTGTCGGGGACGCTGTCGGTGAACGCCTCCGAGGAAAAGGGAGCACAGAAGCAGGTGCAGGTCAAAACGGTGTCGGGCGATATCTCGGTCGAAGCGCGCTAGTTCAGCCCCAGCGCAGTTTCAATATCAGGATGGTTAGCGACAGGGCGAGCGTCACGATATTGGCCGCGATGATGGGGGCGTCCCCTATCAGGATCCCGTAGATCAGCCACAAGAGGATGCCGATCGAGAACAGTGCGTACATCGGCAGCGATATATCCTGCGTATGCCGCGTCCTTATGATGCGGACCGCCTGCGGCACGAACGACACGGTGGTGAGGGTCGCGGCAACGGCGCCGATGAGGTCGGTGAGGTTCATCCGGGGCCGAACATCTTCGGCATCGAGGGAAGGTTGCGGCCGTAGAATATCTCGTTCATCTCGCGGGTGAGCCGCTGTTTGATCTTGCGTTTCTCCATCGAGTTGATCTGCCGCTTCGAGACGCCGAAGAGATAGTTGTCGAGATCGAAATCGCGCAGGATCATCTTGGTGTGGAAGATGTTGTCCTGATAGACATTGAGATCGACGCAGTGGAACGCGTCGAGCGTGTCGGGATGGATGAAATTCTGTATCGAGTGCAGTTTGTGATCGAGGAATATCTTGCGGCCGTCCATGACCCGCGTGAAGCCGCGGACCCGGTAGTCGATGTTGATGATGTCGGATTCGAAGCTGTCGAGCAGGAAATTGAGCGCCTTCAAGGGCGATATCCGGCCGCAGGTCGATACATCGATGTCGACGCGGAAGGTCGATATGCCGCTGTCGGGGTGGCTTTCGGGATAGGTGTGGACCGTGAGGTGGCTCTTGTCGAGGTGCATGGTCACATCGCCTCCTTCGCCGTTCTCGCCGTTCTCGGGGCAATCGCCCGCGCCTTCGTAGATGGACCCGGCGAGCTTGCCTCCCTGCACCACCTTCTCCTCGGAGATGAGCACGACCACGCTCGCCCCCTGCGGATCGTAGTCCTGTTTGGAGATATTGAGGACATTGGAGCCGATGATCTCGGAGACCTGTTCGAGGATGCTGGTGAGGCGGTCCGAGTTGTATTCTTCATCGATGTACTGGATGTAGGCGCGGCGGTCCTCGCGGGTCATCGCGTAGCAGACATCGTATATATTGAAGGAAAGGGTCTTGGTCAGGTTGTTGAACCCGTAGAGCTGCATTTTCTTCTTGTTGCTCATCTGCTTCACTTTCATGGGCGCCTCCCTTGGGCAAAACCGGCGTAATCATAAATAGTATTTTGGATTTATCAATAAAAATCTTCGGCGAAAAAATCGTCTCAAAAAGATTGAATTTTATCTTTTTTTTGCTAGAGTGAACCGGAATTGTAACGGTTTCGCTGACTTTATAAATGGAGAGGTATCCGATGAGAACGATTTCCAAGATGCTTACCTTCATCGCGGCCGCCGCGTTCCTGGCCGCCTGCGGCAATTACGAGGACCAGTACCTCGGCAAGCTCTACTCCAAGGAATCCCGCTCATGGGCGATCAACCAGATCATCAAGGAGAAAGACAAGATCGAGAATAAGGAGAAGACCGTCAAGAAGCTCCTGACCCTCGACAAGACCCCCGACATCCCAATGGCGCTCAACGCCGTCGGCCAGATCGGCGATCCGGTCGCGGTGCCGGTCATCGGCGTGATCGTCGACGACTGCCTCAAGACGCTCAATGTCCGTAACCTCAAGACCCTCGAAGCGGCCGCCATGGCCCTCGGCGCCATCGGCGATCCAAGCGCCGCGCCGATACTGGGCAAATACTTCACCATCCAGACCCCCGAAGGGCTCGCCGCCGGCCAGCGCGAAAAGCCCGAGTCGGTCGCCAAGCGCGCCGCCATCGAGGCGCTCGCCAAGATGCCCGCGGAAGGCAAGCAGTTCATGCCGCAGATCATGGCGACCTTCGAATCGAAATACGAGGACTTCGGCACCAAGTACACCACCGCCGGGGTGCTCGGCGAATTCGGCGACCCGAGCGTGGTCAAGACGCTCGTCGCGGCCCTTTTCTATGAGGAGCAGGGCTTCAGCCTGTTCCCCGAAGGGCGCAAATCGCTCATCCGTCTGGGCAAGTACGCCGAGGACGAATTGATGAAGGCCTACAACAACCAGAACATCGCGGTCAACGAGATACTCGACAAATACCGCGACAAGGCGATGAAGCAGTTCTGCCCCGAATATATGGACGCCGATAAGAAGAAGAAGGGCGAGTGCGACAAACACGATGAATACATGGCGACCCTCGCCGGCATCGACGCCACCACGAAGGTCAAGACCTCCATCGTCCTGTCCGACATCCGTTCGAAGAAAGCGGTCGACATGCTGATGAAGGATCTCGACGACCAGCTTTCCAAGGAACAGAAGCAGGCGTTCCTCGCCGAGCATCTGGCCACATCGCTGGCCAAATTCGGCGATTTCAAGGCGACCGACCTGCTCCTGCGCATGATCAGCAAAAAGTTCGCCCTCAAGGAGGCGAAGAAGAAGAAAGGGGCCGAGGACAACAGCAAAGAGGGCAAGATACAGGCCAAGATCGCCCTGCGCGGTCAGGAGATATCGATCCGCATGAAGGGTGCCGAGGCGCTCGCCATCCTGGGCGATCCCAAGGCGCTCCCCTACCTGCTTGAGGCCATCAAGGCGGCCGACGACAAGGAACAGAATGTCGAAGGCGACTGGATCATCTTCTACGAGGCGAAGGTTTGGGCCGCCGACGCGTACACCCGTATGCTTCAGGATCCCAAGGCCGCCGAAGAGTTCATCGCCATGGCGAACAAGTTCATCGCCGACGGCAAGGCGTACATCAAGAAGGTCGAGGACAAGGCCTACACCCAGCTCGACAAGGACATGAAGGGCAACAAGGACTACGCCACCATGAAGCCCGAGGACAAAGAGAAGAAGATGAAACTGCAGGCGATGCTCGATACCAACTACGACTCGACCATCCGCGCCGTAGGCATGATGGACCGCTTCGCGAAACGCGCCGGCGTGGCCAAGGAATGCAGCGCCGATCTGGGCTGCTACGCCAAGAAGCTCGTCGACAAGGAAGCTCCCGTGGCCGAAAAGGCGGTCTATATGATCGGCTTCGCCGGGAAGCTCAGCCAGTACAAGGATCAGCTCAAACCGGTACTCACCCACACCGAACCCTATGTCCGCGTCGCCCTGACGCAGGCGCTCCTCAAGAACGAGGATAAGGCGTTCGTCCCGATGCTCAAGGAAGCGCTCAAGACCGAAGGCGACAAGGTCGAGTACTCCGAGTCGTCGAAAGAGTACAAGGCGATCTTCAGCTATCTTGAATCGCTCTGATAGTTCATTCCTGACATTCACCCGAGGTCCCGCGTGCGGATAGCACTGGTCACCATCAGCAAAAGCCGCGTGTCACGCGATATCGATTACCACATCACCACCACCAAAGCCTTCGTCGAAGAGCGCTCCGGCGGACGGTTCCGCGCCGACATCGTCGAGCTGGCGTTGACCGACGACGCGGCGACGGCGGCGGCGATGCTGGTGAACGGCAACTACGGCGTGATCCTGTTCAGTCTCCTGCACTGGAATGTCGACTACTTCCGCCGCACCGTGGCGCAGATAGGCGACACGAAAAGCATCATCGGCGTCTGGGGGCACGATTCGTTCGCCCACCCCGACGACTACCTCAAGGGACCGGTCCGCTTCGTCATACAGGACGAGCCGGAACTGCCGCTCTACGAGGTCGCGTCGCTCACCGCCGAAGGCTCCTCCCCCGCGCAGGCATCCGACATCATCTACCGCGACGATTCGCAGAAGACCTATCTCTACAGCGCGCGCCGGGTGCTCGACCCGATCGACCTGATCCCCTCCCCCTATACCACCGGGCTCATCCCGATCGACGAAGGGACCGCGGTCTACTGGGAACCTTCGCGCGGATGCCTGTTCCGGTGCGACCACTGCGTGGAGTTCTCGCATCTGTCCAATGTGCGCTACCACAGTTTCAGATACCTCGAAACGGAACTGGAACACTTCAGCGACCGCGGGGTGCGGCATATCGTCATCGGAGCGCCGCTTCTCAACCTGAGCCACCAGCATTTCACGAAGATACTCGGCATGCTCGATCAGTATCTGCCGGGGGCGCTCATCGAGATGCAGGTGCGGCCCGACATCCTGACCCGCGAGGAGATAGACCAGTTGTCCGGGATGAATGTCCTCCTCCACTTCAGCATACCCACCTTCAAGACCAAGGTGCTGGAGAATCTCGTCACCTCGATCAACATCGAGAAGGCGCTCCAGAACATCCGCTACATCAACAACTATCCCGATCTTCCCTTTACGCTGGACATCATGGCCGGCCTGCCCAAGACATCGTATCAGGATTTTCTCGACGATCTCGAACAGGCGTTCTACCTCTGGCCGGTCCGCATCAACCTCTACCGCCTGTCGCTCTATCCCGGCACCCGCGTCTACAACCGCATCCGCGAGTTCGATCTGCGGATCGAACACGAATATCCGTGGCACATCGTCGAGAGTCCGCAGTTCTCCAAACGCGACATCGAGAAGATAGACGAGATCGCCGACGGCGTCGAGATGCTTTACAACCGCGGCCGCACCGTGTCGGTATTCACGATGCTCGCGGCGAGTCTCGACCTCAAGTGCGCCGAGGTGATCGAACGGTGGAACAAATATCTGCGCAAGGGCGGCCCGGCGGTCACCGAGGAGGCCGACTTCGAAACGCTTTTCGACCGGATGCACACCTTCTTCGCCCAGCTCTACGAGAAACAGCAGAAGAAAAAGGTCTGGCCGCTGGCCGACGACCTGCTGATGCACAACCGGCTCTACACCACGGCGCTCATGACCGCGGCCGACGACCGGCTCACCTTCCCTTACCAGGTAGACGCGATGAACGACGCCACGGTGGTCGGGATGAACCCGTCGGCGCTCATCCGGCGCTTCACCTACAATATCGAGGATGTCATCGACGCCGGATATATCGACCTACGCCGCTTCGGCTCCGACGAAGACAAGGAGCACCTCTACGGACTCCTCTACCGGCTGGAGGGAGGCGTCTTCACCCGTACGGTGACCGAGGAGGAGGGGGCGCTGTTCGTTCACCTTTCGGAACACGGCGAAACGACGCTGGGCAAACTCCGCAAGAAATTCCCCCATGTCGATGTGATGGATATGGTGGCCCACTGGTGCGGCGAAGGGGCGCTCTATCTGAACGCCTAGTCGATCATCTCCTCGGGCCGCAGTTCGGTATCGCGTATCTC
Source organism: uncultured Spirochaetales bacterium (assembly GCA_964412895.1). GTDB lineage: Bacteria > UBP6 > UBA1177 > UBA1177 > JAKLFG01 > CALMRE01. Next base: position 18,232 of record CAYPQK010000060.1, read on the forward strand.
CGACAGTTTATGCGGATGATCGGTGTTGTAGTGGAGTCCCCGCGATTCCTTGCGCTTCATGGCGCTGCGGACGATGATCTCGGCGACCATCGTGATATTGCGCAATTCCAATAGATCGCGCGTCACCTTGAAATTCCAGTAGTATTCGGTTATCTCCTGCTTGATGAGCAGTATCCGCTTGAGCGCGCGTTCCAGCCGCCGGTCGCTACGGACGATGCCGACATAGTTCCACATGCAGTGACGGATCTCGTCCCAGTTCTGTTTGACGATGACATTCTCGTCGCTGTCGCTCACCCCCTCCTCGTTCCACTGCGGGATCGGGCCGACGGCCTCTTTGGGCGCGGCATGCCAGCGGGCTATCTCTTCGGCCGCGCCGCGCGCCATGACCGCCGCCTCCAGCAGACTGTTCGATGCGAGCCGGTTGGCGCCGTGCAGGCCGGTGTGGGCCACCTCACCCGCGACGAACAGGCCGGGAACGCAGGTGACCCCGTCGGGGGTGCACTGGAGGCCGCCGCACATGTAGTGGGCCGCCGGGACCACCGGTATCGGTTCGCGCCGCATGTCGATGCCGGCATCGAGACATTTCTTCAAAAGGTTCGGAAAACGGTTCGCGAGAAAGTCGGGGTCGAGTTTGGTCATATCGAGCAGAACGAAGTCGTCGCCCCGTTTTTTGAGTTCGTGATCTATGGCCCGCGCCGTCACATCGCGCGGCGCCAGCGATTTCATCGGGTGGTATTTTTCCATGAAGGTGCGGCCGTCGCGGGTCCGCAGGATGCCCCCTTCGCCGCGCAGCGCCTCCGACAGCAGGACCGACCGCATCTTTTCGTGGTGAAGTATCGTCGGATGGAACTGCACCATCTCCATGTTGACCGCCGGCACCCCGGCGCGGAAACCGATGGCGACCCCGTCACCGGTGGCCACATCGGGGTTGGAGGTGTAGAGATAGACCTTGCCGCAGCCGCCCGTGGCCAGAAGCACCGCCCCCGCCGCGACGGTGATGACCGCCCCCTCCTGCGTCAGGACATAGGCGCCGGCGACCCGGTTATCGGCGGAGAGGGTGAATTTGCGCGTCGTGATGAGATCTATCGCGGTATGGTGCTGCCAGATGGTGATGCGGTGATCCTTCACCACCCGCTCCTTGAGCACCGATATCAGTTCGGTCCCGGTGATGTCGCCGGCGTGGACCACGCGCCTCTCGGTGTGGCCCCCCTCCCAGCCGAGATCGAGGTTGCCGTCGTCACGCGTCGAGAACTGTACCCCGAGCGCCCGCAGGCTCTCGATGATCTCGGGACCGCGCCGCACGAAGAAGTCGACCGCGTCGCGTCGGTTGAGCCCGTCGCCCGCCGTGATGGTGTCCTCGATGTGTTTCTGGAAGCTGTCCTGATCGAAGTCTATGACGGTCGCGATGCCGCCCTGCGCGAAATGGCTGTTGGAGATATCGATCTCTTCCTTGGTGACGATGAGTACCTTGAGTCCCCGCTCGGCGAGAATGAGAGCGGAGAAAAGTCCCGACAGGCCGGAGCCTATGATCAGGACATCGGTCCGTTTGAGCTGCATTTAATCGACCAGATACCAGTACTCGGAGATGAGATTGTTGATCGCCTTCTCTATCTCGGCCTTGTCCTGTTTCTGTATATCGATGAACTTGACGCTGACGCCCCAGAACTGCCCCTCTTCGCGGCGCCCGACCACTTCGGCGGTACAGCGGACCACGCGATTGCCGCCCGGCACCTGAAACTCGACCTGTATGCGGGTCCCCATATCGTAGGGGGCGGGGGCGAGAATATACATACCGTTCATGCTGAGATTGGCGGTCTGCTGGAAATAGTTCGCCTCGCCGTCGATGTTGCGGATCCACATCTTGACGGGGATCCGGTCCTTCGTACGGCGGTCGTTGCCGCGCCGTTCCTTGCGGCGATCGTCTTTGGGGAAATGGGCCTGATCGCCGTCCCGGCGTTCCTTGCTCGCCCGTCTTCCAGTCGTCGGCATGATACTTCCTCCCTCGGAGTTCCTAGATCGCCATCACTATACCAATGCACCGTTCTTTGTCCATTTTTTACCCCGCCGCGATGAAGGGGTTGTTCCGCTTTTCGTACCCGATGCTCGTCGCGTTCATATGGCCCGGCAGGACGCGGGTCTCATCGGGCAGGATCATGAGTTTCTCGCGGATGAAGCCGCTGCAAACTATCAGGGCGACAAGGAAA
>CAYPQK010000061.1:0-20314 GCA_964412895.1 uncultured Spirochaetales bacterium
CGTCGATCAGCGCCGCGCCGATCAGGAACGGTATCCTCCAGCCCCAGCTGTCCAGAGCGACACCGCTGAGCAGATGCACGGTCAGGGCCGACACGCCGACGGCCAGCAGGGCCCCGACCTCGCTCGCCGCCGAGGCCGACGACGCCTGCGGTGGCGATGGGTTCTGTGAACTCACTCCGATCGAATGTCCCGATTGGGACTATCCGGTCTGCGCCTGCGACGGCACGACCTATCCGAGCCGCTGTCACGCCGAGATGCAGAAACAGGGGATACTGCACGACAAGGAATGCGGTACTATGAACCCGTGCAGTACCAACGACCAGTGCAGTGCTACCGAATTCTGCGCCAAGCCGTTCGGCACTTGCGATACTTCGGCCATGGGGAAGTGCGACAACCGGCCGACCGACTGCGAGATGACCCGTGCCGTCGCCCCGCAGTGCGGCTGTGACGACTATACCTACAGCAATCAGTGCTGGGCCGCCGCCAGTGGCGCGGTGATAGCCCACGACGGCGAATGCGAGGGCGATGTCCTTTGCTGGGGCAAGGATGACTGCGGCGGGAACGAATACTGCCAGAAGAAACCGGGCGTCTGCGACATGGGTTTCGGCGTTTGCCGCCCGATCCCGCCCGACTGTCCCGACGGGAACGAGCCCGATGTCTGCGGTTGCGATCTCAGGGATTATACCGACGCCTGTCAGGCCGATATGGCGGGTGCCTCGGTCAAACACGAAGGACCCTGCACCGGTCCCGACGATTCACAGGTGCGCTACTTCTACGCCGACAATGCCGAGACGCCCGACGGCTATCTGCGGATCGTCGTGTCGCCGACCGACATCCGCGAATTCTGGACCACCGACACCTTCACCGAACAGTTCAACAACCCCGATAACACCGTGACGATCACCGTCACCTTCTTCGCCGAGGGCGATTATGTTCCGCCCGACTATGCCGTACTTCAGTACACGCTGTCGCTGCCGCCGACGCTTCCGATGGGGGTCGGGTTCGGGTATGAAGGCGCTTACCTCAAGTGGTATGACGGGAATCTCGGCACCGAACTCGGCGAGATGGCGGGCACCGTGATCACCTACGAATATGTGCAACTCAACTCGGGCGGCAAGGTCTCGACGCTCATCGTGAGCGGACTCAACCTGTCGGTGAAGGAGTAATGGCGATGCGAAACGCGCTACTGATCCTGCTTTTCTTCTTTGCCATCGCCTGCACCGAGCAGTCGCGGACGCTCGCCGACCACGATACGGTAGCGGCGAATGACAATGATGTGGTAAAGGACGAAAAGGACATAAGCGACATAAAGGACGAAATGGTCGATGAGGACATCATCGCCACCGACGATCTGTCCGATGACATCACCTCCGACGAGGGCGGTGACGAACTCCTGAGTGACAGCGACACGCCGGTGGTCTGCGCCGATGTGGCGCTCAATGCCTGCAACGATACGCCGGGGTGCGAACTGTCGGAGCTTCCCATTATCAGCCACTACGGCTCGTGCTATACCGAAGTGGTGCCTGTCGCCTGCATGGCGACGGCCGACAAGGTCTGCCCATCGCCGCAGTGGGCCGATCCCGAATATGTCTACGATCCGGCGACGGGGCGCTGTTTCCTCTTTTACGAGGGCTGTTTCCCCGACTCGTGGCAGTATACGGTCGGCACCTATCCGACCGAATGCGCCGGTGGCGTCGCTCCGATAACTTTGCCGCCGTGCAACGACACTTGTCATGGACTTCTGCCGGCGCAGTGTTCCCAGACGCCCGACTGCATACCGCTCCGTTCCCAGCGTCTCCGCTGGGGCGAGACATACGATAACCGCGCCAACTGTATCGAGGAGCGCGAATGGGTCGGTTGTTTCGCCAACAGTGAACTCGCCTGCCGCGACAGTGCGTTCTATCCGGTGATAGACCTGAACGGTCAGTGCTGGATGAGCGACGGCTGCGAGCCGCTCTGGTGGCAGTATCCGGCGCCGGGCAGCCGCTGCGACAATTACGGGGTACCCCTCTGGCCCGATATGGGATCGTGCGGCAGTCGTTTCTGCGACGACGGGAGCGAGATCAACTGCCAGATGGGAATGCCTGCCTGCGATCCCCCCACGAGCATCCCGGCGCTCCAGAAGGGGTGCTGGGTCTGTGTCGAACCGATATCGTGCCTGCCGCCGGAGGCGGAGGACCACTGCGCCTCGTCCAATGAATGTTATACGAACGATGCCTGTCCGCTCGGCTATGCCTGTACGACGATGCTCTCCTGTTATAACGCCGAATGGCCCGCCTGTGCACCGCACGAGTGTTGGACACAGAGCATCGAGGCGCTCGAGTGCAACGGGCTCAAACCCGACTGCGGCAACGGGGTGGCGATCATCAACGCCGGGTGCTGGGTCTGCGTCGACGCGACCGGCTGTCTGCCGCAGTGAAACGAAAATAACCCTTGCTATTTGTTCATACTTGTGCTATAAAGGCCGCGTGATCGTTCGACGCTTCTGCATTCCGTCTGCAGTATCTGTCCATACCGATCGGTGATTTGAAAAACGATTTTGGAGCATTCTATGACCATGACATCGAACTCGTTCGATACCCTGAACCTTATCCCTCAGTTGCGCAAAGCGATCGCTGAGGAAGGCTACGAGACCCCGACCCCCATCCAGACGCGCGCCATCCCGGTGGTGCTCGACGGTAAGGACCTCTTCGGTATCGCCCAGACCGGCACCGGCAAGACCGCCGCGTTCGCCCTGCCCATCCTTCAGCGTCTTTCCATCGAAGGGGGCCACGACCGGGGCCGCCGCGTCATCAAGACGCTCATCTGCACCCCGACCCGTGAACTCGCCGTACAGATAAACGACAGCTTCACGACCTACGGCCGTCATACCGGCATCCGCAGCACCGTCGTCTACGGCGGGGTGAGCCAGCTCCCCCAGACCGAGGCATTGAAGCGCGGCGTCGATGTGCTCATCGCCACCCCCGGCCGCCTGCTCGACCTGATGGGGCAGGGCTACATCAAACTCGACACCGTCAGCATCTTCGTCCTCGACGAGGCCGACCGGATGCTCGATATGGGTTTCGTTCACGACATCCGCAAGATCATCGCGAAACTGCCCGAAAAACGGCAGTCGCTCCTCTTCTCGGCCACCATGCCGCCCGACATCGTGTCGCTCGCGTCGGCCTTCCTGAACGCTCCGGTCCGCGTCGAGGTGACGCCGCAGGCGACCCCGGTCGAGGTGATCGCGCAGTCGGTCTACTTCGTCGAGAAGAACGACAAACGGCACCTGCTCGCCCATATCCTGAAGGACGAGGCGGTCCTGTCGGCGCTCGTTTTCACCCGCACCAAGCACGGCGCCGACCGCGTCGTCAAGGACCTTCTGCGTGCCGGTATCACGGCGCAGGCGATCCACGGCAACAAGTCGCAGAACGCCCGTCAGCGGGCGCTCAACGATTTCAAGAGCGGCCATACCCGGGTCCTCATCGCGACCGACATCGCGGCGCGCGGCATCGATATCGACGAACTGTCGCATGTCATCAATTTCGACATCCCCGAGGTGGCGGAGACCTATGTCCACCGCATCGGTCGCACCGGCCGCGCCGGACTATCGGGCATCGCGCTGACCTTCTGCGATGTCGACGAGCGGGCGTATCTGCGCGACATACACAAACTCCTCGGCCATGCCCTGCCGGTGGTTGAGGAACATCCTTTCCGCTCGACCGTGCCGCTCACCAACATGGAACCGCGCCGCGAAGAGCGGAGACCGGAACGCCGTCCGGAACGGCGCCCCGAAAGACGGCCCGAACACAAGCCGCGCAACGAGCATCATCAGAAACCGCAGCACGAACCGAAAAAGGAACAGCGGCCCGAACCGAAGCCGGAACCCAAAAGCGAACCGAAGCCGGATCCGAAACCGGCCTCCACGCCCGAGAGGCGTCGCGATGACCGGCGGCCCAAACCGCATGGCCCGCGCCCGAAAGACGACCGCCCCTTCGGTAAACAGAAACGCGACGGACTGCCGCGCGTCGGGTGAAAAAAAATTTCTTTGTCTATTGACAAAAGTCTCGGTCTAAGGCAATATGAACTTAATTGCTCCCCGCTGGATTAGCCGAAAGGCTCCCAGCGGGGTTATGCTTTTAAGAGGTATAGATTGTCGAAAATAGAGCCTAAAGAAAAAAGAGTGGCCGCCTTTTTTGACGGTCAGAATTTGTTTCGAGCAGCGAAAGAATCTTTTGGCTGGAGTTACCCCAATTACGATCCGTTACGATTGTCGCAGGCTATCTGTTCAGAAAGGGGATGGTCATTAGGAACGGTTCATTTTTACACAGGCATTCCCGATGTGTCAGATTCGCGTCATGCCTTCTGGACTAAAAAACTGCTCTTCATGGAACAGCAAGGGATCGTTGTTTTCAAAAGGCAGTTGAGATACCGCAATCAGGAAGTGTCTTTACCCGATGGGCGTAAAACCACGGTTCTTGTTGGGCAGGAGAAAGGTGTCGATGTCCGTATCGCGCTCGACATTGTGCGGTTGGCGCGTCAGGCGGTGTTCGATGTGGCACTTATTTTCAGTCAAGATCAGGATCTTTCCGAAGTGGCCGACGAAGTACGGGCGATATCGGACGAACAAAACCGGTGGATAAAGATTGCGTCTGCCTTTCCGTTCGGTCCCGCGTCACGGAACCGGCGCGGCATCAACGGGACCGACTGGATAAAGATCGAACGCGACCTTTACGATTCCTGCATTGACCCCAACGATTATCGCTGATATTTCCATTTGACTCTTTTCTGCGCTCTTGTTATACTGCCTTGTCATTTCTGAGGAAGCGGGGGTGTATCATGAAAAAGATCGTTACGGGTTTTGCCACGATTCTCTTATCCCTGACGCTCTGGGCCGATTTCTGTATCGAAGTGGGAGATTTCGTTGTTGAGGAGAAAAGCCTCGAACCACAGGTGGCTATGGAAATAACCAATGTGGATAAACATGGAGTTTATAATGAGGAGGGTGGTTATTGGCAAACGGAGTGTGATTACTATACCGATGAGTTGGAAACGGTGTATTCCGTTTCGTATAACGATGCTGGAGCGGTAAAAGAGGTGCGAGAACTCACGGCCGGCGATGGACTTGAGTCTTCAGGAACAACTTGTACTGCGCCGGGGATATATCTTTTCCGTTTGCAGGCGCCGCCGCTTTTTTGGGATGAATATAGTGGAAAACCATTGCCAAGATATTGTGGCTTCACTTTCGTTTATCATAGCGAGAATTGTCCCGCGCAAGGGGTTTTGGTAGAAAAAGCCGATCCTGATTATGCTGCGATCATTGACGGAACGAACTGCCTGAACACACTCGCTGAGGTCATCGCCGAGAGCCAGAAAGAAGAGTATCAGGATACCAGCGCGACCGTCGACAACGATTCAAAGAGCGACGGTTGTGCGCTGACGCTTCTCGATTAAGGAACGGGGGTGTGTCGTGAAAAAGCGGTTGTTGATCCTGTTCATGGTTCTCGGCTTGACTCTGAATATCAACGGAGAAACGCCGCCTCCCGACGAGGATCAAGAGGAGTATGATGTCGACTATGCCAGTATAGACGAAAACAGCGATACCGATGTGGAAGAGACAGTTGGTGATGAGGTCGGTTGTTCGCTGATCCTCCTGTAGTTTTTACCGAGGTCCCATGCCGCATATAAACTGGCCGGTGCTTGCCGTCACCTACGGGACGGCGTTCATTCTGTCGTTCGCGATAGAGATACCGGTGCTGTTCCTCTTCCGGTGGTTCGGTCTGTTCAAGGCGACCGCCAAACGGACCGTCGCGGCGGGTGTGGTCGCGCAGTGCCTGACCCATCCGCTCTTCATCCTCATTCTGCCGGTTCTCACCATCATGGCGCGTCCCGATGTGCCCTTCATCCTGCAGGTGTTCGATCCGGTCTGGGGGCGTGAACTCATCTTCATTCCGCTTATCGAGGCGGCGTGGTACTGGTTCTTCCTCCGGCCGAAGCGCTGGTGGCAGCCGCTCGTCCTTTCCTACGGCGCGAATCTGGTGTCGTGGGGACTCGGGACCTTTGTGCCGTGGGGATTTATCGCGGGACTGGTGAAGTAGTCTTCAGTAATAGAAATATTTGAGGGCTTCGAGCTCGGTGCTGTCGGTGTGGTAGGCGGTCGCCGGTAGGGCAGTCAGCCGGTCGGCCTCGGTCTGCGCCGTGGCGAGATAGCCCGCCCGCAATTCATCGAGTTTCTTCAGGTCGACCTTTTTCCGCGATAGCGGCGCATCGAGCGAACAGGCGACCTTCTTTTTCCGCTCTTTGCGGTGATGCCACTCTGCCGTGTTGATGTCGAAGCGGTAGTCGCGCAGGAATTCATGCCCATGCGTCGCGGTGAATCGTATCGCCGCGAGGAGGAAATCGATGTCCTCCCGTGTGAAAGTGTAGTGGAGGTTGACCCGCACCCAGCCCGGTTTCAGGCCGCAGACCCCCTGTTTGATGAGGTCGCGGTATTTGAGCGAGGTCTCGTTGTCGATGTTGAGAAGTTGGTGGCCGTAGGGTCCGGCGCAACTGCACCCGGCGCGCGACTGGATACCGAACAGGTCGTTCATCAGCCGTGTCACGAAGCGCGGATGGAGGATGCGGTCGCGGTGGCGCAGGTTGAACGAGATGATCGCTATCCGTTCATCGGCCGGGATATCGCCCAGCAGTTCGGCGCCCGGGATGGCGGCGAGTCCTTCCATGAAATAACGCAGGTGTTCCCGTTCGATCTGTTCGATGGTATCGACGCCGATCTGATCTTTCACCTCCATCGCGAGGGACGCCCGGAGCGTTTGCAGTATCGGCGGAGTGCCCGCCGTTTCGCGCGTTTCGATGTCTTTCGTGAAGTCGTGGTATTCGTAGCCGACATAGTCGACCGTGCCGCCGCCCGCCGCGGTGGGCGGCAGATCATCGCGGTAGATCCGTTTGTTGAAAACGAGGATGCCGCTTGATCCGGGGCCGCCGAGGAACTTGTGCGGCGAGAAGACGATGGCGTCGAAGTAGGAATCGGCGTCGCGGTTCATGTCTATCTCGACATAGGGAGCGACCGCCGCGAAGTCGAAGAAAATGTAGGTATCGTAGCGGTGACAGAGCCGCGCGATATCATAGACCTTCGTCCGGACGCCGGTAATGTTCGAACCGGCCGAGAAGGAGGCGATCTTGATGCGTCCCGCCCAACACGGGTCGGCGAGTTTCCGTTCGAGATCGGCGAGATCTATCATGCCGTGCGGGTCAAGGCCGATCACCACCGTCTTGGCAAAGGCCTCGCGCCACATCAGTTCGTTGGTATGGTGTTCGTAGGGGCCGACGAAGATGACCGGCGTCGAATCCTCTATCTTTTTCAGTATCGTGCAGGTGTTGCAGTTCAGCCGTTCGACCGTCTCGTAGATCCGTTCGCGGGTGACCGGCGGGATGTAGATCCCCATCATCTCCTGCAGACGCTGGAGCGCCCCGGTGGTACCGGCGCCGACCGGCACGATCTTGCCGTCGGGCCCTGCGTTGACCATTTGTTTGATGCGCGCTTCGGCGTCGTGGAGGAGCCGCGTCATGTAACTGCCGGTGTGGTCGTCCTCGGTGTGGGTGTTGGCGTAGGAGCGAAGACACGCGGCGATCTTCTTCTCGACCATGCCCAGCGCCCGTCCCGATGCGGTGTAGTCGGCGTAGAAAAGATGCCGCAGGCCGTAAGGAGTGGAGAATGCGGCGTCGCGGCCGACGATGTCGTTGCGGAGCGCGTCGATGGAAAGCGGAGCGGTCATGGTGTCACCTTTTCAGGGAAGGTCAAGGTAGCGGCGGTACCGGTCGGGTTTTTCTTCACGCCGTCCGGAGGTATAGAACTGTATGTCGCCGGTGCCGGTTTCGCCGAGAAGTCTGCGTTCGGTCAGCACCCGGCGCAGATGGTTCACCGTCCCGGCGTTGCCGTCGATGATGGCGACCCCGGCGGGAAGCAAGCGGCGGAAATGGTCGCGGTAGAAGGGGAAGTGGGTACAGCCGAGGACGAAGGTGCCGTAGGCGGAAAGATCGTAGGGACGCAGTTTTTCGCGCAGATAGGGGAGTATCGTCGCATCGTCGAAGAGGAAGTTCTCGGCGTGGTCGACCAATTCGGCGAGCGGCACGGTGTCGATGAGTTCGGCGCCGTTGACCATCGCGATGAGGTTCTGGAACTTCTCCTCGCGCAGGGTCAGCGGGGTCGCGGCGACCAGCACCCGTTTGCCGCCGCACTGCGATACCGCCGGTTTGACCGCCGGTTCCATGCCGAGTATCGGAAAATCGTAGCGTTCGCGGAGCGCCTGTATCGCGATGCTCGTCGCGGTGTTGCAGGCGACCACCAGCGCCTTTATCCCCTGCCGGTGAAGGAACTCGGCCGCATCGAGGACGAGCGTCCGTACCGCCGACGGCTCCTTGGTGCCGTAGGGTACATGATCGGTGTCGGCGTAGTAGAGGTAATCCTCATGCGGCAGAACGGCGAGCGCCTCTTTAAGTACCGTGAGGCCGCCGGAGCCGGAGTCGAAAAAGGCAATGCGCATCATTTCCTCCACATTTACCATATACCGGTTGCGCGGGAATATACAATATTTTCGGTCGGTGCGGCGGCCGGCCGCTCTTTCTTGCCTTACAAATCGGGGGCGGTATAATCGCCCGACTTTAGATGGGGTGCTTCATGAAGGTGGTCCTTGCCGGGTACAATGTCGATGCCGAGATACTGCGGGAACTGAAGGAAAAAGCGCATTGGGAGGCCGACAATGTGACCCCCGAGACCCTTTCGGCCGCCTACGCCCGCATCTCGCGCGATCCCCGCGACATCGAGGAACTGCGCGCCGATTCGCGCACCGCGACCGATAAGGCGCGGCGGTCCAACGAGTCGATCATCTTCGGGCTCGGTCACGCGTCGGTAGCCGAACACGCCGTATTCAACCTCGACATCATCGGCGTTTCACGGCTCGCCGCCGAAGCGATCCAGCAGTTCCGGCTCGCCGCCTATACCGAGAAATCGCAGCGCTACATCACCCTCGACGGCGATTTCGTCCTGCCGCCGGGCGTCGTCGCGTCGGGGCTTGAAAAGGAATTCCGCGCCACCGTCGAATTTCAGAACGAGATCTATAAGAAACTCTATGATGCCCTCAAGAGTCATCTGTTCCGAAAACACGCCGGTGTCATCGCCACCAAGAACGGCGAGCGGACGGTCGACGGCTGGGCCAAAGAGGATGCCCGCTATGTGGTGAGTCTCGCGACCGCCACCCAGTTCGGGATGACGATGAATGCCCGCGAACTCGAACATCTCCTGCGGCGGCTCCGCGCCGACCGGCGGGGCGAGGTGCGCGCGCTGGCCGAGGAATTGCACCGGCCGCTGGCCGCGCTTTCCCCCTCCATCATCAAGTACGCGAAACCCACCGCCTACGATACCGGCCGCGTCGAAGAGCTGGCCGCCCTCGCGCAGGAAGCCCTGCCGCGTCAGGCATCGGGGAGCGGCGAACTCGTGCGGCTCCTGTCGCATACCGACAGCCCCGATATGTCGCTCTGCGCGACGATACTCTTCCGCTACGGCGGCGGCGATTACACGGCGGCCCACGCGGCGGCGTCCGCGATGGACCCCGGCGAGCGACGGCAGTTCGTTCGCACGGCGCTCTCGCAGCGTTCCTGCTGGGACCGCGCCGATCGCACCTTCGAGACCATCGAGTTTCTCTACGAACTGACCGTGAGCGCCACCAACTATGCCCAGCTCAAACGCCACCGGATGACCACCCAGATAGTGCAGGGCTACGACTTGTCGCTCGGCGTCACCGTGCCGCCCAACATCGTCGAGATAGGGATGGAAAAAGAATTTCACGCGGCGGTCCGTCGGAGCGAAGAGTGCTACGCGCGACTGGCCGAACAGTGTCCCGACGAAAAGGACTATATACTTACCAACGCCCACCGGCGCCGCGTCCTCACGCGGCTCAACGCCCGCGAACTTTACCATTTCGCCGCTCTGCGCGAGGATGAACACGCCCAGTGGGACATCCGCGAGACCTCGCGGCTGATGCGCGTTGCGGTCGAAAAGATCGCCCCCCTCACCATGATGATGCTGTGCGGCAAAAGCGACTTCGACGCACGACGCACCGAAATATACGGAACGGAGTAATGCCATGATGCCCGATTTTTTCAAGGAGTTCGGCGCGGCGGTGACCGTCAGCGACGAGAAGGGGATACTGCTCTATCTCAACGACAAGGCGCGAAGCATTTTTGAGACGCCCCAGAACGCGCCGCTTGTCGGCAAGAGCATGTTCGACTGTCATAAACAGGCATCGCAGGAGATGATCCGGGCGATGATGGAGAGCAAGGCTCCCCATGTCTATACGATAGAGAAGAAAGGGGTCAAAAAGCTCATCTATCAGGCGCCGTGGTACGATAACGGCGTGTTCAAAGGGCTTGTTGAATTATCTATGGAAATGCCGTCCGAAGTGCCGCCGCACAAGGTCCGCGGTTAATCGTCCTTTTTCCCGATGACCACTCGTTTGCGTCCGGCGGTTCGCTGGGTCCGTTTCTCTTTCTCGGCGCATTCGGCGCACATGAGCTGGCCGCGGTTCTTCTTCGGCTGTTCGCTGGACCGCTTCATCCGTCCGCAGATATCGCAGATGAACTCGTAGCGGGAACGGCCCTTCGGGTCCTTGACCTCCTTGACGGTGCCGCGCTTCTTCTCGACATTGAATTCCTTGAGGCAGTCGGCGCAGTAATAACTGCGCGAACCGTCGGCGACGAAGGGGACATACCCCTCCTTGCCGCAGCGGGTGCAGAGTATCTTGCAGAGGACATCGGTCTCTTTCTTGGGCATCGTCATTCTCCCTGTGCCGTACGGCGGTGGCATCATAACGACAACGGGGGCGGTGCGCAACTTTTTATCCCGGGGGTCTCAAAAGGGATACATTCAGTTTTTTAAGCGGTTTAGTCCATTGTAATGCTTGACTTTTTCTTTCGGCAGGCTACAATCGTTCTACTTTTTGGTGAGGAACCATGGAAAAAAAGGGCGGGATCGCGTCGAAATTCACCGAGCTCGAGAAGATCGCCGAGAAACTTTCGGGCGGCAGTGAGCTCGAAGAGGCGGTCAAGCTCTACGAGAAGGGGATGAAACTCGCGGCCGAGATCCGTGACTATCTCGCGGCGGCCGAGAAGAAGATACAGGTGCTCGGCGAGAACGGCGCCCTGACGGAGAAACGGGAAGATGAACTCGGAAAAGAATAAAAAGCGCGTCGTCCTCATCGAGGAGGCGACCTGCCGCATGGAGGAGATCCGCGGGAAATTGTCGGACGAATTCTCGGTCCGCGTGGTCACCTCTCCCTTCAAACTGCTCTCGATGCTCTGCACCGAAAAACCCGATATCATCGTGCTCAATTCTTCGGTGTGCTGGTTCCATACCGGCCAGTTCTGCGGCGCGATAAACGGCACCGAGGCGCTCGCCGGAACGCCGATGGTCCTCTACAACACCGAGAACACCTCGGTCCATCCCGGCAATGTCACCCAGTTCCGCAATTGTCACATCGTCGAGGATCTCGGCCGCCTGCCCGAAACGGCGCGCAGCCTCGTTACCCGATAACGCTATCTGTGCGGCTTCGCACGCCTTTTTGTATTGACAACGCCCGTCTCATTGCTATGATGAAGCCCGTTTGTAGTGGAGGGAACCCGTATGCTTGAAAGAATCCGCAACGCGTCGGTCGAAGAGCTGGAAAAGCTCGCGGCCGAGACGCGTGAACTCATGATAGACACCTGTTCGCGCAACGGCGGACACCTCGCCCCGTCGCTGGGCACCGTGGAGCTGACGCTTGCGCTTCTCAAGGTGTTCGACCTCAAACGCGACCGGATCGTCTGGGATGTCGGCCATCAGGCCTACGCCTACAAGATACTGACCGACCGCCGGAAGCGGTTCCACACCCTGCGTACCTTCGGCGGCATCAGCGGATTCCCGAAACGGAGCGAATCGCCCTACGATGTTTTCGGCACCGGCCACGGCGGCACCTCGATATCGGCGGCGCTCGGCATCAAGGAGGCGCTCTACGCCCGGGGCGGCGACGGCAAGGTGATCGCGGTCATCGGCGACGGATCGATGACGAGCGGTCTTGCCTTCGAGGGGATGAACAACGCCGAGGCGTTCGGGAAAAATGTTCTCACGATACTCAACGACAACGACATGTTCATCGCGACCTCGGTCGGCGGCCTGTCGCGCTGGTTCTCGCGCAAACTGACCGGCCACGCCTACGCCGGGATGCGGACCGAGGTGAAGAGCCTGCTGACCCACCTGCCGCCGTTCTTCCGCGGCGAACGGATCATCGAGATCATCCGCAAGGCGCTCGAATCGTCCAAGTCGCTCCTCACCCCCGGAATACTTTTCGAGGGGTTCGGCTTCCAGTATGTCGGCCCGATAGACGGCCACAATCTTACGGAACTCATCGAAACGCTCGAGGATCTCAAACCCAACGGCGAACCGATACTGCTCCATGTCCATACCAAAAAAGGGAAAGGCTACGCGCCGGCCGAGGAGAACCCGCGCCTCTTCCACGGCATCGGGCCGTTCGACCGCGCGACCGGCAAACCCTACAAGAGTTCCAAATCGGGCTTCACCGACTACCTCGGCCAGTATCTGCCACACCTCTTCCGGCGCGACGAGCGGTTGGTCGCCATCACCGCGGCGATGCCCGACGGCACCGGGCTCACGCAGCTCCAGAAGGAGATGCCGGAGCGGGTCTACGATGTCGGGATGTCGGAAGGACACGCGGTCACCTTCGCGGCGGGGCTTGCGGCCGAAGGACGGCGCCCGCTGGTCGTGCTCTATTCATCCTTCCTCCAGCGCGCTTTCGATTCGGTGGTCCATGATGTCGCTCTGCAGAATCTGCCGGTGGTGCTCCTCATCGACCGCGGCGGGCTGGTGGGCGAGGACGGCGCGACGCACCACGGCGTGTTCGATATCTCGTTCCTTCGCTCCATTCCCAATATGACCATCATCGCGCCGCGTAGCGAGCCGGAACTGATGGGCGCCATTGAGCGAGCGCTTAAGAGCGACGGACCGTTCGCGATACGCTATCCGCGCGGCAGCGGCACCGGCGCGGCTTTCAACCGCCGGATAGAGCCGCTTCCCTACGCGCAGGGGGAACTCCTGCACGACGCCGCCGGCGACATCCTCGCGGTGACGGTGGGGCTGGGCGACCACCATGCGCTCGGCCAACTTGCGGCGCTCAAAAAAGAGGGGATCACCTACTCGATATACGACCTGCGCTACATCAAGCCGCTCCCCGAAGAGCTGTTCGACATCATCAAAAAGCGCAAGATAAAGAAACTGGTCGTCATCGAAGAGAATGTGGTGGCGGGCGGCGCCGGGAGCGCAATACTCGAAGAATTGTCGCGACGCCATCTGACGCTTAAGACCGAACTGCTCGGTCTTCCCGATGAATTCATTCCGCACGGAACGCAGGCCGAACTGCGCGAGAAGTTCGGCGTCGGCGCGTCGGCCTTCGCAGCGGCGGTACGGAGGCTCGCGAAATGAAACGGCGCATGAGCCGCGAGATACGGCTGGGGCAGAGCGTCATCGGCGGCGGCCGCATGCCGGTCATCCAGACGATGCTCACCACCCCGCTTGTCGACACCGGTGCGGCGCTCGCCGAGGCGGACCGCGCGCTGGAGATGGGCTGCCGCATCGTCCGCACGGCGGTGCGGTGCGAGGCCGAACTGTTGGGGCTCGGACAACTGGCCAAAGATTTTCGCGGCGACCTCATCGCCGACATACATTTCGACCATCGACTTGCGCTGGCCGCCATCGTGGCGGGTGTCGCGGGTGTTCGCTTCAACCCCGGCAATATCGGCGGGAAGGAGCGGGTGAAGCTCATCGTCGAGACGGCCCGCACGCGGCCCGATCTTGCGCTCCGCATCGGCGTCAATGCTGGTTCGCTCGAAAAGGATATCCTCGAAAAGCACGGCGGGCCGACCGCCGCGGCACTGGTCGAGAGCACGCGGCGCTGGGTCGAATATCTGGAGCATGACCTCAAGTATCATAACTTCAAGCTGTCGGTCAAATCGCACTCGGTCCCCGAAACGGTGGCGGCCTGTCAGGCGCTCGCGCGGTTCACCGACGCGCCGTTCCATGTCGGCATCACCGAGGCGGGCGGCGGCATCGGCGGCCGCATCAAGTCGGCGGCCGGGATCGCGATACTGTTCCACGAAGGGCTCGCCGATACCTTCCGCGTCAGTCTCACCGGGCCGGTGGAGGATGAGATCGTGACGGGAATGCACATCCTCAAGGCGTGCGGGCTCCTCACGGCGGGCGGCGAGATCGTCTCCTGTCCCACCTGCGGCCGGACCCACGGAACGCTTTTCAGTTATTACGATAAACTCGAAAAGTTCTTCGACGAGGCGCGCTGGTGGCTTCGTCCCCGCCTCACCGTCGCCCTCATGGGGTGCGAGGTCAACGGCCCCGGCGAAGCGAAGGAGGCCGATCTGGGCGTGGCGCTCGGGAACGGTTCGGCGCTTTACTTCGAGAAAGGGGCGCTCGTACGGAAGTTCACCGATCAGGATGCCGCGTTCAACCATCTCCTGTCACGCATCCGCTCGGTCTGGGGGATATGATCGGAGGAGTGGAAATGACTTATTTACGATGCCTTGTTGTTGTTTTATGTAGTGTGCTGGTGTGGTCCTGTACTCAAGATGAAGTCTCATATCTCGACGATACCGTTTTAACGGAAGCAGAGAACCTTCTTGACTCCGATCCTATTGACGAAGAGATGATCGTAACGGAAAACGGTATTCAGGACGATATAGCGGAAGAGGGTATCGAGAATGATATATCGGAAGAGGAAGTGGCGGAAGAAGATCCTTTGTTACATGATGAAGATGCGTGTCAGACCATAGAAGATGAGTGTGATACGACAACTTTTATCGATCGGTGTGCCGGGTACAATACAGTGCTGGGCTGTGAAATAACGCCCTGCGGCAACAAAATATCGGAGCAACTATGCGATGAAGATTCGGGATGTCTTAAAGGTGCCTGTGTCGCCGATCAATGCACCGATGAGTGTATCCCCGGAGAGACGGATAACGCTGGAAGCGTGTGCGGGTATTATGATATAAAAACCGGGTCGTGGCGCGAACACGATGCGGACAATGCGCTCCATGACCGGGCGCGACAATATCTGTGGTGGACCGACACCAAAGCGGCGTTTCAGGGATATCTGACGAATTTCTACTACAAAGATCCGCCCGATTACAATACGCCCGACTTCGTTGCCGGAGTCGGCGACACCGCGATCTGGACGGGGACCTATCTGGGTTCCGAGGCGTTGCGGTATATGACCACCGGGGATTATTCGGCTGAAAAGCATATGGAATCTTTGATCCTTCGCATGCACCGGCTCTTTAAAATAAGCGGTGTGCCCGCGATCTTGTCACGGTTTGCCATCAAGACGGCCGTTGCAGACTCTCTCACCTACAGTTTTGAACAGGATTGTAATGACACTTCCAGTTGGCACTGTAATGTGCCCTACGAAGGAGAGCTATGGAATTACAGCGGACATATCAGTCGCGATCAATATCAAGGCTTTGTTTTCGGGTTCTCTCTGGCGTATAGCGCTCTTGTCCACCGTGAAGATCTGCGGGCGATCATACGCAATGACATTATCGAATTGGCCGACGAACTGATGAAGTTGCGAGAGATCAATCTGGAGGTCCGTATCGACAACATCCCGGTCGATCACCCCAAAGTTGAGTTGGGGCTCTCGGTGCTCATTCCTCAAGAGATGGCCGGCGGCGGCACACAGCCGATCATCAATTACTGTCACGCCGAAGGACCCAATTGTGCAAATACCATGCAGGGGATGTTGGAGTTTATTCCGGATATTTCTGAGCTATTAAAGCAAATTCCCGTATTGAACTGGGTTCCGCAGGGCATCCCTCGTGCAGACAGCGCCATTATGGTCATGGCGCTTTTTAATGTTGCCATCGATATGACGCGCAATGTTCCGGGATTTGAAGAAAAGCACAATGAACTCATGACATTTTATTACTCGGGTTCTTCCCGGTACGGCAATGCTCAGTCGTGGAAAAATAATGCCGAGCTGTGGTTCTTTACCAACAAGTGTTGGGATAAGTATTACGGCATCAATATCGCGATGGAGCCGATGTATAACTTGATGCGTCTTGAGCAAAATGCCGATCTATCTAATTTCATGCTGGCGAATGTTCTGGAAGGAAAGATATGGGAAAAGGTCAAGACACACAAGAACTCGTTCTTCGCCTATATCTATCTCTCCGGGAAGAAGCAGAGTATAACTGATGTTGTTACCGTCGCCAATGCGCAGTTGTCCCAGTTCATGCCGCCGCCGAAATATCGTC
This sequence comes from uncultured Spirochaetales bacterium, assembly GCA_964412895.1. GTDB lineage: Bacteria > UBP6 > UBA1177 > UBA1177 > JAKLFG01 > CALMRE01. Next base: position 16,345 of record CAYPQK010000061.1, read on the forward strand.
ATGCGGTCGATCTGAGCGCCGATCCCGCCTATCTTCCCTTTCAGACCGACTGTGCGAACTATGTCAATGAATCCAATCCCGTTGATGTCCAGTATCGCGCGATGGATGATTTCATCTGGCAGCGGCAACCGTTCCTCGGCGTCGAAGGCGAGTATAAGGGGGTCGCGTATGCCGGCACCGATTTCGTGACCGCCTACTGGATGGCCCGGTATCACGGTTTTCTCGAAGACGATAGCTCCGGGACCTGTCTACGGTGGAAAACCCCCTGACAAGTTGCATCCCATCTTTTCCTTGACTAAGTTTCCGGTCAATGCGATTATGCGGACGCTGAAACACTGTGGAGGTCACGATGCGTTCTCTTTCCGGTATCAAGCCGACCGGCACCCTGCACATCGGCAATTACTTCGGCGCCGCCAAACAGTTCGAGGAACTCCAAAAGAAAGGCTATGACTGCTTTTACTTCGTCGCCGACTACCACACCCTCAATACCTGCCCCGATCCGGGTGAGCTGACCGAGAACTCGTGGGGCGTCGTTCTCGACTATCTCGCCTTTGGGCTCGACCCCGAGAAAAGCACGCTGTTCCTCCAGTCGCAGGTCCCCGAGGTGGTGGAGCTCGCCTTCATACTCGGCAATGTGACGCCGATGGGACTCATGCAGCGGGCCCACAGCTACAAGGAAAAGAGCGACAAGGGGGAGCCCATCAATGTGGGGCTGTTCTACTATCCGCTCCTGATGGCGGCCGACATACTGCTCTACGATTCCGATGTGGTGCCGGTGGGACAGGACCAGAAACAGCATGTCGAGATAGCGCGCGATATCGCCGTGAAGTTCAACCTGCAGTACAATGCCGAAGTGTTCAAGATGCCCGAACCGCTCATCCGCGAGGATGTCGCGGTGGTGCCGGGGACCGACGGCCGTAAGATGTCGAAGAGCTACGGCAACACCATAGAGATGTTCGCGTCGGAGAAGGAGCTCAAGAAACAGGTGATGGGGATCGTCACCGATTCGACGCCGCTTGAAGAACCGAAGGATCCCGATAAATGCAATGTCTTCGCCCTCTACAAACTCTTCGCGACGCCGCAGGAACAGGCGCTGATGAAGGAAAAATATCGCGCCGGCGGTTACGGCTACGGCACGGCGAAGAAGGAGTTGTTGGAGAAACTCATGCAGTTCTTCAAGCCGATGCGCGAGAAGCGCGAAGAACTCGACAAGAACCGCTACTATGTCGAACGGGTGCTCCGTGAAGGGGCGCAGCGGGCGCGGAGCGCGGCGGTCGAGAAGATAAAGAAGGTCAAGAAGGTCACCGGTCTGGTCGGCAATATCTACTAAAATTCAGTTCGTCAGTTTCGCGATATCGTCAAAAAAGGTGGGATAGGATTTCGCGATGCAGTGGGCGCCAGCGATGGTTATGGGGCCGAAGTGGAGCGCCGCGACGGCGGCCGCCATCGCGATGCGGTGATCGCCGTGCGGGTCAATTGTCACCGGGGCAGAGTATCTTTTGGAAAGGCCGTTGATAACAAGCGTGTCGCCGTCGATAGTGATGATCGCGTCGAGTTTCGCGAACTCGGTCATAAGTACGGCGGCGCGGTCGCTTTCTTTGTGACGGAGACGCGAGACCCCGGTTAGGCGCGAGGTGCCGGGAAGGGTGAGCGCCAGCGCGGTGAGCACCGGGAAAAGGTCGGGGCAGTCGGTGAGATCGGCGACGATAGAGCGCGGGTTGCCGATCGAAGCGGTGACCGCGTCGCCCGTCACGGTGACGGTCGCGCCGGCCATCTTTAAAATATCGAGCACCGCGCGGTCGGCCTGCGCCGAGTGTACGTTGAGTCCGCGTACCGTGACGCTTCCGGCGACCGCGCCGGCGGCAAGCAGCGCCGCGGCGCTTGACCAGTCGCCCTCGATACGGTACCGGCGCGGCGTGTAGCGCTGACGGCCCGGTATCTCGAAAATGTCGCCTTCCCGCCAGTTCGCCGTGATGCCGAAGTCGCGCAGGAGCGCCACCGTCATCTCGACATAGGGACGGCTCGTGAGCCCGGTGATGGTGAGGCGCGAATCTTTCGGCGCAAGCGGCAGCGCCATGAGAAGTCCGGTCAGCGACTGCGAACTGACACTGCCGTCGATCGTCGCCGCGCCACCCTGCAAAGGGCCGCTGACGGTTATCGGGGCGTGGCCGTTGGTCGTTACACAGCGGGCGCCGAGCGCCGCGAGCGGCTCTTCCAGCATCGTGAGCGGCCGCGCCGCGAGGCTCCCGGCGGCGGTAAGCGTCACCGGGGTTTTGGCAAGCGTTGCGATGGGGGTGAACATACGGATGCAAAGCCCCGATTCGCCGCAGGATACCTCGTCGCGTATCGGCAAAATGCCGCCGTGCACCGTCACGGTACTGCCGTCGATCGTTATCCGGGCGCCCAGTGCCTCGGCGACGCCGAGGGCGGCGCGGGCGTCGTCGCAGAGGAGATTACCTTCAATTACGCTCTCCCCGTCGGCGAGAAGCGCCGCCGCGACAGCGCGCTGGAAGTAGCTTTTTGATGAAGGGGTGTCGACCGTACCGTTCAGCGCGGCGGGCGCTATGATGATCTTCTGATCAAGCAGAGGCATCGGAACCCCGTTGAAAAATGCAATATCTCACCCAAACACGGTGCAAGATAGCAGTAAAAGGGGAACTTTGCAAATCCGGCGGATCGGACCCTATTGGCGGTCGGTCCGTTTCATGCGGCGGTGAATGAGCACGATAAGCGCCGCGCCGCGCAGCACTATCGAGAGCCAGCCGCGGGTTGACGGTTCGGGCTCCACCATGGCGCAGCCGCACCCGCCGGTGTCGTCGTCGCCGACCATGACGCAGTTCGGATCGGCCGGATCGCAGGAATTGACGAATTCCTTCGAGGCGACCGGCAGTTCGATGATGTTCTTGGTCTCCGAGAGCTTGACCCCGGCGTTGGGGATGACCACCTTGGCCTTCTCGTCGGGATTCAGCATGAAGGTGCAGGTCAGGAGAAGATATTTCTCGGTTCCCTGCGGGATGTTGATCGTGAGTCCGCTGAAGATCGCCTCTTCGGGATCGCCGAAGGAGGTTATCTCGCCCAGCAGTTTGTCGCCGAGCTTGGTGTGCGGTTCGGCGTCTTTGTCGACATCCTCATAGAGGCGGAGTTTCGTGATCCCCTTGCCGAGCTTCGTATAGCCTTCGTCGGGGACCGTTACGGTGATGGCGGTGATGCCATTGTCGCCGTCGAGCGCCTTGGCGCGGATGTTGAGGACCGTCACCTCGCTGTTGAGCTTGTCGACCGGCGGCACCGGCGGGTCCATGGAGGACTTGGTGAAGATGAAGTAGCCGCTGGTCGGTTCCAGCATGTATTCGACGAAATCTATTGCGGGACCGGTCACTACCGGTGTCCCCGCATCGACGATGAGCAGCGAATCCTTGTTCTCGATGATCGCATGGAAGGTCGATTTCTTGTTCAGGTCGGCGCCGCCGTAGGAGATATCGGCGAGTATCAGGAAGTAGTGCAATGTATCGGCAGCGAAGTAGGATTTGGCGGTCGAAAGGACGAAGGCGGCGGTGCCCGCATCGGGATCGACCGGCGAACCGAGCGTTTCCTCACCCTCATCGACGATGCCGTTGCCGTTCGTGTCATAGACGAGCCTGAGGGAGCGGACCAGCGTGGCGGTATCGTCAGACTGGATGCGGACATAGAGGCGTTTGAACTGGTAGTAGGAGGTGGAGGATGCGCCGGTCCCCTTAAGGGTGAACTGGCCGAGCGTCAGATCGGGCGATGAGGGGGGGATGATGATGGGCGAATCGCTCGCGGGCGAATTGGTCCCTTCGGCGTACTCGACGGCGATATTGCTGGCGAGCGGCTTGGTCTGATCGTCGTCGGGCGTTTCGCCGTCACGCAGGTTCCCGCCGCACTTGACCTCTTCGGGGCTTTCGCATTCCTCCTTGAGCGGGCAGTTGGTGAAACTGACCCGGAGCGGTAC